>NZ_JBHSOF010000001.1:0-472013 GCF_042656005.1 Kitasatospora misakiensis | reverse complement strand
TTCGCCGGAGGCCAGGGCGGCGCGGACCTTGTCGACGCCGCCGGCGGCGAGGAACGCCCCGTCGATGTCACCGGTCAGTCCCGACAGGGCGAACACACGTCCGTCCTCGCCGAGGACCGCCGGGACCTCTTCTCCCGGTGCCCCGATCCGAAGCAGTTTCATGTGTACTCCCCTTGCGACAGCAGATGTGATTTCGAAAAGTAGGAAAGGGCCGGGCCCGCGGTCAGCGTCTGACGGCGGCGGAGGCACCCGCGATCAGTGCCTCGACCTCGGCGAGCGAGGCCATGGCGACGTCGCCGGGCGTCGTCATGGTGAGGGCGCCGAGCGCCGTGCCGTAGGCGAGGGCGCGCGCCAGCGGGGCGTCGGCGAGCAGGCCGTGGATCAGGCCGGCGGCGAAGCCGTCACCGGAGCCGATCCGGTCCAGGACGTGCAGTCCCGGCATGCTGGGGCCGACGACGGTGCCGGTCTTCGCCGACCACGCGGCCGAGCCCCAGTCGTTCACCCCGGCCGATGGGACTTCGCGGAGGGTCGTCGCCAGCACCTGCGCCCCGGGGAGCAGACGGGCCACCGAGGCGAGCGCGTCCGGCACCTCGTCGGCGCCGAAGCGCGCGTCGCCGGGGTGGCGGCCCGCCATCCCCAGGGCGCCCACGATGACGTCGGCGTGCCGGGCGAGCCGCAGGTCCGTCTCGCGGGCCCGCTCCGGTCCCCCGCGGCCGGCCCAGAGGCTCGGGCGGTAGTTGGGGTCGTACGAGACGGTGACGCCGTGGCGGCGGGCGGCCGTCATCGCCTCCTCGGCGAGGTCGGCGGTGGTGTCGGACAGGCCGGCGAAGATGCCGCCGGTGTGGAACCAGCGCACGCCCGCCGCGAAGACCGCGTCCCAGTCGACGTCCCCCGCGCTGAGCTGGGACGCGGCCGTGTGGGCGCGGTCGCTGACACCGAGGGCGCCGCGGATGCCGAAGCCCCGCTCGACGAAGTTCAGGCCGTTGCGCGCGCTGCGGCCGATGCCGTCGTCGGGCACCCAGCGGATCAGCGAGGTGTCGACGCCGCCCTGGAGGATCAGGTCCTCGACGAGCCGGCCCACCGCGTTGTCGGCGAGCGAGGTGACGACGGCCGTCCGCCGGCCGAAGCAGCGGCGCAGCCCGCGGGCGACGTTGTACTCGCCGCCCCCTTCCCACACGTGGAAGGTGCGGGCGGTGCTGATCCGCCCCTCCCCCGGGTCGAAGCGCAGCATCACCTCGCCGAGCGCCACCACCTCGGTCATCGCCCGCCCACCTCCACGGCCTCGGCCGTCAGGCGGCGGATCTCCGCGTAGGCGCCGCTGTCCAGGTGCGCGGGCGTCGCCATCCAGCTGCCGCCGACGGCGAGCACCGAGGGCTCGGCGAGGTAGCCGGCCAGCTGGTCGACGCCGATCCCGCCGGTCGGCATGAAGCGCACGCCCGGGAAGGGCGCCGCGAGCGAACGGAGCGCCCGCAGGCCGCCGATCGCCTCGGCGGGGAAGAGCTTGACGGTGTCGAGGCCGGCCCGCAGGGCCCGCATCAGCTCGGTGGCGGTGGCGATGCCGGGCACCACGGGCACCCCCAGCTCCCGGCACTTGGCGACGACGTCCTCGTCGAAGCCGGGAGAGACGATGAACGCGGCCCCGGCCGCCACCGCGCGCTCCGCCTGCTCGGGGTCGAGGATGGTGCCGGCGCCGACCGCGAGGCCGCCGTGGGCCGCCATCGCCTTGACCACCTGCTCGGCGTCCGGCGTACGGAAGGTGACCTCGGCGCAGGTGGCGCCGCCCGCGGCGAGCGCCTCGGCCAGCGGGCCCGCGGTGGCCGGCGCGCGCACGGTCAGCACCGGCACCACGCGGCCGCCGGCCAGCACGGCGGTCAGGTCGGCGGTCATCGGCCCAGCCATCCGCCGTCGACGGGCAGGACGGTGCCGTGGACGTAGGCGGCGGCGTCCGAGGCCAGGAAGACGGTGGCGCCGGCCAGGTCGTCGGCGCGGCCCCAGCGGCCGGCCGGGATCCGCTCCAGGATCGACTTGCTGCGCACCGGGTCAGCCTGCAGCGCCTCGGTGTTGTCGGTGGCGATGTAGCCGGGGGCGATGGCGTTGACGTTGACGCCGCGGCCGGCCCACTCGTTGGCCAGCGCCTTGGTCAGGCCGGCGACCCCGTGCTTGGCGGCGGTGTAGCCGGGCACCGTGATGCCGCCCTGGAAGCTGAGCAGCGAGGCGGTGAAGATGATCTTGCCCTGGCCGCGGGCGACCATGGCCCCGCCCACCGCCCGGGAGAGCGCGAACTGCGCGCTCAGGTTGACCTGGAGCACCTGGTCCCAGTCCTCGTCCGGGTGCTCGGCGGCCGGTGCGCGGCGGATGGTGCCGGCGTTGTTGACCAGGATGTCCACCGGCCGCTCGCGGCCCGCGAGGTCCGCGCCCAGGGCCCGCACCGCGTCCGGGTCGGCGAAGTCGGTCCGGATCGCCTCGAAGGTGCGGCCCGCGGCCAGCACGTCCTTCTCGACCTCGCTTCCGCTCTGCTCCAGGTTGGCGCTGACGCCGATGACGTCCGCGCCGGCCTCGGCCAGCGCGCGGGCCATGGCCCGGCCGATACCGCGGCGGGCTCCGGTGACGACGGCGAGCCTGCCCGTCAGGTCGAAGGCGTTCATGCGCTCGCTCCCTCGGTCTCGCCGGTGCAGTCCACCAGGATCTTCATCACGTCGCCGCCGCCCTCCAGGGCCTCGAAGGCCTCGGGCGCCTCGGTCAGCGGCACGACCTTGCTGATCAGCCGCTCGGCCGGGATCGTACCGTCGGCGACGAGCGCCACCGCCCGCTCGAAGTCGGAGCGGTCGTACAGGCGGGCCCCCACCAGGGTGAGCTCGCGCCAGAAGAAGCGGTGCAGGTTGATCTCGCGGGGCCGCGGGTGGATCGCCACCAGGCAGAGCCGGCCGCGCACGCCCAGCACCTCCACCGCGGTGTCGACGCCGGCCGCCGCTCCGGACACCTCGAACGCGACGTCCGCGCCCGCGCCGCCGGTCCACTCCTGCACCGCCTCGACGACGTTCTCGGCCGCCGGATCCCAGGTGGCGAGGCCCGACTCCTCGGCCAGCTTCCGCCGGTGGGCGCTGAGCTCCACCACCCGGACCTCGGCGCCGGCCGCCCGCGCCACCAGGGCGATCAGGATCCCGACCGGGCCGCCGCCCACGACCACGACCCGCTCGCCGGGCAGCACCGCGGCGCGGCCCACGTCGTGGACCGCCACCGCGGTGGGCTCCACCAGGGCGGCGTGCTCCAGGTCGAGGTCGGCGGGCAGGCGCACCAGGGTGGACGCGGGAACGGTCCAGCGCTGCTGCATCGCGCCCGGCGAGTCGATGCCGATGAAGTCCAGGTTCTGGCAGATGTGCTGGTGGCCGCTCAGGCAGGCCGGGCAGGTGCCGTCCCAGCGCAGCGGCATCACCGTCACGGCGTCGCCGGGCTGCCAGTCCTCCACCCCGGCGCCGACCTTCAGCACCCGGCCGGACATCTCGTGGCCCAGGACGGCCGGTGCGGCGACCCGGGCGTCCATGTCGCCGTGGAAGATGTGCAGGTCGGTGCCGCAGATCCCCACGTACGCGGGAGCGAGCAGCACCTCGCCGGGACCGGGCTCGGACAGCTCGGCCGGAGCCGTGTCCAGTGTGCGGGCGGCCGTGTAGCGAACAGCGAGCGTCATCGTGATCCCAAGGTCTCGTCGGTACGAGTGAGGCGGTAGAAGGTGGTGGCGGTGCCGGCGAGGATCGCCGAGGTCTCGTCGGCGGAGCACCCTTCGAGCAGTTCGTCGACGGTGGCGGCCCAGCGGTTCCAGCCGCCCGCGAGGTTCGCCACCGGCCAGTCCGAGCCGAACATCAGCCGGTCGGGGCCGAAGGCGCTGAGCAGGACGTCCCAGACCGGACGGAGGTCGGCGGTGGTCCAGCTCTTGTGGTCGGCCTCGGTGATCAGCCCCGACACCTTGCAGACCACCTGCGGGTGAGCGGCCAGCCGCCGCAACCCGTCCTCCCAGCCTGCCAGTTCGCCGCCGGCGATGTCCGGCTTGCCCGCGTGGTCGAGCACCAGGGGCAGCTCGGGGAGGCGCTCGGCCAGCCGGACCGCCTGGTCGAGCTGGTGGCTGCGGACGAGCACGTCGTAGCCGAGCCCGCGCTCCCCCACCGCCGCCAACCCGCGCTCGACGTCCGCGCGCTGCAGCCACTCCGGGTCCGCCTCGCCCTGGACCAGGCTGCGCAGCGACCGGAGGTGGCCGCCGCCCGGCCCGGCGAGCAGCCGGTCGAGGTCGTCGCCGACCGCGGGGGACGTGAGGTCCACCCAGCCGACCACGGCGTCGATCAGCGGCTCCCGCTCGGCGAGTGCGAGCAGGTCCTCGGTCTCAGGCACGTCCGGCACGCACTGCACGACCACCGTGCTGTGCAGTCGGCGGCCGGCCACCTCCTGGGTGGCGGTGGCGCGCAGGTCGTCGGGGCTGAACGTCCGGCGGATCGTTGCCAGGTCCGGGTCGTCGAGCCAGGGTTGCGGGCGCTGCGCGAGGTCCCACAGGTGGTGGTGGGCGTCGATGAGCGCGGGCGACGGGGTGGGGGTCACTGGGGGCTCCGGGTGGGATTGTCTGGAGTGAGCGGGTCAGCCGGCGGCGGTCTCGCCGGGTTCGCTCAGGTGCCAGACCTCGGGCAGTTCGGTCCACTGGCGGGAGTCGCCCCGGTCGGGGAAGGGCTCCTGGCAGGGGTCGGTGCGCTTCCACCACTCCTGGGTCACCGGGTCGGCCTCCAGCTCGGCGATGTCCGCCTCGAAGTCCTCGCCGTGGTACTCGAAGTAGGCGAACAGCACGTCACCGTGGAGGTAGATGCTGTAGTTGCGGATCTGCGCCTTGCGGAGGGCCGCCTCGACTCCGGGCCAGACGGCGGAGTGCAGTTCGAGGTACTCCTCGCGGTACTCCGGCCGGAGCTTGATGGTCTGGGCGAAGCGCTTCATGCGGATTCCTCCGATGTTTCGGCGTTCGGCTCGTCGGCCGAGGCACCGAAGGGCGAACGGTAGCTGGGAGTGCGGGTGCGGAGCTCCAGCCGGAGCGCCAGCCGGATCCGGGTGGACGCGGGTAGGTGGACCGTCAGGTACGTATCGTCGCAGGCCGCCTCCGCCTCGCCGACCACCGGCTCGGTGTGGCCGTAGTCGTACATGTCGCCGATCCAGCCCTCGTCCGGACAGGTCGTGTACCGGACCGAGGCGATGGTGTGCTCGGCGAGCGCACCCGCCTGAATGATAATCGTCCGATCTTTCTCTGGCGAGAGGTTCACCAGTTCGACGGTGGTCGCCTCGGGGTCGATGGAGCTGACCAGGGCGGCCACGTCCTGCGGCAGCCCCGCGCGGCGGGCCTCGGCGTCGTGGTAGCGCAGCCGGGCCTGCTGGATGCTGCCGTTGTAGAGCACCTGGGGGCCGCCCCAGGTCAACTGGACCAGGGCCTCGGTGGCCACCGGGTTGCACTGCTGCCAGACGTGGATGTCCGCCTCGTCCACCTTCAGGTCACGGTAGCGGTCGATCCGCCGCAGCCGGTGGCGGACCTGCGCCTGCGCGGCGGCGAGGATCCGCTCGGGGTAGCCGGGGTCGTCACCGGCCAGAAAGGCGAACCAGGCCTTCTCGTGCCCGGACTCCTCCTTGGCCCGGAACGAGCGGACGGTGCTCCAGTCGAGCGGGTCCGCCTCGCGCAGCTTCTCGATGCGGGCGCGGTCCTCCTCGGAGGCGCTGTGGTGCCAGAGCGCCATCGGCACCGGCAGGGTGACCGGGTTGTAGTCGAACCAGCCGGAGTCGTTGCGCCGGAACGGGAGGTGGAGCGTCGGCTTGTCGAAGTCCCCGGCGAGTTCGACCGCCCACTTGGACGGGAGGCTGGAGTCCGCCTCGGCGAAGGGCATCACCTTGGCCCGGGAGATCATGTCGTCGAGCGTGGTCCCGACCATCGAGAGGTAGTCGTCCTCCCCGGTGGACACCGCCGCCGCGAGGGCCGCCACGCAGGCCGCGTGGCCCACGCTGTGCCAGCCGTGCGGCCAGGACCAGCCGTAGTGGCCGCCGTACCAGCGCCCTTCGAGCTGGCTGCCGACCTCGCCGTCCAGGCCGACGTTGTCCGGGAGGACGCCGTCGTTAGCCTCGGTGCGCTCCCGCCAGGCGCCGACGTACTCGACGATCCAGTCCCGGTAGCGCTGCTCGCCGGACAGGATCCAGGCGTTGAGCACCAGGCCGGCCACCGCGAGGTTGACCGCGGTGTCGCCGACGCCCATGCGCTCGCGCATCTGCGCGCCGAGCCGCGGGTCCGACGACAGCGGGTACGGGCCGTCCTGCGCCTCGGGGAGCCATTCGAGCGGGTAGCCGTAGGTGTCCGCTTCCTTCTGCAGCCACGGGTAGACCTCGCCGTCGGACAGGCCCTGCCGGTCGCGGTCGCTGCCGTTGTGCGGGCGGGTGACGATGCGGGCCTCGGGGTCGTAGTTGCCGTGGACCGGGTCCACGTACAGCTCGGCGAACCGCAGGGCGCGCTCGGACCAGCGCTCGGGGTCGGCCATGCAGAGGAAGTAGAGCAGGAGCAGGCTCTCGCCCTGGTGGAACCAGTCGTAGCCGCGCTCGTACTCGTCCTGGAGCATGTCCAGCTCGGTGAGGTGCTTGGTCACGCCCTCCCAGTGCTTCGCACTGGCGTCCAGCAGGTCGTCGGCGCCGCCGAGCAGGTAGAGCTGCGGCCAGTTGAAGAAGACCTCGTAGAAGTCGTCCACACCGTCACGGGTGGTCAGCTGCCCGGTGTAGTTCAGCCGGCCGTCGGGACCGGTGAAGTCCCGGGCGAACTTGCGCCAGCCGTGGTCGAGCAGGTCGAACAGCGCGCGCTGCGCCACCGCCCAGCCGGGCGGTTCGAGCAGCGGCACCCCGGCCCGGATCTCGGTCGGGACGGCTGCGGGGTCCTCACCCGGGGAGGGTTCGGTGGAGCTGAGGGACATGGGGAGGATCTCCGTTCGGGGTGACGGTACGGTCGTTATTCCTTGGTGGCGCCGGCGAGCATCCCGCTGACCAGGAAGCGCTGGGCGAAGAGGAAGACGACCAGGACCGGCGTGATGGCGACCAGCGTCGCGAGGGCCAGCTGCGGGCGCTCGATCGCGAGCGAACCGGCGGTCGGGTTGAACTGCGGCACACTGCTGAGCAGGTTGCCGACGCCCACCTGGATCGGCATCTGGTCGCTCTCGGGGAGCATCACGTAGGGCAGGAAGTAGTTGGTCCAGTTGGCGACGAAGCTGAAGAAGCCCACGAGCGCGATGACCGGTGTCGCCAGCGGCAGTGCCACGTGCCGGAAGACCCCGACCTCGGAGCAGCCGTCCATCCGCGCGGCCGCCAGCAGGTCCTTCGGGACGGCGGTGCTGAAGTAGATGTACGTCAGGTACACGCCGAACGGATAGAACGCGTACGGCAGGATGATCGACCACATCGTGCCGATCAGGCGCGCCGCGTTGATCTCCAGGAAGAGCGGCACCACCAGCGTGGCGCTCGGCATCAGCATCACGATCAGGGTCGAGACCAGCAGGAGCCGCCGGCCGCGGAACTCGGTCATCGCCAGCGCGTATCCCGCCGGCACCGACACGCAGAGCGTGATGACCAGGGAGATCACCGAGTAGACGGCGGAGTTGCCGAGCCACTGCAGGATCGCGCCGTCCTGGAAGGCCGTCAGCGCGTCCCAGTTGGCCTTCAGCGCCTGGAACGAGCCGAAGGAGAGCGGGTGGCCGTGGACGAGCTGCTGGTCGGTCTTGGTCGCCGCGAGGACGAGCCAGACCACCGGGAGCACGAAGAACACCGCGAACACCGCGAGTACGGCACCGACCAGCAGCCGGGACGACGTCCGCCGTATGGGCTGGTGCCCCCACCGGGACGCCCGGGGCTGAGTTGGGCTCATGACGCTTGGTTCCCGTTCCGTGCGTGGCGTGACCGCCACTGGACTGGCAGAGGAGGACTTAGTCGGCATCGAAGAACCCCGACCGTGCGACGAAGATGCCCGCGGCCGCCGCGCTGACGACCAGGAGCTCCATCGAGACCGCGGCCGCGCCGTTGATGTTGTTCATCTGGAAGGCGAAGTCGTAGGTCAGCTGGTTGAGGGAGTAGTCGCGGCCGGCCACGCCCACACTCGCGAGGGAGAGCAGCTGCGGCTCCACGAAGAGCTGGGCGCCGCCCGCGAAGGCGAGGATCACCATGTAGACGATCCACTTGCGGAGCATGGGGATCTGCACGTGCCAGGCGGTGTGCCAGGCGCCCGCGCCGTCGATCCGCGCGGCCTCCAGGACGTCCTGGGGGATGTTGTTGAGCGCGCCGTACATGACGACGATCCAGCCGCCGGCCCCGGTCCAGAACGCGATGGCCGTGAACAGCACCGGCAGGTTGCCGGGTGCGATGACCGCGCCGAAGGTGTCGAAGCCCAGCATCCCCAGCAGCGAACTGACCGGACTCACCGTCGGGTCGAGCATGAAGAGCCACACCAGCACGCTCGCGGCGCCCGCGAGGGCCCCGGGGATGTAGTACAGGAAGCGGAGCACCTTGCTGGCCGGCGCGGAGGAGAGGCGGTGCAGCAGCAGCGCCAGGCCCACCACGAACACCACCAGCGAGACCAGCCAGAACAGGAGGTAGAGCGCCACGTGGCCGACCGCGTCCACGAACCGGAAGTCCTGCGCCGTGGAGATGAAGTTGGAGAAGCCGGTGAAGGTGCCCCCCGCGTCGGTGAACGCGAAGTACACCGCGTAGCCGATCGGGAGGACGCCGAAGGCGACCAGCAGGATCGCGTAGCCGGCGACGAAGGCCAGGCCGGCCCGGCCCTGCCCGGCGCCACTGAGGCGCCGGGCCGAGCCGGCCCGGGACGAGGTGAGCGTCACGACGACACCTTGTATCCGTACGACTGCGCGTGCTTGACGATCGCGTCCTGCCAGGCGGGCAGCAGGGAGGCGATGCCCTGCCCCTGGGTCAGGCCGGGCTTGACGGTCGCGGCCCAGATGCCCTCCTGGCTGAACTGGCCCGAGCCCCAGCCCGACCACACCTGCGAGGAGGCGTCCTTGAGCGCGCCGAGGTCACCGACGAAGTAGCCGTTGGTGGCCTGCGCCTTCAGCCAGTTCTCGGCGGCGGGCGCGTACGCCGGGAAGCCCGGGGCCTTCTCGCCCTGGTAGGCGTTGTCGGTGGTGACCCACTTCAGGAAGTCGGTGGCCGCCTTGAGGTGGGTGGAGTGCTGGGAGAGCAGCCAGGTACCGCCGCCGACGTTGCCGGTGGACGGCGAGGTCTCGCCCTGCCACTGGGGTATCGGCGCCACGCCGATCGTCTTGTCCGGGGTCTTCAGGGTGTCCTTGAACACCGCGCCGCCGAACCACGCCGGGCCGGGCATGAGCAGGACCTTGTCGGCCTGGTTCTTGCTGAACTCGGTGCTGAAGACGCCGCTGGTGGACATGGACTTGTTCTTGATCAGCCCGTCCATGAGCTTGGCCATCTTGGTGCAGTTCTCACCGGAGGTGTTCACCGTGACGGCCTTGGCGCCGGTGATCTGGTTGGCCCCGCACTTGCTCGCCCAGAGGTAGATCTCGGGGGTGAAGGAGTCGCCGGCGTCGCCCACCAGGTAGCCCGGGTGCTCGGCGGCGACCTTCTCGCCCAGAGCCTGGTACTCCTCCCAGGTCTTCGGGACGGTGTAGCCGAACTGCTGCATCAGCGGCGCGTTGTACCAGAGCACCGCCTGCGAGAGGTCGTTGCGCAGGCAGTAGACGGTGCCGTTGACCGTACAGACGTCATTGGCGCCCTTGGCGAACCCGCTCAGCGTGTCCGCCGGGATCAGGCCCTTGTCGAGCGGCGCCGCGAAGCCCGCGTCGACCGCCCAGGTCGCCTCGTTGTTCTGGGAGCTGAAGACGACGTCCGGCCAGCCCTTCTTGGTGCGGTTGAACAGCTGGACCTTGGTCTGGAGGTAGTTCGACCCGTTGGCGTCACCGTCGTAGGTGACGATGTCGAGCTTCACCTCCGGGTGCAGCTCCTGGTACTGCTTCGCCGCGGCCAGCCGGGTCGCGTCGACCCAGACCGTCAGCGCCCCGTCCGTCTGGGCGGCCTGGGCGAAGCCGTCCTTGGTGGTGGTGGCGGGGGTGCTGCTGCCGCAGGCGGTCACGGTCATGGCCAGGGTGGCCGCACAGGCGGCCAGCAGCACCGCGCGGCGCTTGCCGGACACAGCTTGCGGGCCGGTCTGAGGCTTGTTGACAGTCATCATCGACTCCACTGCAGAGGCCCCGAACAGGTCGGGAGATGGGGGTGGGGGCGACGCCGGGCCGTCCCGCTCGGGCGTCGGTACCGAGGGCGGCCGATCCACTGCCGCCTTCGGTTGGATAAATTAGCCGCCCTATCGAGACGCCCGTCAAGGGTTCTCGCAGACCTATTTAGAACAGTTTCGGTCTGATGACTCATCGCCGTAACGTAACCTCGACCACTTTGTCCGTTTTTGCCCCATTTCGCCCTTGGAATTCAAGCCCGCAGATCTTGGCAAATGAGTCCTACTTATGATTGCCTGCGGTACGATGAGCCGGCTCAACGCCAGCTCAGCAGCGACAACTCGCCCCGCGCGCCAGCCACATCGGAGGCCTGACAGATGAACGACACGCCCACGACCGAGGCGGCCGTGCCCGCGCAGGCCTCTCCCGCGGCAGCGGTGGCCGGCTCGGGCGAGGAGCGTCGGGACTACCGGCCCGGGTACGAGATCGTGTCGGAGCAGATCCTCGAGTACATCGCCGACATGCGACTGGTCTCGGGCGACCGGCTGCCCACCGAGCACGACCTGGCGAAGACGTTGAACACCAGCCGGGCGGTGGTCCGGGAGGCCGTGAAGATCCTCTCCGCGCTCGGCCGCGTCCGGGCGCACAAGGGGCGCGGCCTCTTCGTCGCGGACGACGAGGGCATGCTCATCACCAGCCGCTGGGGCGGGTTCTTCCGCCCCGTCGACCTCGACCACGTCCTCATGCTCTTCGAGTTCCGCAAGGTGCAGGAGACGGCCGCCAGCAGTCTCGCGGCCACCCGCGCCACACCGGCCGAGCTGCGCACCATCGAGGTCGCCATGCAGCAGTGCCGGCACGGGGTGCTCCACAACCAGGTCGACGTGTTCAACCAGGCGGACGACGACTTCCACACCGCCGTGGCCACCGCGGCGCACAACGCCTTCCTGCTCAGCGCCGTGCGCGACGCCCGCCGGCTGCAGCGCCACTCCAGCGCCATCGGCATCCACGGCATGCTCGGCGAGGCCGCCAAGGCCGCGGTCGAGGAGCACGAGGCGATCTACCGCGCCATCCGCGACGGCCGGCCCGAGGAGGCGGCCGCGGCCACGGTAGTGCACCTCGACCGGACGCTGGAGGACTACCGCCAGGAGATCCAGCGGCGCCTGTTCGGCTAGCGGCGCCGGTTCGGAGAGCGGCGGGAGAGCGGGCAAGCGGGCTCGCACGTGGGCGGCAGGACGGCCGCGGCTCCTCGGCGACACCGCGCCAACGTAGCAAGAGATCCCATGTCCGAGAAGGGACACCCGTCCCCGGCCGCAGGGCCGACCCGCCGCACCGGCCATTTCACCGCTCCGACCAGGAATTTCGCAAGCCGCCTTACAAACCCTCTGGACGTCCCGGCGCACGCCTCCTTAAATCAATCCCATGACTCAAGGTGATGTGAACGCTCTCGTACCCACCCGCTTCCCGCGCCGCACGGTGCACCTGGACTTCCACACCGGCCCCGACGTCCCCGACGTGGGCCGCGACTTCGACCCGGTGACCTTCGCCCGGACCTTCCGGGACGCCCAGGTCGACAGCGTGACCGTCTTCGCCAAGTGCCACCACGGCCGCCTCTACTACGGGACCGACCGGCCGGAGCGCCACCCCGGGCTCTCCCCCGACCTCGACCTGCTCGCCGAACAGGTCGAGGCCCTGCACTCCGTGGGCATCCGCGCGCCGATCTACCTCTCCCTCCAGGTCGACGAGCACGCCGCCCGGGAGCACCCCGAGTGGATCGCGCTCGGCGAGGACCTGAAGCTCGCCCGCTGGAGCACCTCCGCGTTCGACGCGGCCTGGAACATCCTCGACATGTCCAGCCCCTACGCCGACTACTTCGCCGACCAGTTGGACGAGGTGCTGCGCCGCTTCGCCCCGGTCGACGGGATCTTCATCGACATGTGCTGGAACCAGCCCAGCGTGAGCCGCTGGGCGGTGGACGGGATGCGCCGCGAGGGGCTGGACCCGGCCGAGGCCGAGCACCGGAACCGCTACGCGAACCTGGTGGCCCAGCGCTACATGGCCCGCTACTCCGCGATGGTGGAGAAGGCCCTGCCCGCCGACGCCGTCCAGGGCGTCTGGTTCAACAGCCGCCCGAAGACCGGGCTGGCCGAGGAGCAGAAGTACCTCCACCACGTCGAGGTCGAGGGGCTGCCCACCGGCGGCTGGGGCTACGCCTTCCTGCCCTACGTGGCCCGCTACGTTCGCCCGTTCGGGCTGCCCGTCCTCAGCCACACCGGGCGCTTCCACGAGAGCTGGGGGGACAACGCCGCCCTCAAGCCGCACGCCGCCCTGCTCTACGAGTGCAGCCAGATGCTCGCCCAGGGTCTGACCAGCGGCGTGGGCGATGTGCTGCACCCCCGCGGGGTGCCGGCCCGGGCGGCGTACGACCTGATCGGCTCGGTCTACGGGCACGTCGCCCGCTGCGAGCCCTTCCTGGACGAGGCCAAGGTCGTCAGCGAGCTCGCCGTGGTCGTCGACCCCGCCCTGGGCGACAACCCCGGCGCGAGCAACATGGGCGCGGTACGGGCGCTCCAGCAGTTGCGCGCCCAGTTCGACGTGGTCCCGCCGACGGCCGACCTGAGCGGCTACCGGGCGGTCGTGGTGCCGGAGACCACGCCGGTCGACGACGCCCTGGCGGAGCGCCTGCAGACGTACCGGCAGGCCGGCGGCGGCGTGCTGCTGGTCGGACCGGCGCTGCTCAAGAACGGCACCGAGCCCGCCCTTCCCGACCTCCCGGTCGAGGGCCTGGCACCGGCGCCGGCCGGCGAGTCCTTCCTGGCCTGCCAGGGCGTCCCCGGCGTGCCCGAGGACTTCCCGGTGATCAGCTACGGCGCCCGGCTCGCCGCCCACGCGCGGCCCGGTGCCGAGGTCCTGGCCAACGTGGTGGCGCCCTACTTCCCGCGCTCCTGGGACAAGTTCTGCGGCCACTCCTACACTCCCCCGGCCGACCCGACCGGTGAGGTGGCCGTCGCCGTCGCCGACGGGGTGGCCGCGGTGACCGTCCCGCTGCTGGAGGCGTTCCACGAGCACGGCCTCGAAACGTACCGCCACCTCCTCGGCGCGGCCCTGGACCGGCTCCTCCCGGACCCGCTGGTCCGCGCCGGCGGGCCGGTCCACCTGGAGGCCACCGCGCAGCGCACCGCCGCCGGCACGGTGGTGCACCTGATCAGCTTCATCCCGGCCCGCGAGACCCCGGAGCTGGACCTGGTGCACGACCCGTTCCCGCTGCTCGACGTCCCCGTCTCCGTCCGGCTCGCCACCGCGCCGCGCTCGGTGCGGCTGCAGCCCGCGGGGCTGGAACTGCCCTGGGAGCACGACGGCGAGTACGTCCACGTGCGGGTGACCACCCCGGACGGGCACGCGATGGTCGTGGTCGAGCACGACTGACCGCGCACACCTGAGCGCCTGCTGACCGCGTGCCGGGGCCCGGTCAGCAGGCGGGCCCCGGTCAGCAGGCGGGCAGCAGGGTCGGGTCGGCCATGATCCGGCGGACCGTGGTCAGCGCCGCCCCCAGAAGCGGACCGCGCCGGCCCTGGGCGGACGGGCGCAGCGCCTCCGGGGCCCAGGGCCGGACGGTCACCCGGTCGGCCAGTTCGGCGCGCACCGACGGCAGCAGCCAGTCGGCGAGTTCGGCGTAGGCACCGCCGAGGACCAGGCCGTCCGGGTCGACGAGGTCGACGGCGGAGGTGAGGGCCAGGCCGAGGGCGCGGCCCGCCCGGTCCAGTGCCGCCAGGGTCGGCGGGTGCCCGGCGCCCGCCCGCTCGGCCAGCAGGGGGACCGGGTCGCCCTGCCCGCCGTGCTGCGCGAGGCCGGCCTCGCGCAGCACCGCCGCCTCCCCCGCGTACTGCTCCAGGCAGCCGCGGGCGCCGCAGGCGCAGGCGGGACCGTCCGGGTGGACGGGGATGTGGCCGAGTTCGCCGGCGAAGCCGCGGGCGCCCCGGAACAGTCGCCCTTCGATGACCAGGGCGGCGCCGACCCCGGCCCCGGCGGAGACGTGCACGAAGGTCTCCGCGGCCCGCTCGACGTTCCAGTACTCGGCCAGCGCCCCGAGGTTGGCCTCGTTCTC
The DNA here is from genome assembly GCF_042656005.1 of Kitasatospora misakiensis. Lineage (NCBI taxonomy): Bacteria > Bacillati > Actinomycetota > Actinomycetes > Kitasatosporales > Streptomycetaceae > Kitasatospora > Kitasatospora misakiensis. Next base: position 457,676 of record NZ_JBHSOF010000001.1, on the reverse strand, counting down.
CGGCTCGGGAACGGTGTCCGGGTCGGGCCAGTGGTCGGCGACCCGGACGCCCTGCCAGCCGAGGTTGGGCGCGCGCTCGACCACGCCGCCCGGTTCGTTCGGCACCACGCCCGGGACGGCCAGGACGCGGCCCCGGACGCGCAGCCCGAGGGCGGTGGCCTCGGCCTCCGCCTCGGCGGCCAGCGCCGCGGCCTCCGCCAGGACCTGCCCGGCGGGCCGGCCGGCGTTGGCCCGTTCCACCAGGCGCCACACCCTCGGCTCGCCGCGCAGGTCCGCCACGCACGCGCCGAGGTGGGTGACGCCGATCTCCAGGCCGAGGCCCGCCGGGCCCTCGCCGCTCACGGCCAGCGCCCGGCCGGGCCGGCCGACCCGGCCGCTGGCCGTGGCCGCCGCCTCGGTCAGCGTGCCGCGGCCGATCAGCTCGTCGACCAGCGAGGAGACGGCCGCCCTGGTCAGCCCGACCCGCCCGGCGACGTCCGCGCGGGAGAGCGGGGCGTGCGCGGCGACCGCGCCGAGGACCACCGAGAGGTTCTGCCGCCGCATGTCCTGCTGCGACGCCGGTCCGCTCCCCCGACCGCTCCCCGCCCTGCCGACCACTGTCACGTGCCGCCCCCTCCTACTGGTCCTCGGCCGGGGCTCCCTGCAAGGCTCCGGCCCGACGCAGGGTATCGCCGATCCGTTCGAGTGCGGCCTCGTCCCGTGCCACGGGCGCCAGCACCGGGCCCTCGGCGGTCCGCCAGCGGCGGGCCACCTCGTCGGCGGGCTCGCCGGTGAGCAGGGCCGCGGCCTGGGCGGCCGCGCCGAGCGCGACCAGCTCCTGCGCCTCGGGCACCTGGACCGCCCGGCCGGAGAGCCGCAGCACGGTCCGCTGCCAGGCCTGCCCGCGGGCGCCGCCGCCGATCAGCAGCAGCGGCTCGTCGCCCGCCGGGTCCACGCCGCCCTCGCGCAGCACCACGTCCAGGGCGGTGAGCAGCGCGTGGGCGGCGCCGTCGTAGGCGGCCTGGAGCAGTTGCCCCGGGGTGGTGTCGTGGCGCAGCCCGTGGATCAGGCCGGACGCGCCGGGCAGGTCCGGGGTGCGCTCGCCGTCCAGGTAGGGCAGCACGACCACGGTGCCGCCGTCCTCGACCTCCTCGCGCCCACGGCCGAGGAGCGCGGAGAGGCGGTCGACGGCGAGGGTGCAGTTGAGCGTACAGGCGAGCGGCAGCCAGCCGCCGAGGGCGTCGGCGAAGCCCGCGACGGTGCCGCTCGGGTCGGCGGGCGTGGCCCGGCCGACGGCGTAGACGGTGCCGGAGGTGCCGAGGCTGAGCACCGGCTGCCCGGGGCGCAGGCCGAGTCCGAGGGCGGCGGCCATGTTGTCGCCGGTGCCGGTCGCCACCGGCGTGCCCGGGCGCAGCGGTGTCCCGGCGCCGACGAGGCCGGCCCGCGCGCCCGGGGCGAGGACCTCGGGCAGCAGGGCCGGGTCGAGGCCGATGCGGGCCAGGATGTCCCGGTCGTAGCCGTCCGGGCCCCACCAGCCGGTGCCCGAGGCGTCGCCGCGGTCGGTGACGGCCTCGCCGGTCAGCCGTTCGGTCAGGAAGTCGTGCGGGAGGCGGACGGCGGTGACGCGGTCGGCCGCGGCGGGCTCGTTGGCGCGCAGCCAGGCCCACTTGGCGGCGGTGAAGGCGGCGGTCGGCACGCTGCCGGTGCGGCGGGCGATCTCCTCGGCGCCGATCGCGGCCCGCAGCTCGGCGGCCTGGGGGGCGGACCGGACGTCGTTCCAGAGCAGCGCGGGGCGGACCGGCGCTCCGGAGGCGTCCAGGGTGACCAGGCCGTGCTGCTGGCCGCCGATCGAGACGGCGGCCGCGCGGTCGGCCCAGCCCGTGCCCGCCACGGCCTTGCCGAACGCCTCCCACCACTGCTCCGGATCGCTCTCCCGGCCGGCGCCCGGGCTGACGGTGTGCGGGGCGCGGCCCTGGCCCAGGACGGCGCCGGTGTCGATGTCGACGGCGAGGGCCTTGGTGGACTGCGTCGAGCTGTCGACGCCGATCACGACGCGATTCTCAGCCATGTCTTCCTCCGGTTGGGGTTCCTTCTAGCGTTCCGGCATACTAATTTGTTGAGAGCCCTGACAAATACCCCCCGGCACGGATCGGAGCCGCTCCATGGCCAGCGACCAGCTCGTCCCCACCCCCGCGCACAAGTTCACCTTCGGTCTGTGGACCGTCGGCTGGCAGGGGCGCGACCCCTTCGGCGACGCCACCCGCCCCGCCCTCGACCCGGTCGAGACCGTGCAGCGACTGGCCGAACTCGGTGCCTACGGCGTCACCTTCCACGACGACGACCTGATCCCGTTCGGTGCGGACGACGCCACCCGCGAGGCCACCGTCAAGCGCTTCCGCTCCGCCCTGGACACCGCCGGGCTGAAGGTCCCGATGGCGACCACCAACCTGTTCACCCACCCGGTGTTCAAGGACGGCGCCTTCACCGCCAACGACCGCGACGTCCGCCGCTACGCGCTGCGCAAGACGATCCGCAACATCGACCTCGCCGCGGAGCTCGGCGCCTCCGTCTACGTCGCCTGGGGCGGGCGCGAGGGCGCCGAGTCCGGCGGGGCCAAGGACGTGCGCACCGCGCTGGACCGCCTGAAGGAGGCCTTCGACCTGCTGGGCGAGTACGTCGAGCAGCAGGGCTACGACCTGCGCTTCGCGATCGAGCCCAAGCCCAACGAGCCGCGCGGCGACATCCTGCTGCCCACGGTGGGCCACGCCCTGGCGTTCATCAACTCGCTGGAGCGCCCGGACCGGGTCGGCGTCAACCCCGAGGTCGGCCACGAGCAGATGGCCGGGCTCAACTTCCCGCACGGCATCGCCCAGGCCCTGTGGCACGACAAGCTGTTCCACATCGACCTCAACGGCCAGTCCGGCATCAAGTACGACCAGGACTTCCGCTTCGGGGCGGGCGACCTCCGGCAGGCGTTCTGGCTGGTCGACCTGCTGGAGTCGGCCGGCTACGAGGGCCCGAAGCACTTCGACTTCAAGCCGCCGCGCACCGAGGACTTCGACGGCGTCTGGGCCTCGGCGGCCGGCTGCATGCGCAACTACCTGCTGCTGGCGGAGCGCTCCCGCGCGTTCCGGGCCGACCCCGAGGTGCAGGCCGCGCTCGCCGCCTCCCGGCTGCCCGAGCTCGCCCTCCCGACGGCCGAGGACGGCCTGACCGGCCTGCTCGCGGACCGCGCCGCCTTCGAGGACTTCGACGTCGACGCCGCCGCCGCGCGCGGCATGGCCTTCGAGCAGCTGGACCAGCTCGCCCTGGAGCACCTCCTCGGCGCCCGCTGACCGGAGTGCGTTAAGTACGCGAAGTACGTGAAGTACCCAACCGAGCCGGGTCGTGCAGCCGCACGGCCCGGCTCGGGCCGTCCCGGGCCGCCTCGCGCCGCCTCGGTCAAGCGCTTCGACGATCCCGCCGCGTTTCGGCCGCTCCGTCCTGATCCCACCCCCTCCCGTCCTGATCCAGAGCGATCCGAGGTGCCACGCGTTACCAGGGTTACGTTCGAAGCGCTTCGACAATATGGTGAACGTCGGGGGAAGCGCGTCCTGTTCGATCGACGCCTCCGCTGAGCCGACGACGTCACCGACGGGGAGCTCACATGCAGGAACCACTGTTACGCATCCTGGGACCGATCGAGATCCGCCACGGCACGCACTCCGGGCCACTGCGCGGCGCCAAGCCGAGCGCGCTCCTCACCGCGCTCCTGCTCCAGCCGGGGCGGGTGGTGTCCATCGAAACCCTGATGGACGCCCTGTGGGCGGGCGAACCGCCCCGCTCCGCCGTCGCGAACCTGCGCTCGTACGCCCACCTGCTGCGCCGCCGTCTCCCCGCGTCCACCCCCCTGATCAGCCACCAGGGCGGCTACGAGCTCCGGGCCGGCCCGGACGCGGCCGACCACCTGGTGTTCGAGCGCCTCGCCGACCGGGGCCGGGCCGCGGTCTCCGCCGACCCGCCGCGCGCCGTCGAACTCCTCACCACCGCACTGGCCCTGTGGAGTTCGGACCACGCGGCGCCCGGGGTCGAGCGGTACGGCATGCTCGACGGCCCGCTGCGCGTCCTCGACGCCGAGCGCGTCCGCGCCACCGAGGACCTCGCCGGAGCCTGGCTGGGGATGGGCCGGCCGCACTCCGCCCTGCGGACGGCGGGGCAGGTGCTGGCGACGGAGCCGCTGCGCATCCGCAGCTGGCTGCTGGTGCTGAGCGCCCATCACGACCTCGGGGAGCCGGGCCGGGTGACGGACGCCTTCGAGTCGGCGCGCACCGTCTTCCGGCGCGAGCTCGGCACCGAGCCCGATCCCTCCCTGGGACGGCTGCACCGCCAACTGCTGGCGGGCTGACCCACCCCCGGCGCACAGCGCATCCGCCGGCCCACGTCCGGCCCGTTCGGTTCGACCCCGTTCAGTTCGGCCCCGTTCAGTTCAAGCCCGCCCGGTCCGGTCCCTCCGCACCGCGTCGCGGGACCGCGCCCGATCACGCAGAGGAGTCCCATGCACGGCCTGCTGACGACATCTCACATCCTGCTGGCGGTCGTCTTCACCACGTCCGCCGCGGGCAAGGCCCGCCCCGCCGGATTCCGGGCGTTCCTGACCACGCTCTCCGACATGGGCATCCGCGCGCGCGTCCGCCGCCCGCTGGCCCGTCTGACGGTCGCGGCGGAGGTGACGGCCGCCGTCCTGCTGTTCCTGCCCGGTACCCCGCTCGGGACCGCCGGGCTGCTGCTCGCCGCGCTGCTGCTGACCGCGCTCACCCTCGGCGTGCTCCGGGCCGTGACCGGCGACGGCCCGCCCATCGCCTGCGCCTGCTTCGGCCGTACCGGGCGCCCCCTCGGCGCCCTGCACCTGGCGAGGAACGCCGCACTGCTGCTGGCCGCCGTCGGCGCGCTGGCCCTGGCCCTGGCCGCCTCCGGCCCCGGACGGGCCGAGGGCGGCGGGCTGGTGGTGGCCGTCGCGGCGGGCCTGGTGCTGGCCGTCGTCGTGATCGGCCTGGACGACATCGCCGACCTGTTCGCTCCGCCCGTCGGTGCCGAGCCCGAGGCCACCGCCGTCCCCGAAGGCACCGCCGTCCCTTCCAGCACGCCCCGCGTCCTCGACACTCCCACCCGGTAGGAGCTCCCATGTCCCTCGGACTCTCGGTTCTCGGCCTGGTCCTCGGCCTCTTCAACCTCCTCCTCCTCTACGGCGTCATCCGCCGCCTGAAGGAGATCGAGGCCCGCCCCCGCACAGCCGCCGCGCCCGCCCGGCCCACCGGCATCACCGATGCCCACCGGCTCACGGCCGGTACGGTGCTGGACATCCCGGACGGCAGCCGGCCCACCCTCGTCGCCTTCTTCGCGCCCGGCTGCGCGCCCTGCGAGGAACTGCTGCCGCTGGTCGCCGGGCACGCCGCCCAGGAGCCGGGCGGGCGTGACCGCGTGCTCGCCGTCCTGTCCGACGGCACCCCCGAGGACAACGCGCGCTTCGCCCAGGCCCTGGACCCTGTGGCCCGGGTCGTCGTCGGTGGCCCCAAGGACCCGCACATCACGCCGTGGACCGACGTCTTCCGGGTGGACGGACTGCCCCTGGTCTGCGGTCTCGACGACACGGCCGCGGGCATGGCGATCAGCTGGTCGGCGGTCAGCATGCCGGAGCTCATCGCCAAGGCGGGGATCAAGCCCCAGCCGGTCGCATGACGGACTCCACGCAGCGGCCGGATCCGGGCCGTGCGGAGCCCACTCGGCGCCGGGTCACGGCGACGGCGGTGCGGCTCGCCCTCGGGGCCCACCGGCGTGCCCTCGCCGCGACCCTGCTGCTGGCCGCGGTCGAGGCCACCGGCCCGATCGCGGCGGCGTGGCTGACCAAACAGCTCGTCGACCGGCTCACCGGCGCCGGGTCCGGTACCGGTGCCGCCGGCTCGGTCGCCGGCTCGGTCACCGCCCCCGCCGCCGCACTCGCCGTGATCGGCGTGGTGCTGGCGCTCGTGCCGTACGTCGACGGCCTCTGCCAGGGCGTGCTCTCCCGGGCGGTGGCACTGACCGCGCAGGACCGCCTGTTCGCGGCGGTCAACGCCCACCCCGGCCTCGGCCTCTACGAGGACCCGGCCCGGCTCGACCGCCTGCGGCTGGCGCAGCAGTCCGGTCAGGACACCCCGGTGCAGCTCGTGCAGTGCGCCCTGATCGTGCTGCGCTCGGGGTGGACCCTGGCCGGGTTCGCCGTGGTGCTGGCCGCCGTCAGTCCGGTCCTGGCCGGGCTGGTCCTGCTCGGTGCCGTGCCCAAGCTGCTCGCGGAGCTCCGGCTGGCCCACTCGACCGCCCGGGCGTTCCGGGGGATCACGGCCGGGGAGCGCCGCGAGTCGTTCTTCTCCACGCTCCTCGGCGGGGAGACGGCGGCCAAGGAGATCCGGCTGTTCGGGATCGGCGACCTGCTGCGGCAGCGGATGCTCGCCGAGCGGCGGGCCGTCAACCGCATCCGCCACCGGCTGGACGTGCAGCGGCTGAGCGCCAACGCCCTTCCGACCCTGCTCGCTTCGGGCATCGCGGGCGGCGGGCTGCTCTGGGCGGCGGGCCGGGTGTCGGCCGGTGCGCTGACGGTCGGCGACCTCTCGGTCTTCCTGGCGGCGGTGGCCTCGGTCCAGGGCGGGCTGGGTTCGGCGGTCACGGCGGTGGCCAACGGCAACCAGCACCTGCTGGTGTTCGCCGAGTACGTGACCGTGGTCGAGGACGGCGCGCGGTCCGCGCCCGGACGGCGCACCGCCGGCCCGCTGCGCGACCGGCTCGTCCTGGAGGACGTCTGGTTCCGCTACGCCCCGGACCTGCCCTGGGTGCTGCGCGGCGTGAGCCTGACGGTGCGGGCCGGGGAGAGCGTGGGACTGGTCGGAGTGAACGGGGCGGGCAAGAGCACGCTGGTCAAACTCCTGTGCCGGTTCTACGAGCCGGACCGCGGCCGGATCCTGTGGGACGGCACGGACCTGCGCGAGTTCACGCCCGAGTCGCTGCGCGACCGGCTCAGCGTGGTGTTCCAGGACTTCGTGTCGTACGAGATGACGGCGGCGGAGAACATCGCCCTGGGCGACCCGGCCCGGCCGGCGAAGGCCCCCGACGGCACGCCCGGCACCCGGGTCGTCGAGGCCGCGCGGGAGGCCGGTGTGCACCCGGTCCTGGCCGCGCTCCCGGCGGGCTACGACACGATGCTCACCCGCGGGTTCTTCGGGGAGCACGACCGCGACAGCGGCGTCGTCCTCTCCGGGGGCCAGTGGCAGCGGGTCGCCCTGGCCCGGGCGCTGCTGCGGACCGACCGGGACCTGTTCGTCCTGGACGAGCCGACCTCGGGCCTGGACCCGCAGGCGCAGGCCGAGGTGGCCGACGTCATCCGCGGGATGGGGCGGGGCCGGACCAGGCTGCTGGTCTCGCACCGGCTCAGCGAGGTACGGGCGGCGGACCGGATCGTGCTGCTGGACGGCGGGGCGGTCACCGAGGACGGCCCGCACGAGGAGCTGATGGGGCTGCCGGACAGCCGGTACGCGGCGCTGTTCCGGCGGCAGGCGGCGGGGTTCCTGGACGACCAGGAGCCGGAGCCGGAGGTGGCGAGGTGAAACGGCTGCTCGGCCGCTGGCTGCTCCTGGTGACGGTCCGGGGCCGCAGCATGGAGCCGGCCCTGCGGGACGGCGAGGTCGTCCTGGCCCGCCGCCGGCGGGGCCGCTCGGGCGCCCGGCCGCAGGTCGGCCAGGTGGTCGTGCTGCCCATCCAACTCCCGGACGGGGCAAGGCTGGTGGGCCCGGTCGCGGAGGGGGACGGCCTGTGGGTGAAGCGGGTGGCGGCGCTGCCGGGCCACCCGATACCGGCCGGGGTGCCCGGACATCCGGGCCCCGTCCCGCCGGGCCGGATCGCGGTGCTGGGCGACAACGCGGCGGTGAGCACGGACTCGCGCGCGGTGGGGCTGGTGCCCCTGGACGCGGTGGTGGCGGTGGTCTTCGGCAGAAAGGCCGGTCCCGCCGCCCCGAGGGGCGGCGGGACCGGTCGTACCGAGGGTCAGACGCAGCAGGAGTAGTGCTCCCACGGGGTGCAGTTCTTACCCGGCGAGTCGCAGTAGCGGCGCTGGTTCGACTTGGCGCTCGGGTAGCTGGGGCCGCAGGTGATATCGCGGCGGCACCAGTACTCGGTGGTGCTGGCCTCGGCCTCGGCGCGCGGGACCACCCGGCTGAGGAGCGAGTCCGTGAGACGGTTCAGAGTGCGCATGGTGGAACCTCCACTGTCGGCCGCCGCGACATCGAGCGGCGGCGTTCATGGAGGACGTTACGAGGGCGACATACGCCCGCCATACATCGCCGATACGCGGGCCGTTCACCCGCGTACCCGGGTGTCGTACCCGGGTACGACACCCGGGTGTCAGGAACCGCCGGCCGCCGTCCGGGTGAGCCTGCCGTCCCGCAACCGCACCACCTCGGCGCAGCGTGCCGCCACGCCCGGGTCGTGGGTGGCCACCAGCAGGGTGCAGCCGTACTCGGCGGCCAACGCGCCCACCAGGTCCATGAGTTGCTCCCCGGTTGCCGAGTCCAGACTGCCGGTCGGTTCGTCCGCGAGCAGCAGCCGGGGCCGGCCGATCAGGGCCCGGGCCACCGCGACCCGCTGCTGCTGGCCGCCGGAGAGCTGCGAGGGCAGCGCGCTCTCGCGCCCGGCCAGCCCGACCGCCGCCAGCAGTTCGCGCGCGCGGGCGTCACGGTCGAAGTCCGCCCTGCGGGGCAGCAACGGGGCGAGCACGTTGTCCAGGGCGCTCAGGCCGGGCAGCAGGTGGAACCGCTGGAAGACGAACCCGACGGTGCGCCGGTAGTGGGCGGCGGCCCGCCGCCCCAGCCTGGTGACGTCCTGGCCGTCCACCACCACACGCCCCGCGTCGGCCTGCTCGATGGCGCCGATGAGGTGGAGCAGCGTGGACTTGCCGGAGCCGGAGGCGCCGACGAGCGCGACGCTGCGCCCGGCCGGGACGTCCAGGCTGACGCCGTCGAGGGCGGCGATCAGGCCGTCCCCGGTGCCGAAGCTCTTGCGGACGTCCTCGACCTGGACCGACGCGCCGTCCTTCATGGTGTCTCCGTTCCTCGTTACCGGTGGGTGAGCGCGGTGTCCCTAGCCGTCCTCGGCGAGCGGCCCCGCGGGCGAGCGCCGCACCGCGATCGCGGCCGCGGCGGCGCTCGCGGCGACCGCCGCCAGGACGCCCGTCGCCGCGACCAGCGCCACCGCCCCCGGCAGGCCCGCCGGGATCGTGCCGGCGAACGCCACGGTCAGCGCGAGCCCCGTACCGGCGCCCACCAGGGCGCCCGCCGCCCCGATGAGCGTGCCCTGCACCGCCACCAGGCGCATCACCTCGGTGTCCGCCCAGCCGCAGGCCCGCAGCACGGCGAACTCGCCGTCCCGTTCACAGGCGTCGAGATAGAGCACGTCGGCGAGCGAGAACAGCCCGAGGGCGACGGTGAGCACGGCGGCCGCGACGTCCACGCCGCGCACCTCCAGGGAGACCGCGTCGCCCAGCAGCGTGCCCTGGACGGTGCCGTGGAAGGTCCAGGTGATCGCGGTGACCAGCGACACCGCGGCCACGCCGACCGCCAGGGCGAGCGCCCCCAGCGCCGACCGCCCCGGAGTCCGCAGCACCGCCGTCACCGCCAGCCCGGCCAGGGTGCGACCGCGCCCGGCCCGCCGGGCCCGCCGCGGCCCCGCCACCGCGCCCCGCAGCGCCCGCGCGGGGTACGAGCGCCCCGCCCGTACCGCGGGCACGGCGCCGGCGAGCAGGGCGGTGGCCAGCACCAGCGGTACGGCGAGGAGGGCCCGCCCCGTGGAGACCTCCAGGCCAAGCGCCCGCCCCAGCGGGAACGACAGCCCGGCCCCGGCGGCCCCGGCCGCGACGCCGATCACGGCGACCTCCCCCAGCACCAGGCCGGCCAGCCGCGCGCCCGTCCAGCCCGTGCAGGCGAGCACGGCCAACTCCCGCTGCCTGGTCCGTACGGAGGCGGCCACGGCGTTCCCGAGGAACATCGCGCACACCACCAGCACCAGCCCGAACAGCAGCACGCTCTTGCGGTCGGCGGCCTCCACCAGGGCGACGGCGGTGCCCTTGGCGGTCCAGTTCTCGGTCAGCGCGAGCGCGGGCCGGCCGAACCTGCCGCCCGCCAGCTCCACGCGCTGGGGCGCGGGCGAGGAGCCGGCCGTGATGTCCACCTCCAGGCCGGTCCGGTTGGTGATCGCCTCGGCGACCTTGCGGATGCGCTCCCGGGAGGCCGCGTCCGTCCCGGTCACGCCGGAGACCCGGACGCGCACCGCCGAGATCGGGTCCGCGGCGTGCGGGTAGTCCGGGCCGGTGAGTTCCTCCACCGACTGCAGGGTGGTGAGCAGTTGCGGCGGCGTGGCGAGGTAGCCGGCGGGGTTGCTGTTGGGCTCCAGGGCCCGGTCGCCCAGCGCCGCGCGGCTCGCGTCGTCCGCGGCGTGGGCGGTCGGCGGCCGGTAGGTCTCCAGCGGCACCTCGGAGAGTTTCGAGAAGCTCGTCAGCCGGTCGAGGTCGTAGCTCCCGACGACCTCGAAGCCCGGGAAGCGGTGCTCGGCCGGGGGGACGCGGGTCAACGGCCGGAAGGCGTCGTCCTGCACGAACCACGGGGGCAGATCGCCGCCGAGCGTCTTCGGCCGCCACAGCTCGGCGCTGTCCTGGGCGACGGCCGGTGGCCGCAGCGCACCGCCGTCCGGATAGCCCGGCGATCCGGCCTGGAGGACGACGAAGGGGTTGACCCTCATCGTGCCGTCCGCGACGGAGCGCCGGAAGACCTCGTCCGCGTCCACCGCCCCGGTGGACTGCCCGGGGCCGACGGGCAGGGCGGCCAGCAGCTGCCGCAGGTCCTCCGCGCTCCGCCCGGCGAGCCCGGGGAGCGGACCGGTCGCCCGGCTCACCGTGGTGGTCACCTGCTCGTCCAGATAGGGCCGGGTGGTGGTCAGCAGGGGGATGGTGGCGAGCCGGGTGCCGGCCTCCTCCCGCACCACGGGCTGCTCGCCCTCCTGGAGGTAGCGCCCGGTGACGACCGCCCGGTCCACCCCGACCAGCCGGGCCTCCTGCGCCGGATCGACGGCGGCGAGCAGCAGCGTCATGGGCCAGTCGACGGTGACCTCCGCCCGGCTACCGGTCGTGCGGTTGTGCACCTCCGTCCCGCTGGTGAAGGTGCCGTCCGGCTCGCGCCGCACCACGACGAGGTGGCTGCGCTGCGCCGGGTCGAGCAGGTCCGGCCTGGTCTGGCCCTCGATGCCGGCCACCTTCCGGATCGCGCACAGCGGCTGGAACGTCCCGTCCGGCAGCGCCTCGTACGGCGGCATCTCCCCGCCGGCGCACACCGTCCGCTCCCGGCTCAGGGCGAGCCCGAGCTCGGGCAGCACGCGGCCCTGGTAGCTGTACAGGCGCGACCAGTCCGGAGCGTCGCGGGTGGTCTCACCGTCCGGCAGCACGATCGGACGGCTGGTGACGTAGACGTACGTGGCACCGGGGTCCGGCGCCTCGCTGAGCCCCCGGTCGGTGTGCCAGGTGCTGCGCAGCCGCAGGAGCTGCCGGTCGGCGGCGGGATCGAGCTGTGCGGTCACGTCGACCCGGGTGGACGTGCCGGCCTGGACGTACCCGAGCATCGCGACGGGCGCGGCCACCTCCACCCCGTTGATCCCGGTGATCTGCTGCCACTGCGCGGAGGTGATCCCCCCGAACTGTCCGGACAGGAAGTTCGGCCGCACCTGCCCGGTGGCGGCCTCCCGCTCCGACCGCGCCCCCTTGGGCCGCACCAGTACGTCGTACGCGGCCCGGAAGCCGGCGTCCGCGGAGGCCCGCACCTCCAGCCGCGAGGTCTCCACGGAACCGGTCAGCAGCGTGAACCCGGTCGTGGCGACCAGCACACCGAGCAACAGGGTCAGGGTCCGTGCGGCCTGTCGGCGCAACTGCCCGGTGATCATGCCCAGCACACCGTCTCCATCGACGTCGAATCCGCGGCCCCACCCCGTTTGCGGGCCAAGCTAGGCCGTCCACATACATTTCCGATACGCCGGACCCCGCCCCTAACCCAGCGCGCGGAGCCGGGCGACGGCCTCCGCGAGCATCCGGCGGCAGAACGCGAGGTGGTCGCCCCCGTAGCCGCGCGGGGCGCACTCGACGACGAGCAGCAGTTGTAGTGCCAGGAGCAGGTCGTCCCGACCGCGTCGCACCGGGCACCGAGGGGCTCGGCGTCGGGGAGGTCCTTCTCTACGACCTGCACCCGGTCGTAGAACCCTTCGGACTCAAGCAGTCGATCAGACGGACTGACTCTTCGTCAACTTTGGTAGACCGAACAGTCTGTGCCATCCGGTCAGGGCAGGTACGGTCCGCGTACGCGGCGGCGACAAGGAGACGGTCATGACCGATGGCAACAGCAGCGGGGAGCGGATCGGCGAGCTGATCGCCAGCCGCCGGAAGTACCTCGGGCTCTCCGAGGAGGACGTGGCACGCAAGCTTGCAGACGCCTCCGGCTATGCCCCGAGCCGCACCGATGTGTGGCGGTGGGAGACCGAGTACGAAGGCCGCACCCCAGGACCGCAATACCTTCCCTACCTGGCCGATGTGCTGGAGTTGGACGAGTCCCGGCTTCGCCGCGCCCGCGCCGCCACCAAGGCCGCCCGCCGGTTCAAGGTGACCGCGCCCGTCTCCTCTGCCGAGGTGGTCGCCCGCCTTCTCCCCGCCGACACCGAGCTGTCCCCGCTCGCGACGACGACTGGAGCCACCGTCGGAGCAGCAGACGCGGAGGCCCTGCTCCGCCGCGTCCACGGCCTGCGGCTGGCGGGCGACGTGCTGGCCGGCGGGGACCTGGTGGAGACTGTCGTCCGCGAGCTGCGGTCGGCCGTCAGGCTGCACAATGACACCTGCCACTCCGAAGCCGTCGGCCGACGTCTGCTGACCGGCGTGGGCGAGCTCGCGCAGCTCGCGGAGAGGAAGACCGGATGACCAGTGACGTCGAGTTGCGCACGCGGCTGGCCGACCAGCTCGTCGCCGGCGGAGGCCTGCGTAGCGAGCCGTGGCGGCGAGCGGTGGAGGCGGTACCGCGTCAGGAGTTCCTGCGGGGAGGTTTCTTCGAGGCGGTGCCGGGCTCGGTGCCGACCGCGTGGCGACCGGTGATGCCGGGAACCGATGGTTGGCTGGAACGCTGCTACGCCGATGAGTCACTGGTGACTCAAATCGCCGGGACCATCGTGCCGGGCGACATCCGGGGGGAGATCCTGCGCGCCCCGACTTCCTCCAGCACCATGCCGAACCTGGTCGTCCGAATGCACGAAGACCTCCACGTCTCGGACGGCCAGCGGGTATTGGAGATCGGCACGGGTACCGGCTACTCCACCGCCCTCCTGTGCCACCGGCTCGGCGACGAGCTGGTGACCTCGGTCGAAGTAGACCAGGATGTGAGCCTGCGGGCGCAGAACGCCCTCGGAGCCTGCGGCTACCGACCGAACCTGGTGGTGGGCAACGGCTTGCTCGGACACAAGGACAGCGCTCCCTACGATCGCGTCACCGTGACCTGCGGCGTGCTGGAGATCCCGCCGGAGTGGATCGAGCAGACCCGGCCCGGAGGAATCATCCTGGCCACCCTGTGCGGCTGGCTGTACTCCTCCGAGCTGGCCCGACTCACCGTGCGCCAAGACGGCACGGCCACCGGCCGGTTCCTCGGCGGGCAGATCTCCTTCATGCTCGCCCGGCCCCAGCTTCCGCCGCCCCTCGGCCTGCTTCCCGACCTCGACGACGGCGAGGAGCGCCCTACCACGCTCGGCTCCGAGGTACTGGACGACTGGACCGCTCGGTTCGTCGCTCAGCTCTCCGCGCCACGCACTCAGCACTTCACGCTGTCCCGCGACGGCCGAACCGAGCGCATCCTGCTCGACGTGGAAGCCGGGGCCTGGGCCGCTCTCCGGCAGGACGGGCACCGCTGGACGGTCCGGCAGGGCGGTCCAGCTCACCTCTGGGATTCGATCGAAGAACACGTGACCCAATGGCGTGCGGACGGATCTCCTCCGCTGGAGCGATTCGAGATCACCGTAACCCCGGACCGGCAGACGATCACCTGGCCCTCGTCCTGAGTCGTTACCCTGGCCATCCCCGAGGAGAGGAGCAGCCGGTGGACGAGGACGAGCCGCTGGACCAGTGGGCAGCACGGCGGGACGCAATGCGGCGGCCCCTCGGCGAACTGAAAGCTGTCATGCTGGACGGCAGCCGCGCCACGCACGTCCGTCCGACAGAGCCCCGGCTGATCCTCTCCTGGGATGGGGTCGAGTGGACACCCCATGCCGTCGCCGACGACTACCCCACCACCCAGCGCATCCTCCACGGGATCAAAGGCGACGGGATGATTGCCGCACCATCACCGCCGCCTCGTAAACCTGCTGGCCGCCACCGGAAACCCCGACAAGGCTGACCTGCGAGCTACCGGAATGCCCTGGATTCCGCGAGGGAATCCAGGGCATTCTCGATTTCGTCGTCCATGGACTCAGGGATTGTCCGTATGAACGCTCGCAGGCCTTCCGGGCCGTCGCGGTCGCAGAACGGCGCGGCACAGCTGCGGTCTAGACCCGATGGGCGCCGCGCTTCCCGCGTCGGTTCTCGTTACGTCGTCAGGTGGTCGAACTCGCCGTCCTTGATGCCGCGCAGGAGGGCGCGGAGCTTGCCGGGCGTTGTGGTGACGATGATCTCGGGGTCATCGCTCTCGCGGAGCTTGACGCTGCGGTCGGGGGCCACGGCGAGATAGATGCAGTTGAGCGACTCGGAACTGTAGCTGGACTTCTGCCACTTGAAAGCTGACACGGCGCTTCCTCTCAGGTTTGCTTCTCGATGCGGGCAATGAGATCACGTGACTTCGCGGGGCTCAGGGCACAGGCTTCCATGATGTCCAGGACTTGCTGGTATTTCACCAGTTGCGCTTGGGCATCAAGGAACTCGGAGCCGTGATACGTGTCGAGCTGCACGGTGTCGAGTTGGGGCACAGCAGCGGAGCAGTAGACGATGGACTGCCCGGAGCCGGGGAGCGTGCCCGCACCGAAGGGAATGACGAGCACCGAGACATTGTCGCGGGTGCTCGCCTCGATGAGGTGCCTGAGCTGTGCGCGAGCCACAGCAGGTCCACCGAACCCCATCCGCAGGGCTGCCTCATGAACGATCGCCGTGAGCGGGATCGCCTGCTGGCCATAGAGGACGACCTGCCGCTTGATCCGGAATGACACCCGATGCTCAATCTCATGCGGAGCCAGCGGGGGTACCGCAATGCTTCCGAGCGCACGTACCTGGTCGACGATCTGGAGCAGGCCGGGGATGTGAATCACCGAGGCGATGCGCATCGCGGTGGCGTGGTGTTCCGTTTCGGCAAGATCGAGAGCGCCGGACGGCAGGATGTCGCGATACTCCTCCCACCACCCCCGAACTCGCCTTCCCGTCATACCGGCGAGAGCGTCGATCAGGCCCTCGTCCCCGCACATGTACGCATGAGCGAACGCGCGGACCCGCTCTGCACTCACCGCGTAGCGGCCCGCCTCGATTCGACTCATGTGAGCCTGGGCCACCCCCACCCGGGCGGCTGCGGCCGTTGAGCTGAACCCAGCCTTCTCGCGGAGTTTGCGCAGTTCAAACCCGAGGCGCTGCTGCCGCAACGTCGGGGCGCCGCTCGATGACATCGCGATCCTCTCGTTCACCATCTGGAGTGAAATGGCAGGACTGCAACGAACTTCATGGCAGGTCTGCCATCACTACGCTACCGTATGTCATGGGCCAGTTACCAAAGGCGCTGGCCGTTGGCTCAACCATGCTTT
The DNA here is from genome assembly GCF_042656005.1 of Kitasatospora misakiensis. Classification (NCBI taxonomy): domain Bacteria; kingdom Bacillati; phylum Actinomycetota; class Actinomycetes; order Kitasatosporales; family Streptomycetaceae; genus Kitasatospora; species Kitasatospora misakiensis. The sequence goes on along the minus strand of NZ_JBHSOF010000001.1, from coordinate 441,848 downwards.
GAGGCAGGAGACTTCCATGACCACTGAGCCCTCGCAAAACCCTCGCCCGGCCGCGCTCGCGCCGACCGCTCCCGACCCGTTCGACCAGGAGCTGTGCGAGCTCGTGCTCGACACCGCACCCCGACTGTTCGCCGTCGTGCAGGTGTGCGGCGAGGGCCCTGCCGACGCCGACGGATGGGTCGTGGCCTGGGGGCTCGTGGACAGCGACGGGCCGACGCACGTGATCGGCATCGACGGGCGGGCGCGGATGACCCTCGTATCCCCCGAACGAGCCTTGCGCCACTTCGCCGGGCGGCCGGGGATCACCTCGCGGCTGGTCTGGCTCGCGCAACCGGGTGCTGCCGGGCTGGACCAAGCCGAAGCCGCCTGAGGCGGGCCCGCGACCAACGACGCGGGCCCGTCCTTCTCAACATCCGCCGCCTCGGCGCCCACTTCGGGTGGCGGATTCAGGCGAGGTCAGCCGGAGGCCGCTTCCCGATCCGGTCTTCGCTAACCCAGCGCGCGGAGCCGGGCGACGGCCTCCACGAGCAGCCGGCGGCAGAACGCGAGGTGGTCGCCCTCGTAGCCGCGCGGGGCGCACTCCACGACGAGCAGCAGGGCCAGGTACAGCTGGTACAGCGCCAGCCGGTGGTGCAGGGCGGGGGTGAAATCGAGGCTGCCGCCGGCTTCGGCATAGCCGGCGACGAGGTCGCTGTCCGGGCCGGTGCCGCCGCCGAAGTCCAAGGAGACCAGTTCCGCGGCCGGGTCGCCCCAGAACGCCCGCTCGTGGTCGATGAGGCCGGTGATCCTGTGGCCCATCGGGTCCACGAAGATGTTGCCCGGCCAGAGGTCGAAGTGGACGAGGCGGGGCTCGGTGACCTGGTCGAGGGCGTACCCGCCGTCGGACACCAGTGCGCGGATGTCGCCCGGCGGCAGGTCCAGCGGTGAACCCCAGTGGGCGGCGTCGTCGAGGAGGGCCTCGACCATGGCGGTGAAGGCCGTGCGCCAGTCGGCGGCGGACAGCGCCGATTCAGCGGCCGGGTACCCGAAGCGGCCGTCCGCCGGGGCCAGGGTGTGCAGGCGGGCGGTGATCGCGCCGAGTTCGCGGCGCAGCGCCGGCTCGGCACCGGGCGGGAGCTGGGCGCCCGCCTTGTCCCAGGGGGTTCCCTCCAGTACCGACAGGACGAGGAACTCCTCGTCCGCGTGGATCAGTTCGGGCCCGGGGACGGCGCCGGCCGGGAGGGCCGCGAGCCGCCGGTAGACCATGGCCTCCGTCCCGAGGATGCCGCGCTCGTAGCGGAGCACCGGTGCGTCGGCCGGCGGGGCGAGTTTGACGACGGCGGGTCGGCCGTCGTCCAGTTGGACGCGGTAGGCGCTGTTGAACCAGCCGTCGGTCAGTTCGTGTTCGAGGCGGCACCCGAGGCCGGCGGAGCCGCGCAGCAGGGCGTCGAGCTCGGCGGAGGTCAGGTGGCGCTTGGTGCGGCTCTGCATGGGGCACTTCCCGGCGTAGGGCGGAAACGGGACGGGGCCCCGCGCGCCGATGCGGTGGCGCGCGGGGCCCCGCCCCGAGGTGGCGGTGTCAGGCCGGGTACGGGAGGTGGGCCTCGGAGGTGCCGGCCGGCTGGGTGTGCAGGGTGCCGTCCGGGCCGCCGATCCGCAGCTGCCACGGGAGCGGGCTGTCGGTGGTGACGGTGAGCCGGTCGCCGCTGCGGGTCACGTGGAAGCGCGCCGTCTCGCCGGGGCCGTCGCTGCGCGGGATCACCACGGTGCGCTCGGCGCCGTCCGCGAAGGCGTGGACGCGCAGCTCGACGCCCTCGGCCCAGGCGGAGACCGGGCGCTGGTCGTCCGCGCCGAACGGGATCACGGAGTCGGGGCGGGCGAGCAGCGGCAGGGTGTGGAAGCCGTGCTGCTCGCGCACCCAGCGCGGGCCGGTGACCTGCTGTCCGGTCAGGACGTTGGTCCAGGTGCCCTCGGGCACGTAGTACTCGACCGTGCCGTCCTCGGTGAAGACCGGGGCGACGAGCAGGTCGTCGCCGAGCATGTACTGCCGGTCGAGGGTGGCGGCGGCCGGGTCGTCCGGGAACTCCAGCACCATTGCCCGCATCACCGGGATGCCGGTGGCGTGCGCCTGCTGGGACGCGCGCTGGAGGTAGGGCGCCAGGCGGTGCTTGAGCAGGGTGAACTCGCGGGTGACGTCCACCGCCTCGTCGCCGAAGTCCCACGGCACGCGGTAGGACTTGCTGCCGTGCAGCCGGCTGTGCGAGGAGAGCAGGCCGAACTGCGTCCAGCGCTTGAAGACCGCGGGGGTCGGGGTGCCCTCGAAGCCGCCGATGTCGTGGCTCCAGAAGCCGAAGCCGGACAGGCCGAGGGAGAGACCGCCGCGCAGCGACTCGGCCATGGCGTTGAAGTGGGACTCGCAGTCGCCGCCCCAGTGCACCGGGTACTGCTGGCCGCCGGCGGTGGCGGAGCGGGCGAACAGCAGCGCCTCGCCCTCCCCGCGTACCTCGGTGAGCAGCTCGAAGACGGCCCGGTTGAAGAGGTGGGTGTAGTAGTTGTGCATCCGCTCGGGGTCGGAGCCGTCGTGCCAGACCACGTCGGTGGGGATGCGCTCGCCGAAGTCGGTCTTGAAGCAGTCCACGCCGACGTCGAGCAGGGTGCGCAGCTTGCCGGTGTACCAGGCGGTGGCGGCGGGGTTGGTGAAATCGACCAGGGCCATGCCCGGCTGCCAGAGGTCCCACTGCCAGACGCTGCCGTCGGGGCGGCGCACCAGGTAGCCCTCGCGCATGCCCTCGGCGAACAGCTCCGACTTCTGCGCGATGTACGGGTTGATCCAGGCGGAGATCCGCAGCCCCTGCTCCTTGAGCCGGGCCAGCATGCCGGCCGGGTCCGGGAAGGTGTCCGGGTCCCAGACGAAGTCGCACCACTGGTACTCGCGCATCCAGAAGCAGTCGAGGTGGAAGACGCTCAGCGGGATGCCGCGCTCGGCCATGCCGCCGACGAAGCGGTTGACGGTGGCCTCGTCGTAGTCGGTGGTGAACGAGGTGGTCAGCCAGAGGCCGAGCGACCAGGCCGGCGGCAGCGCGGGGCGGCCGGTGAGCGCGGTGTAGCGCTCCAGGATCCGCTTGGGGGTGGGGCCGTAGACGATGAGGTACTCCAGCGACTGGTCCTCGACGCTGAACTGCACCTGGCCGACCGACTCGGAGCCGACCTCGTAGCTGACCTTGCCGGGGTGGTTGACGAAGACGCCGTAGCCCTTGTTGGTCAGGTGGAACGGGATGTTCTTGTAGGCCTGTTCGCTGCTGGTGCCGCCGTCGGCCTGCCAGATGTCCACCACCTGGCCGTTCCTGACGAACGGGGTGAACCGCTCGCCCAGGCCGTAGACCAGCTCGCCGACGCCCAGCGAGAGCTGTCCGAGCATGTGGTGGCGGCCCTCGGCGTCGGTGACGAAGCCGGTGCCGCGCTCACCGACCGTGGTCAGCACCCGGCCGTCCGCGCTGAACTCCAGGTGCCACGGCTGGGTGGTGTCCACCCGCAGGGTCAGCTCGCCGGCGGAGAGCTCCACCACGTCGCCGTCCCGGCGCACCTTCCCGGCGCCCTGTTCGGAGCCGGGGAACGCGAACTCCGGGCCGCGCTGCACCGATCCGGCGTGGTGGGTGGTGCGCACCCCGATCACGCCCTCGGCCGGGGACCAGCACTCGATGGTCAGCAGCGGGCTGTTGAGCGTGTCACCGCGGCGGCGCACGTGCTTCACCGGCGCGTAGAGGGTCATCCGGTCCTCGCCGGTGCGGACGTCGGCGACCTCGGTGGCGTAGCGCGCGGTGACGCCCGGGCGCATCAGCCAGTAGCCGTCGGTGAACTTCATCGGGCTGGTTCCTCCGTCCGCGCGCGGTGCGCGGTGATCAGGCCCCGGTACCAGTGGTAGCTGTCCTTGGGGGTTCGGGTCAGGGTGTCGTAGTCGACGTGGACGAGGCCGAAGCGCTGCTCGTAGCCGCGGGCCCACTCGAAGTTGTCCAGCAGGGACCAGAGGAAGTAGCCGCGCACGTCGACCCCGGCCGCGATCGCGTCGGCGACGGCGGCGAGGTGGCCGGCCAGGTAGTCGACGCGCTCGGCGTCGTGGACCCGGCCGTCGGGGGTGAGGCTGTCGCTCTCGGCGGAGCCGTTCTCGGTGATCCAGATCGGCGGGAGCCCCGGGTAGCGGGCGTCGAGGTCGCGGAGCAGCTCGGTGAACGCGGTGGGCACGACGGGCCAGCCCATGGTGGTGAGCCGGGTGCCGTACGGGTTCGGCTCGGCGACGCCGATGTCCACCGCGGTGCGCAGCTCGGGGTCGGCCTCGTCGTGCGGGGCGGCCTCGACGGTGATCGGCCGGTAGAAGTTGACGCCGACGAAGTCCAGCGGGGCGCCGATCAGTTCGAGGTCCCCCGGCCGGCGCCAGGGGCCGTCGGCGAGTCCCGCCCAGGTCTCGGCCTCGTACGCGGGGTAGCGCCCGGCGAACAGCGGCTCGGTCCAGACCTCGTTGTGCAGGACCTCGGCCCGGCGCAGGGCGGCGAGGTCCTCGGGCCGGTCGGAGGCGGCGTGCAGGCGGTCGGGGTTGAGCGCGATCCCGATCTGCCGGGCGCCGGCGGCGCGCAGTTCGCGGACCGCGAGGCCGTGGCCGACCAACAGGTGGTGGGCGGCGGCCAGGGCGCCGCGGCCCTCCTGGGCGCCGGGCGCGTGCCGGCCCAGGCCGTAGCCCAGGAAGGCGGAGCAGAACGGTTCGTTGAGGGTCATCCAGCGCTCGACCCGGTCCCCGTAGCGCTCGGCGGCGAGGGCCGCGTACTCGGCGAAGGCCTCGGCCGTCTCCCTGACCCGCCAGCCGCCCCGGTCCTCCAGGGCCTGCGGCAGGTCCCAGTGGTAGAGGGTGGCGGCGGGTGCGATCCCGGCGGCCAGCAGTTCGTCGATCAGCCGGTCGTAGAAGTCCAGGCCCTTGGGGTTGACCGGGCCGGTGCCCTGCGGGAGCAGGCGGGGCCAGGCGATGGAGAAGCGGTAGTTGTCGACGCCGAGCTCCCGCAGCAGGGCGACGTCCTCGGGGTAGCGGTGGTAGTGGTCGCAGGCCGTGTCGCCGGTGGCACCGTCGAGGGTGCGGCCCGGGGTGTGGCTGTAGGTGTCCCAGATGGACGGGCCGCGGCCGTCCTCGTCGTGGGCGCCCTCGATCTGGTAGGCGGCGGTGGCCGCGCCGAACTGGAAGCCGGCCGGCAGGTCCGGGTAGGTCGGGGTGCTCACAGCTCGGGCGCCGACCCTCGGTCGAGCAGCCAGGAGAGCTGGGCGGGCGGGTTGGCGCCGCAGCCGCCGCCGTGGTCGGCGAAGGGCCACACCGTCATGGCGCGGTCCTCGCCCGCGTAGTGGTTGAAGGCGGCGTAGACCGTGCGGGGCGGGCAGACCGGGTCCATCAGGCCGACGCTGAACAGGGCCGGCGCGGTGGCCCGCTTGGCGAAGTTGATCCCGTCGAAGTAGTCGAGGGTTTCGAAGGTCGGCTCCATGCGGTCCTGGCTGTGCCAGCGCAGGTACTTGACGATCTCCTGGTACGGCCCGTCCAGGGAGGTCCGGGCGCCCTCGCGGAAGTGGCAGAGGAACGGCACGTCCGGCATCACGGCCGACACCTTGTCGCCGGTGAGCCCGGCGACGGCGAGGGCGAGGCCGCCGCCCTGGCTGCCGCCGGTCACCACGACGCGGTCGGGGTCGAGACCGGGCAGCTGCCCGACGGCGTCCACGGCGCGCACGCAGTCGGTGATCAGCCGGCGGTGGTAGTGGTTCTCGGGGGAGTCGATGCCCTTGGTCATGAAGCCCTCGACCCACTGGGTGCCGTCGCCCTCGCCCCGGTCCGGGGTGTCGCGGCCCTGGCCCCGGCTGTCGACGACGAGTTCGGCGAAGCCGGCGGCGGACCAGAACAGGTGCTCGGTGGGCCGGCCGCGGCCTCCGCAGTAGCCGATGTAGGTCACGACGACGGGCAGCGGCCCGGTCGCGCCGCGCGGGCGCAGCAGCCAGGCGGCCACCGGCTCGCCGTTCCAGCCGGGGAACCGCACGTCGTCGACCTCGACGGTGTGCAGGCCCCACTGGGCGGTGACGCGCTCGACCTTGACCGCGTCGCCGTGCGCGCGGGCCTCGGCGAGGGTCCGCTGCCAGAACTCGTCGAAGTCCTGCGGCTCGGGCAGCTCCGGTCGGTAGGCCTGGAGTTCGTCCAGTCCGAGGTCCGTTGGCGTCATGGGGGGTTCCTCCAGGATGGTGGGTGGCGAGGCGGTTCGGTGGCCCGCCCCTCCCCTCGGGGGGCGGGCCGCCGGTCGGTGGTGAGGGCCGGGGCGTGTTCACAGCGTCGCTCGGCGAAGCCGCTTTGCAAAGTCGCCTTACAAAATCACTCCGCAGGAAGCCCTACGAAGTCGGCCTGCAAGGTCGGCCTGCAAGGTCGCGTCGAGACCCCGCGAACACGCCCCGGGAGGCCTCAGCGCGCCGCGCCGAAGCGGAAGGCGGTGAGCCGGAAGTCGCCGTGCAGGGTCACGGCCAGGTCGTGGACGCCGTCGAGCGGGGCGGCGAGCTCCGCGGTGAGGGGCGTCCAGGTGTAGCGGTCCCCGGTCACGGGCACCTCGATCTCGGCCAGCAGCTGCTCGCCCGCCCGCAGCTCGACCCGGGCCGGGTCCGATCCGGCGTCCACGCGGGAGGTCTCGACCTCGATCCACGCGGCTCCGGAGAGGTCGGTGTCCCGGAAGAGCAGCGTCGCCGGCTGGGCGGGCTCGGTGGGCGTGACCGCGTCGCCGTGGGTGCGGCCGGCGTCGACGATGGTGACGTCCTCGTAGTCGTCGAAGTCGACGGCCAGGATCCGGTGTCCGACGGCCGCCCGGGGCGCGGCGGCGTCGCCGGTCACGGTGAGCGGCGCGGTGAGCACCGGGTCCTCGGCGCAGCGGGCGACGATCACCTCGTGGGCGCCGGGCGCGACGGTGAAGGCACCGGTGGCGACGTCCCAGTGGGCGAGCTGCTCGGCGGTCACCCGGAACGTCAGCTCCCGGGCCTCCCCCGGCTCCAGCCGGACCTTCCGGAAGTCCGCCAGGCGCAGCCGGGGCGCCTCGTAGCGGGCGCCCAGGGCCCGCAGGTAGACCTGGACGACCTCGCTGCCGGTCCGCGGCCCGGTGTTCTCCAGGGTCACGGTGACGTCGACCGAGCCGTCCTGGCCGATCGACGGCTGCGACAGGCTCAGGTCGCGGTAGGAGAAGGCGGTGTACGAGAGCCCGTGCCCGAAGGGGTAGAGCGGGGCGGCCCGGTGGTACTGGTAGGTCCAGCCCGCCTTGATGATGTCGTAGTCCAGCGGGGCGGGCAGCGGGTCGTCGCCCCGGTACCAGGTCTGCGGCAGCCGGCCGGCGGGCTCGGCCTCGCCGAGCAGCACGGCGGCCAGCGCGTGTCCTGTTTCCTGCCCGCCGTGGGAGGTCCACACCACGGCGGGCAGGTGCTCGTCGGCCCAGTCGAGGGCGTAGGGGTAGCTGCTCATCACGACCAGGGCGGTGTTCGGGCGGACGGCCGCGACGGCGCGCAGCAGTTCCTCCTGGCCCTCGGGCAGGTCGATGTCGGCGCGGTCCTCGGTCTCGCGGCCGTTGATCATCGGGTGGTTGCCGAGGACGACGACCGCGACGTCCGCGGTCTCGGCGGCGGCCCGGGCCTCGGCCCGGCCGTCGCGGACCAGCTCGCGCTGGAAGTGCTCGGCGTCGGCCGCGGTCTCGGCGGTGACGGTCACCCGGCCGTCGTTCGGGTCCACGGCGGCGTAGCGGCCGTTGAACACGCAGCGGAGCAGGACGGTGTCCGGGCCGGCCGGTTCGAGCCGGAAGGTCTCCTTGACGAACCAGCTCTTGATGATGTCCTGGTCGGCGGCGAGGGCGTCGTCGTCCTGGAGGCTCAGGTAGTGGCCGGTGTCGGCGTCGCGCAGCGTGCTGGCGCCGCCGCCCCAGTCGGTCACGTCGAAGGCGGTCTTGGCGAGCAGCTCGCCGGTGGTGCGCGAGCGCAGGGTGATCCGGTCGGAGCCGTCCACCCGGACCACCTCGCCGCCCTGCGCGTCGACGGCGGCGGCCAGTCCGGAGGCGATGCCCACCTGGTACGGCATGGTGCCGCTGTACCAGTCCTCGAAGAGCGTGTCGGCGAGCGGGCCGATGACGGCGATCCGCTTCGTACGGGCCGGGTCGAGCGGGAGCACGCCGTCGTTCTTGAGCAGGACGGTCGACTCGATCGCGGCCTGCCGGGCCAGCGCCCGGTGCTCGGGGCTGTCGATGACCTCCGGGCCGGTGCCGGCGTAGGGGTCCAGCTCGGGGTCGAACTCGCCGAGCCGGAAGCGCAGTTCCAGCTGCCGATGGACGGCGCGGTCCACGTCGGCCTGGTCGATCAGGCCGCGCTCCAGCGCCTCCCGCAGCCGGCCGACGACCGTCTCGCTGTCCTCGCCGTGGTCGGTGAAGCTGTCGATGCCGGCCTTGAGCGCCGCCCCGTGGCCCTCGGCGTGGTCGTCGAAGTAGAACTCCATCTCGACCAGGTTGGAGGGGGCCTCGGCGTCGCTGACCACGAACAGCTCGTGGCCGGTCGGCCGGGCCCAGCGGCGCAGCTCGTCCTCGATCAGCGGACTCACGTGGCAGGGGCGGCCGTTGACCAGGTTGTAGGCGGCCATCGCGCCGGTCACGGCGCCGGAGGCGACGACGGGGCGGAAGGCGGCCAGGTCGTACTCGTGGAGGACCCGCGGGCGCAGCCCGGAGGAGGTGGTGCAGCGGTCGTCCTCGTTGTTGTAGGCGAGGAAGTGCTTGATCACCGGGGCGGTCCGCAGGTAGGTCGGGTGCTCGCCGGCGAGTCCCTTGCAGAACGCCTCGCCGACCCGCGCGGTGTGCACCGGGTCCTCGGAGTAGGCCTCCTCGTTGCGCCCCCAGCGCGGGTCGCGCAGCAGGTTGAGCACGGGGGCCCAGGCCTGGAGCGAGTTGGCGCCGCGCTCGGGGCTGCCGATGGCCGGCGGGCGGTGGTAGTGGAAGGCCCGCAGCTCGGTCGAGACCGCCTCGGCGACCCGGCGCACGAGGTCCTCGTCCCAGCTGGCGCCGAGGCCGACGGCCTGCGGGAAGACGGTCGCCACGCCGAGCCAGGAGACGCCGTGCAGGCCCTCGCTGCCGGTGCGGAAGGCGGCGACGCCGAGGCGCGGCACGGCCGGCGAGTACTGGTGCAGCATCGCGAGCCGTTCCTCGGGCGTGAGCCGGTCGAGCAGGTCGTCGACACGCTTGCGCAGCGGGAGCGCGGGATCACGGAAAACGGGCAGGTCGGCTGCGGAAACGGGCACGGAACTCACGTGTAATACCCCTCGGGCGGGATGGGCGCGGTGGTCGTTCGTCGAAGCGCTTCGACGCTGACACGCTCCTGTGGCCGTGTCAACACCCCAGGACACAAACGATTTTGCATTTGTTCATCCTCTTGCCCAACAGGAAACGCGTGGTTAGTCTCGCCGAAACATCCAAGCGCTTCGACGCTTCGACGCTTCAACGGAGAGGCCACCCACCATGAGATCCGGGTTGAACCGCAGGAGCTTCCTGAGCACCGCCGCCACGGTCGCGGGCGCAGCCGCCATGGCTCCCATCCTGTCCGCCTGCGGCGGCGGCTCGACCAAGAAGGCCGCTCTGAACTCCACGGAGGGCCTCAAGGCGGCCCTGCCGGCCTACGTGCCGAACGCCAACGCGGTCAAGCCGGACATAGCCCCCGTCCAGGGCGGCCCCGGTGCCGCGACCGACCCCGCCTACCTCTCCTACCCGACCTCCCCGCCCACCAGCGTCTCCGGCATACCGGGCAAGGGCGGCAGCTACACCGCGGTCACGCCGCTGTGGGGCACCAACCCGCCGGTCGACAACTCCTTCTACCAGGCGATGAACAAGGCCCTCGGGGTCGAGCTGACCATCAAGCCGGCCGACGGGAACAACTACAACACCATCGTCCCGACGATGACCGCCGCCAAGAAGCTGCCGGACTGGATCACCCTGCCGACCTGGTGGAACCCCAACTTCAACCTCGGCGGCCTGACCGGCACCCAGCTCGCGGACCTCACCCCGTACCTGTCCGGCGACAAGATCAAGAAGTACCCGAACCTGGCCGCCCTCCCCACCGGTGCCTGGCAGGTCGGGGCCTGGGGCGACAAGCTCTACGGGATCCCCTCCTTCTCCACCAACTTCGCCATCTCCGGCTGCACCTTCTACCGCCGGGACATCCTCGAAGCCCGGGGCATCACGGCCGACCAGGTCAAGTCCGCCGACGACCTGATGAACCTCGGCAAGGAGCTGACCGACGCCAAGCGCGGCGTGTGGGCCTTCGAGGACGTGTGGACCTACCTCTACACGGCCTGGGGCGGTCCGCTGAAGTGGAAGGTCGACGGCAGCGGCAAGCTGGTCCACCTCTTCGAGACCCAGGAGTTCCTGGAGGCCCTCGACTGGCACAACCGCCTGGCCGGCGCCGGCTACGTGCACCCCGACGCGCTGGCGGGCGACGAGAAGGGCGGCACCCGCTTCTTCAGCGGCAAGTCGCTCATCTCGGGCGGCGGAACGGGCGCCTGGAACCTGGCCGACCACCAGTCCGGCATCGCCGCGGACCCGAACTACCGGCGCGGCGCCTTCAACACCATCACCCACGACGGCAAGGGCACGCCCGCCATCTACATGGGCGCCTCCACCGGCATCATCAGCTACCTCAACGCCAACCTGAAGCCCGAGCAGATCGAGGAGCTCCTCTCGGTCGCGAACTACCTCGCGGCCCCCTACGGCACCGCCGAGTACACCCTGATCAACTTCGGTGTCGAGGGCGTCCACCACAACCGGGAGAACGGGGTGCCGACCTTCACCGAGGAGGGCAAGAAGGACGTCCAGGCGCAGACCTTCCCGTTCCTGACCGCCCCCTCCGCGGTGATCAGCAACCCCGGCGGCGACCAGGTCACCCAGGACTACGCGGCCTGGCAGGGCGCCAACGTCAAGTACCTCACCAAGCCGATCTTCTGGGGCATGAACTACAGCATGCCGCCGTCCATCGCCGCGGCCGAGGCGGCACAGAGCGTCTCCGACACCGTCAAGGAGTGCTACCGCGGCAAGAAGAAGGTCTCCGAGGTCCAGGACGTCATCTCCAGCTGGCGGTCCGGCCCCGGGGAGCGGCTCAAGGCGTGGATGACCGAGAACGTCCTCAACAAGTACGGCACGGGCCAGTGAGCACGGCGCAGCAGGAGCGCCCCGCCAAGCCCGTCAAACCGGCCAAACCCGCCAAGCCGGCCGAGCTCAACTGGCGGGTGAGGCTGCGGCGCGACAAGTCCCTCCTGCTGATGACGGTCCCCGCGGTCGTCCTGCTCCTGGTGTTCAACTACGCGCCGCTGTTCGGCATCGTCACCGCCTTCCAGGAGTACGACCCGCTGGTCGGGGTCTGGCAGAGCGAATGGGTCGGCTTCGACCAGTTCCAGCAGCTGTTCGGCGACCCGGCCTTCTGGGACTCGCTGAAGAACACCCTGTACCTCAGCTTCGTCCAGCTGATCCTCTTCTTCCCGATCCCGATCGCGCTGGCCCTGCTGCTCAACTCGGTGATCAGCGAGCGGATCCGCAACTTCTTCCAGTCCGTGGTCTACCTGCCGCACTTCTTCTCCTGGGTGCTGGCCATCACGATCTTCCAGCAGATGCTCGGCGGCGCCGGCGTGCTCAACCAGTTCCTGCGCCAGCACGACATCAGCACCTGGGACATCATGACCAACCCGGACACCTTCGCGCTGCTGGTCACCTCCCAGGGCATCTGGAAGGAGGCCGGCTGGGGGATCATCGTCTTCCTCGCGGCGCTGAGCGCGATCAACAGCGAGCTGTACGAGGCCGCGGCCGCGGACGGCGCCGGGCGGATGCGGCGGATGTGGCACATCACGCTGCCGGGCCTGCGCGGGGTGATCGTGCTGATGCTGGTCCTGCGGCTCGGCAACGCCCTGTCCGTCGGGTTCGAGCAGTTCCTGATCCAACGCAACGCCGTCGGCCACGAGGCCGCCGACGTGCTGGACACCTTCTCCTTCTACTACGGCATCGCCACCGGCGGCTACAGCTACGGTGCGGCGGCCGGGCTCTTCAAGAGCGTGGTCTCCCTCCTGCTCATCTGGGGTGCCAACAAGCTGGCGCACGCCTTCGGCGAGGACGGGCTGTATCGCAAATGACCAACGCACTCACCATGGGTTCGCGGGGCGAGAAGCGCCGCGGGGCGGCAGCGGCCGCCCGACGCCGAGCACGCTCCGCCCGTCCACCCTGGGACGAGCCGCCGACCAAGCTCGGCCAGACCGCGAAGGGCCTCACGCTCGGCGGGACGCTGGCCGTCATCCTGGTCCCGCTCTGGATCATCGTGCTGACCAGCTTCTCCACCCCCGGGGCCGTCAACCGGGCCGGCGGCCTGGTGATCTGGCCGGACGGGCTGACCACCGAGACGTACCGCCAGATGCTCAGCGACTCGACGGTCGTCCGCGCCCTGATGGTGAGCCTCGGGGTCACCGTGGTCGGCACCGTGGTCTCCATGATCATCTCCGTCCTCTGCGCCTACGGCCTCTCCCGGTCCCGGTCGTTCGGACACCGCTTCATCCTGATGCTGCTGATCGTCACGATGTTCGTCAGCGGCGGCCTGATCCCCAGCTTCCTGGTGGTCACCGAGCTGGGCGGCTACGGCCAGTGGTGGTCGCTGATCCTGCCGAGCGCGGTCTCGGTCTTCAACATCCTGGTACTGCGCGCCTTCTACCAGGACACCTCCTCCGAACTCATCGACGCCGCCCGGATGGACGGCGCCGGGGAGTGGCGGATCCTGTGGTCCGTCGTCCTGCCGACCTCCCGGGCCGTCACCGCCGTCACCGCGCTGTTCTACGGGGTGGGCTACTGGAACTCCTTCTTCAACGTCATGCTCTACATGCCGACGGACAGTGAGAAGTGGCCGCTCCAGTACGTGCTGCTCACCTACGTCAACCGCGGCATCGGCCTGCCCGGCTCGGTCAACGCCGGCTTCGGGAGCACCCACGCGCAGACCGCCCCGCTGTCCCTGCAAATGGCGGTCGTGGTCCTCACCCTGGTACCACTGGTCATCGTGTACCCGTTCGTCCAGAAGCACCTGCGTGCCGGTGTCCTCACCGGTGCGATCAAGGGCTGAGCCGGACCGGGCACCCCAGACCGGGAGCGGCCCCGCGCGTGCGGCCTCCCCGCCGCGCGGCCGGGCCGCTCCCGACCGGAACCGACACGAAGGAAGCAGAGCGATGGTGACACTCGCCGATGTGGCCAGGCACGCCGGCGTCTCGTCCAGCACGGTCAGCTACGCCCTCAGCGGCAAGCGCCCGATCTCCGACGAGACCAGGATCCGCATCGAGCGGGCCATCTCGGACCTCGGCTACCACCCCAACGCGGGCGCCCGGGCCCTGGCCGGCAAGCGCTCGCACATCATCGCCCTGGTCGTGCCCCTCCACACCGAGGTGCACGTGCCCACCATGATGGAGATCGCCATCGCCGTCACCGTGGCGGCCCGCGAACACGGCTACGACGTCCTGCTGCTCACCAACGACGAAGGGCCCGAAGGGGTCCGCCGGGTCGCCGCCACCGGACTCGCCGACGGCGTCATCCTGATGGACGTCCGGCTGGACGACGAGCGCGTCCCGGTCCTGCGCGCCGAGGGGATACCGGCCGCGCTCATCGGCCTGCCCGACGACCCGGCCGGCCTCTCCTGCGTCGACCACGACTTCGCCAGCGCGGGCGCCCTGTGCGCCGACCACCTGGCCGACCTCGGCCACCGCGACATCGCCTTCATCGGCTACAGCAGCGGCGTCTACCGGCGCCACGCCGGCTACGCCGAGCGCACCCTGAACGGCTTCCGCGCCCGCGCCGAGCGGCGGGGACTGCGCGTCCTCCACCGGCCGTGCGAGGGCACCTACGAGAGCACCGCGGGCACCCTGGCCCGCATCCTCGCCGACCGCCCGGACACCACCGGGTTCGTCGTGCAGAACGAGACCGCGATCGGCCCGCTGCTGAGCCTGCTGCGCGCCAGCGGGCGGACCGTGCCGGAGGACGCCTCCGTCGTCGCCATCTGCCCCGACCCCCTGGCGGAGCAGCACTCGCCCCGGCTGACCTCCGTGACCAGCCCGAAGAAGGACCTCGGACAGGTCGCCGTCGACCAGGTCATGGCGAGGATCGCCGCGACCACCGCGGGCGACCGCCCGGCGGACCAACTGCTGCTGATGCCGCCGGAGCTGGTGGTCCGCGAGAGCACCGCCCCGGCTCCGCAGCGCATTTGACACCACTACCCGAAAGACGGTTCAGAGATGGACATCGGCCGGCTCACCGACCGCCTCGGCGGCCTCGCCTTCGGCGGGGACTACAACCCCGAGCAGTGGGACGCGGAGGTGTGGAAGCAGGACGACGAGCTGATGCGCCGGGCGCACGTCAACCTGGCCACCGTCGGCGTCTTCTCCTGGGCCCTGATGGAGCCCGAGGAGGGCCGCTACGACTTCGGCTGGCTCGACGCCCACATGGACCGGCTGCACGCGGCCGGCGTCGCCGTCGACCTGGCCACCCCCACCGCCTCCCCGCCGCCCTGGTTCACCCTGGCCCACCCGGACGCCCTGCCGGTCGGCCCCGACAGGGTCCGCCTGGTCCACGGCAGCCGGGACACCTACTGCGTCGTCGCCCCCGCCTACCGCCTGGCCGCCCGCCGGATCGCCGCCGCCCTCGCCGAACGCTACGGCGACCACCCGGCGCTCGCCCTGTGGCACGTGCACAACGAGTACGTCTCGCTCTGCCACTGCGACCACGCCGCCGCCGCCTTCCGGGTCTGGCTGCGCAACCGCCACGGCTCCCTGGACGCCCTCAACGCGGCCTGGGAGACGGCCTTCTGGAGCCAGCGCTACACCTCGTGGGAGCAGATCCTGCCGCCCCGCAAGAGCCAGTGGCACCGCAACCCCGGCCAGGCCCTGGACTACAGCCGCTTCTGGTCCGACGAGACCCTCGCCGCCTACCGCGAGCAGCGCGACGCGATCCGCGCGCACAGCGACCGCCCGGTGACCACCAACCTGATGCTGCCCGGCTACCAGAACCTGGACCTGTGGGCCTTCGCCCGCGAGGTCGACGTGGTCACGGTCAACCACTACCCGACCACACCCGGCATCGGCGCCGCCGCCCACGCCGCCTTCGACGCCGACCGGGCCCGCTCCTTCGCCGGCGGCGCCCCCTGGCTGCTGATGGAGTCGGGCACCAACACCGTCTACGCCGGCGGCCGCGTCCTGGCCAAGGAACCGGGCGACATCCTGCGCCACTCGCTCAGCCACATCGCCCGCGGCTCGGAGGGCGCGCTGTTCTTCCAGTGGCGCCAGTCCAAGGCCGGCGCCGAGCAGTGGCACTCGTCGATGGTCCCGCACGCCGGGCCGGACAGCCGCACCTTCCGCGAGGTCACGGCGACCGGCGAGGCCGTCGCCCGGCTCGGCGAGCTCGCCGGCTCCACCGTCCGGGCCGAGGTCGCCGTGCTGCACGACTCCGACGCCTGGTGGGCGATGAAGGTCGACGGACTCCCCTCGTCCGAGCTCGACTACCTCCCCGCGGTGCAGCGCGCCCACCGGGCCCTGTGGGACGCCGGCACGACGGTCGACTTCGCCCACCCCGAGCACGACCTGAGCCGCTACAAGGTCGTCATCGCCCCGGCGCTGTTCCTGCTCACCGACGCGGGCGCGGAGAACCTGCGCCGCTACGTCGAGGGCGGCGGCACCCTGCTCGTCCAGTACTTCAGCGGCCTCGTCGACGAGCGCCTGCACGCCCGGCTCGGCGGCTACCCGGCCGCCCCGCTGCGCGAGGCGCTGGGCATCCGGGTCGAGGAGCACCGACCGCTGCGGCAGGGCGAGGAGCTCGCGCTCTCCGACGGCTCGACGGCCGGCTCCTGGAGCGAGTCCCTGCGCACCGAGGGCGCCGAGGCGCTCGCCGCCTACACCCACGGCATGCTGGCCGGCAGCCCGGCGGTCACCCGCCACGGGTTCGGCTCCGGCCGGGGCTGGTACCTCTCCACCCGGATCGACGACGCCGGCTACACCGCGCTGGTCGGCCGCCTGCTCGCGGAGGCCGGGGTCGCCCCGGGCCTGCCGGGCCTGCCGGGCGGTGTCGAGACCGTCACCCGTCACGGGCAGGACGGCCGGAGCTGGCACGTGCTGATCAACCACGGCTCCGAGGCCGTGCCGTTGCCGCAGCCGGCCCACGACCTGATCACGGACGGCCTGCTGGAGCAGCTGCCGGCCGGCGGCTGCGCGGTCCTGCGCGCGTTCTGAGCGCGTTCTGACCGTGTTCTGAGCGCGTTCCGAAGTACTCCCCCGATCTCCCCCGCCCCACCGAGGAGGGCCGCCATGGCCGACCCGCACGAGAAGATCCACTGGGGCCACCACGGCCTGGAGCTGGAGATCGCACTGGGCGAGCACCGCACCCCCCGCCTGGTCCGCCTCGGCGCGCCGGGCGAGGGCCTCGGCGACCCGCGCCCGGCCGCCGCGCTGCCGCTGGTGGAGGTGACGACCGCCGGCCTCGGCCGCCACTGGTCGGGGCGGCACCTCATCGACACCACGCTCGGCGCGCGACTGCGCCACCGCTCCCACCGCTCGACCCGGGACGGCGACTGGCACGAGCTCACCGTCGAACTCCACGACCCGGAGACCGGCCTGACCGCCGAGCTGCTCCTCCGCTCCCCGGACGGTCTGCCGGTGCTGCGCAGCGAGGTGGTGCTGCGCAACGAGGGACCGGCGACGCTGCACCTGGAGTCGGTCGGCTCACTCGTGGCGGGCTGCCTCACCGGGGGCGGCCCGGCGGCGCTGGACGACGCCGAGCTGCTGTGGGCGGAGAACGACTGGTTCGCCGAATGCCGCTGGCAGCGCCGGCCGTTGCGGACGTCCTCGCCCGACCGCGGCGGCCGCTACCACTACCGGGCCGGCCGCAGCTCCCACGTCGTGGCCGGACAGGGCGTCTGGTCCAGTTGCGGACACCTGCCGATGGGCGGCCTGACGGACCGTGGGTCCGGCCGGACCTGGCTGTGGCAGATCGAGCACAACGGCGGTGGCTGGCGCTGGGAGTGCGGGGTGCGCGACGAGACGGCGTACGCGGCGCTGTACGGGCCCGAGGACGCCGATCACGGGTGGCGCCACCCCTTGGCGCCCGGCGCCGAGTTCCGCACCGTGCCGGTGTCCCTGGCGTACAGCGCGGAGGGCGGCCCCGACGGCGCCTTCGCCGCCCTCACCCGGTACCGCCGGGCCACCCGGCGGCCGCACGCCGACCTCTGCCGGCTGCCGGTCGTCTTCAACGACTACATGAACTGCCTGATGGGGGACCCCACCACCGCGAAGCTGCTGCCGCTGGTCGACGCCGCCGCCGAGGCCGGCGCGGAGTACTTCGTCATCGACGCCGGCTGGTACGCCGACGAGAACGAGAACTGGTGGGAGACCGTCGGCGCCTGGGAGCCGTCGACCTCCCGGTTCCCCGGGCCGGACGGGATCCACGAGGTCCTGGACCGGATCCGGGAGCGGGGGATGGTCCCCGGCCTGTGGCTGGAGCCGGAGGCGGTCGGGGTCTCCAGCCCGGTGGCCAAGTCCCTGCCGGAGGAGGCGTTCTTCCGCCGCGAGGGGCGACGCGTCGAGGAGGGCGGCGGCCGCCACCACCTGGACCTGCGCCACCCCGCCGCCCGCGCCCACCTGGACGGCGTGGTGGACCGCCTGGTCGGCGAGTGGGGGGTCGGCTACCTCAAGCTCGACCACAACACCGACCCGGGTGCCGGCACCAGCGCCCACCCCGGCGAGGCCCCGGCGGCCGGGCTGCTGGGCCACAACCGGGCCCAACTCGACTGGCTGGACGGCATCCTGGACCGGTACCCGGACCTGGTGATCGAGAACTGCGCCTCCGGCGGCATGCGGATGGACCACGCCCTGCTCTCCCGGCTCCAGTTGCAGTCCACCAGCGACCAGCAGGACCTGCTGCTCTACCCGCCCATCGCGGCGGCGGCCCCCACCGCCGTCACCCCCGAACAGGGCGCCGTCTGGGCGTACCCGCAGCCCGGGGACACCCTCGACGAGGTCGCCTTCACCATGGCCGGCGCCCTCCTCGGCCGCGTCCACCTCTCCGGCCGGCTCACCGAACTCGGGCCCGAGGCACGCGACCTGGTCCACGAGGCGGTGTCCGTGTACAAGGCCGTCCGCGCGGACCTGCCGCACGCCGTGCCCGCCTGGCCGCTCGGGCTCCCCGCCTGGGACGACCCGTGGATCGCCCTGGCCCTGCGCACACCGGCCACCACCTACCTCACCGTCTGGCGCCGCCCCGGAGCCGAGGCCGTCACGGAGCTCCACCTGCCCCACCTGCTCGGCGCCGAGGTCCGCGCCGAGGTGCTCTACCCGGCCTCCAGCCAGGCCGGCACCGTCTGGCGCCCGGACGGCGCCACGCTCACCCTGACCCTGCCGACCGCACCGTCCGCCGTCCTGCTCCGCCTCACCTGCACGGCGCCGGAGGGGAGTTGACGATTCCCCCGAGGAGCGCGCGCGCTCCGCCCGCAGACCCCGAACGGAGCATGTTTCGCGTCCGGTCCCGACATCACAAAGCCGCGTCGGGTCCGCCGTCCAGAGCGCGGGAGTTCGCACCCCACGGAACACCGCGCACCCCCACCCACCCTGGAGGGACGCATGAAAAGGTCAATCCGCCCCTGTCATGATCGCGCCATCGCGGTCGCCGCGGCGTTCGCGCTCGCGGTCTCCGGCGCCATCGCCGCGGTCGCGCCGACCGCCGCCGCCGCGCCGAGCGCCACCATCGCGAACTCCGCGTCGGTGTCGGTCGACGCCGCCCTGCAGCTCGCCACCATCCCCGCCACCGGCGTCGGCATCAACACCGCGGTCTTCGACGCCGCGATGAACGACTCCGCCACCCCCGGCCTGCTCCGCGACGCCGGCATGGGTGCCGTCCGCTACCCCGGCGGCAGCCACTCCGACCACTACCACTGGAAGACCGGCACCGCCGAAGGCGGTGCGTACGTCGCCCCGAACACCGGCTTCGACGCCTTCATGGGCACCATGCGCGCCGCCGGCACCCAGCCGATCATCACCGTGAACTACGGCTCCGGCACCCCCCAGGAGGCCGCCGACTGGGTCCGGTACGCCAACCTCACCAAGGGCTTCGGCATCAAGTACTGGGAGGTCGGCAACGAGGTCTACGGCAACGGGCTGTACAGCAACGGCAACGGCTGGGAGTACGACACCCACAGCAGCAAGACCGCCACGACCTACGCGACCAACCTGGTGCAGTACATCGACGCGATGAAGGCGGTCGACCCGACCGTCAAGATCGGCGCCGTGCTCACCACCCCCGGCAGCTGGCCGGACGGCATCGTCGGCCCGGGCGACACCATGGACTGGAACCACACGGTCATGTCGATCGCCGGCTCGAAGATCGACTTCACGATCGTACACACCTACCCCGCCGGCACCAGCCAGGCCGACCTGCTCACCAGGCCGCAGACCGAGATCCCGCAGATCGCCGGCGCCCTGCGCTCGCTGATCAACCAGTACGCCGGGACCAACGCCCCCAACGTCGGCATCGCGGTGACCGAGGCCAACACCACCACCTACCGGGACACCTCGCCGAACGGGCTGTTCGCGCCGGACACGTTCCTCACCTGGATGGAGAACGGCGCGTTCAACGTCGACTGGTGGGCCCTCCACAACGGCGTCGACTGCACCAACCTGACCCAGGTCGAGGGCGCCACCGAGTACAACGACTACGGGATCGTCTCCAGCGGAGCCAGCTGCGAGCCGCCCGCCAACACCCCCTTCCCCGCCTACTACGGCACCGCGATGGTCGGCAAGCTGGGGAAGCCCGGTGACACCCTGGTCAAGGCCGCCAGCTCGAACTCGCTGCTCACCGCGCACGCCGTCCGCCGCGCCAACGGCGACGTGGCCGTGATGCTGATCAACAAGGACCCGCGCAACGACGCCACGGTGAACCTCTCCTACACCGGGTTCACCGCCTCCTCCGCCACCCCGACGGTCTACTCGTACCTGAAGAACGGCCACTCGATCGGCACCGCGCAGAGCGGCAGCCCGACCACCCAGACCGTGCCCGCCTACGGCATCACGGTCGTCGAGATGCACCCGACCAGCGCGCCCTGCCGGGTCGTCTACAACAAGAACCAGTGGCCCGGCGGCATGGTCGGCAGCATCACCGTCGTCAACAACTCCCTCGGCCAGGTGAACGGCTGGGCGCTCGGTTTCAACTTCCCCGGCGACACCGCGATCACCAGCAGCTGGGACGCCACGGTGACGCAGAGCGGCCCCAGCGTCAACGCCGGGAACGTCTCCTACAACGCCTCGATCCCCCAAGGCGGAAGCGCCTCCTGGGGCTTCAAGGCCACCTGGTCCGGCAGTAACGCCAATCCGTCCGCCTTCTGGGTCAACGGCGCGGCCTGCGCGATCGGGTAGCCCGGACCGACCGGTGGTGCCCCGGGCCCGCACCGTCGGCCCGGGGCACCACCCCCGCACAACGAACCGCCGAAAGGAACCGACCACGTGTCAGACCAGCCCCAGCCCGGTGCCACCATCACCAACCCGGTGATCCCCGGCTTCCACCCCGACCCCAGCGTCTGCCGCGTGGGCGACGACTACTACCTCGCCTGCTCCAGCTTCGAGTACTTCCCCGGCATCCCGGTCTTCCACAGCCGCGACCTGGTGAACTGGACCCAGATCGGCAACGCCCTGGACCGGCCGAGCCAGCTGCACCTGGACCCCGACGTGCCCTCCTCCGCCGGGATCTACGCCCCGACCCTGCGCCACCACGACGGCCGCTTCTGGCTGATCGTCACCATCATCGGCGGCGGCGGCAACATGCTCTTCACCGCCACCGACCCGGCCGGCCCCTGGTCCGACCCGGTCCCGCTGCCCGGGGTGCCCGGCATCGACCCCGACCTCGCCTGGGACGAGGACGGCACCCTGTGGTGCACCGTCGCGGGCATCGCGCAGGTCCGTCTCGACCCGAACACCGGCGAGACCCTCGGCGAGCCGGAGCGGACCTGGTCCGGCGTCGGCGGCAAGGCCCCCGAGGCGCCGCACCTGTACCGGATCGGCGAGTACTGGTACCTGCTGATCGCCGAGGGCGGCACCGAGCGCGGGCACGGCGTGTCGATCGCCCGAGGCCGCACGCCCACCGGCCCGTTCGAGCCGTGCCCGGACAACCCGGTCCTCACCCACCGCAGCACCGACCACCCGATCCAGAACACCGGCCACGCGGACCTCGTGCAGGCCGCCGACGGCTCCTGGTGGATGGTGCTGCTCGGCGTCCGGCCGGGCGGCGGCACCCCCGGCTGGCACGTGATGGGGCGGGAGACCTTCCTCGCCCCGGTCGAGTGGGTCGACGACTGGCCGGTGGTCGGCCCGCTCTCCCTGGAACTGCCCGCGCCGGCCTGGCCGCTGCACCCCGTGCCCGCCGAGCCGGTCCGGGACGACTTCGAGCAGGCCGAACTGCACCCCCGGTGGATCTCGCTGCGCGAGCGCCCGGAGCGGCTGGTCACCACCAAGGAGCGCTCCGGCTGGCTCACCCTGCACGCCGCCGGCGCCTCCCCCGACGAGCCCGACCTGGTCTTCGTCGGCCGCCGCCAGCAGCACGTGGAGTGCTCGGCGCGCACCCTGATCGACCCCGCCGGCGGGCGCGGCGGCCTCGTCGTCCGGCTGGACGAGCGGCATCACTACGAGATCGAGGCCGGCGACGGCCGGGTGACGGTGTTCGCCCGGATCGGCCCGCTGCGCACCGAAGTGGCGTCCGCCCCGGTGCCGGCCGGTCCGGTGGTCCTCGGTGTCGAGACCGGCCCGCACCCGCCGGAGGACGCGCGGACCGCTCCCGACCTGGTCGTCCTCGGCTTCGAGCAGCCGGACGGCACCTTCACCGCGCTCGCCTCGCTCGACGGGCGCTACCTGTCCACCGAGGTGGCCGGCGGCTTCACCGGCCGGGTGATCGGCATGTACGCCGCGGCCGGCACCGTCCACTTCGACTGGTTCGACTACGCGCCGCAGTCGACCTCATGACCAAGACGTCATGACCACGACCTCATGACCACCTGTCAGGAATGCACCACCCGCACTCACGAGAGGGACGACACGTGAAGGACATACAGCAACCCGCCGAGCGCCGCGGCCGGGGCCCCGGCCGCCTGGCCGTCGTACTGACGGCGCTGACCGTCATGCTGGGCCTGTCCGGCGGCGCCGCGCTCGCCGCGCCCGACGAGCACCAGGGGTCGCGCCCGGCGGTCCGGGTTCCGGAGAACCCGATGGACGCCGTCGCGCGGATGCAGCCCAGCTGGAACCTCGGCAACACCCTGGACGCGATCCCGAACGAGTCGTCCTGGGGCAACGGCCAGACCACCAAGGCGACCTTCGAGACCCTCGCCGGCCAGGGCTTCCGCAGCGTCCGCATCCCGGTGAGCTGGAGCGACCACCAGTCGACCACCGCACCGTGGACCGTCGACGCCACCTACATGACCCGCGTCAAGCAGATCGTCGACTGGGCGCAGGCGAGCGGCCTGTACGTGGTGCTCAACGTCCACCACGACTCGTGGCAGTGGGTCAACAAGATGCCCACCGAGCACGACACCGTGGTCAACCGCTTCAACTCCACCTGGACGCAGATCTCCGCGGCGTTCAAGGACGAGCCGCGCACCCTGCTCTTCGAGGGCATCAACGAGCCGCAGTTCGACAACACCACGGACGCGCAGAAGCTGGAGCTGCTGAGGGAGCTCCAGGTCTCCTTCCACCAGGTCGTCCGCGCCTCGGGCGGGCTGAACGCGAAGCGCATGCTCGTCCTGACCACGCCGGCCGGCAGCGGCACGCAGGCCTACATGGACGACCTGTACAGCGTGATCCGTTCGCTGAACGACCGTCAGCTCGTGGCGACCGTGCACTACTACAGCTGGTACCCGTTCAGCGTGAACGTCGCGGGCGGCATCCTGTACGACGACGTCGCGCAGAAGGGCCTGGAGGAGACCTTCGGCGCCATGCACGACACCTTCGTCGCCAAGGGCATCCCGCTCTACGTCGGCGAGTACGGCCTGCTCGCGTACCCCGACCAGTTCCACCCCACCCGCATCGAGCGGGGCGAGGTGCTGAAGTACTACGAGCACGTGGGCTACGGGGCACGCAAGTACGGCGTCACCACCGCCCTGTGGGACCCGTTCTCCTACCTGAACCGCGACACCCTCAAGTGGCGTGACCAGGGCCTGTTCGACGTGATCAAGTCGAGCTGGACCACCCGTTCGGGCTCGACCTCCTTCGACAAGGTCTTCGTGCCGAAGTCCGGCCCGATCACCGCCAAGTCGCTCACCCTGAACCTCAACGGCCTCGCCTTCCGGGGCATCTGGCAGGGCGACACCAAGCTGGTCGCGGGACAGGACTACACCGTCTCCGGCAACCAGCTGACCTTCACCGCCAAGGCGCTCACCCGCCTGGCCGGCGACCGCGCCTACGGCGTCAACGCGACGCTCCAGGCCCGGTTCAGCCGCGGGCTGCCCTGGAGCATCGACGTCGTCAGCAACGACACCCCGGTGGTCTCGGACGCGGTCGGCACCAACGAGGCGTTCACCGTCCCCACCCAGTACCGGGGCAACGACCTGGCGACCATGCACTCCACCTACGCCGACGGCACCAACGCCGGCCCGACCAGCTGGACCCCGTACCAGGAGTTCAACCAGGCCTTCTCGCCGGACTACGCGAACGGCACGATCATCCTGACCCCCGCGTTCCTGGCCTCGCTCCGCGAGGGCGACACGGCGACGCTGGTCTTCCACTTCTACAGCGGCGAAACCGCGACGTACCACGTCAAGAAGACCGGCACCACGGTGACCGGAACGGTCGCCTGACCGGCAGTCACACCCCCGCCCAGCTCAGAAAAGGGACGACCCGTGAACGACCCCCAGGTGACCGCGCGCCCGCGCAGCCGTCGACTCGGCCGGACGACCGGCCTCGTGGTGGCCATGGTCACCGCCGGCAGCCTCGTCGGCGGCACCGCGACAGCCGCGACGGCCGCCCCGGCCGGATCGCAGTCGGCCACCGACAGCGTCCCGCGCAACGCGATGGACGCCGTGGCCGACATGCAGCCCAGCTGGAACCTCGGCAACACCCTGGACGCCATCCCCGACGAGACCTCCTGGGGCAACCCGCTGGCCAGCAAGGCCCTGTTCGAGCACCTCGTGGGCGAGGGCTTCAACAGCGTCCGCATCCCCGTCACCTGGTACACCCACCAGTCGACCACCGCCCCGTACACCATCGACCCGGTGTACATGAAGCGGGTCAAGCAGGTCGTCGACCTGGCCCTGGCCGAGGGCCTCTACGTCGAGCTCAACGTGCACCACGACTCCTGGCAGTGGATCGCCGACATCGCGACCGACCACGACAAGGTGCGCGCCCGGTTCGACGCGACCTGGCAGCAGATCGCCACCACCTTCAAGGACGAGCCCCGCAAGCTGCTCCTGGAGAGCGTCAACGAGCCGCAGTTCAACAACGCGACCGACGCCCAGAAGACCCAGTACATGAACGAGCTCAACACCTCGTTCCACTCCATCGTCCGCAAGTCCGGCGGCAAGAACAAGGACCGCCTGCTGGTCCTGCCGACCCAGGTCTGCACGCCGTCCCAGCCGCTGATGGACGACCTGGCGAAGACCATCGACTCGCTGCACGACCGCAACCTGGTCGCCACCGTGCACTACTACGGCTACTGGCCGTTCAGTGTGAACATCGCGGGCGAGACCACGTACTCCGAGAACTCCCGCAAGGACATGACCGAGGCCTTCGCCCGGATGCGCGACACCTTCGTCAAGAAGGGCATCCCGGTCTACCTGGGCGAGTACGGCCTGCTCAGCGAGCCGAACTCGGGCTACGTCGAGCACGGCGAGATGGAGAAGTACTACGAGGAGCTGGGCTACCAGATCCGTTCCAGCGGGGTCACCGGCGCGCTGTGGGACGACGCGAACTTCCTGAACCGGGCCGGCCTGGAGTGGCGCGACCCGGAGCTGATGGACGTCATCCAGCAGTCCTGGGAGACCCGCTCCGGCACCGCCTCCACCGACAACCTCTTCCTGCCGAAGTCCGGCGCCCTCCAGGACCGGACGATCGACCTCAACCCGAACGGCACCAAGCCGCTGACGGTCTGGCACGACAACACCCCGCTGCGCGACGGCCCCGACTACACCATCAAGGACAACAAGCTCACCCTGACGGCGGCCGCGCTCACCAAGCTGGCCGGCGACCGCGAGCTCGGCCTCAACGACACCGTGGAGATCTGGTTCTCCGAGGGCGTGCCGTGGCGGCTCAACGTGAACACCTCCGACAAGCCGGAGCTGTCGGACGCCACCGGGACCACCGCCGCGCTCACCGTCCCCACCAAGTTCAACGGTGACCTGCTGGCCACCCTGGAGGCCAAGTACGCCGACGGCACCAACGCCGGCCCGGCCAGCTGGACGGCGTTCCCGGGCTTCGGCGCCTCCTTCGCCCCGCAGTACGACGCCAACACCACCACGCTCAACGCCGAGTTCCTCAAGTCCCTCAAGGACGGCGTGCCGGCGACGCTCACCTTCCACTACTGGAGCGGCAGCCGGGGCCCTCACGTCTCCCGAGGTGCACCCATGGCCCCGCTGCCTCCGCGCGTCCTGTTCGGCGCCGCCTACTACCACGAGTACCAGCCGTACGAGCGGCTCAAGGAAGACCTCGATCTGATGGTCGCGGCGAGGTTCACCGTCATCCGGGTCGGCGAGTCCGTCTGGTCCACCTGGGAGCCGGAGAACGGCCGGTTCGATCTTGACTGGCTGGCCCCCGTCCTCGACGGCGCCCACGAGCGCGGCATCGCGGTCGTGCTCGGCACGCCCACCTACGCCGTGCCGCCGTGGCTCGCCCGGCAGTACCCGGAGATCGTCACCGACCGGGCGACGGGTCAGCGGATGGGCTGGGGCGCGCGCCAGGAGGCCGACTTCTCCCACCCCGCCTTCCGGTACCACGCCGAACGCGTCTCCCGGGCGATCCTCGACCGCTACGCCGCGCACCCGGCCGTCATCGGCTTCCAGGTCGACAACGAGCCCGGCCTGCGCCTGCCGCACAACAACGGCGTCTTCCAGCGCTTCGCCGACCACCTGCGCCACACCTACGGCGACGTGGAGAACCTCAACCGGGAGTGGGGCCTGGTCTACTGGTCGCACCGGCTCTCCACCTGGGCCGACCTGTGGCGGCCCGACGACAACCAGCAGCCGCAGTACGACATCGCGTGGCGGGCGTTCCAGGCCCGCCAGACCACCGAGTTCGTCGCCTGGCAGGCCGCGATCACCCGCGAGTACGCCCGCCCCGACCAGTTCGTCACCACCTGCCTCGCCTACAACCACCCCGCGCTGGAGGACGACGAGGCCACCGACGCCCTGGACGTCACCGCGGGCAACCCGTACTACGACATGCAGGACGCCCTCGCGCTGCCCGACCCGACGCCCGAGGACCACGAGCAGTGGTGGAAGACCAGCGGTGTCTGGGCCCTGTTCCAGAGCGCCGACCGGATCTTCTCCTCCCGCCAGGAGCCCTTCCTGGTCACCGAGACCAACGCCCAGGCCATCAGCGGCACTTCGGAGAACCGGCCCGCCTTCGACGGCCAGTGGCGGCAGGCCGCCTGGGCCCTCGTCTCGCGCGGCGCCCGGATGATCGAGTACTGGCACTGGCACACCCTGCACTTCGGCACCGAGACCTACTGGGGCGGCATCCTGCCGCACAGCGGCAAGCCCGGCCGGGTGTACGCCGAACTCGCCCGTCTGGGCGTCGAGTTCGAGACGGCGGGCGAGCTGGTCGCCGGGATCGAACCGGACGCCGACATCGCGATGGTGTACTCCATGCCGAGCAAGTGGCTGATGCAGAAGTACCCGCCGATCGCGAAGCCGGACGGCAGCGCGGACCCGGCCTCCTACCACCGGATCGTCGACCCGTTCTACCGCGGCGCCTTCGAGGCCGGCCGCCAGGTGCGGATCCTGCACGCCCGCCAGCTGCACGACGCCCGCGGCGAACGGAGCGGGCCGACGCCCGAGGAGGCCGCCCGGCGCCACCCCGTGCTGATGGTCCCCGGCCTCTACCTCGCCGAGGACTCGCTGCTGGACTGGCTGGTCGCCTACGCCGAGGCCGGCGGCCACCTCGTGCTCGGGCCCCGCACCGGCTACGCCGACCAGGAGGGGCGCGCGCGCCACGAGACCGCTCCGCCGCGCCTCGCGGCCGCCGCGGGCGCCTGGTACGACGAGTTCAGCAACCTGTCCTCGGACCTCCCGCTGCGCGCCGTCCCCGGCAGTCCGCTGGAGCTCCCGGCGGGCACCACCGCGACCCGGTGGGTCGAGGGCCTGACGGTCACCGACGCCACGGCGCTGGCCGGGTACGACCACCCGCACTTCGGCCGCTGGTCCGCCGTCACCACCCGCGCCCACGGCGCGGGCCGGGTGACCTGCGTCGGCGCGGTGCCCGGCCGCGACCTGGCCCGGGCCCTGGCCGCCTGGCTGGCGCCCACCCCGGTCAGCGGCTGGCGCGACCTGCCCCCGTCGGTCACCGTGGCCACCGGTACGGCCGCCGACGGGCGCCGCGTCCACGTGGTCCACAACTGGAGCTGGCAGCCCGCCCGGGCCCAGGCGCCGGTGGCCCTGACCAATGTGCTGGGCGGCGCCTCGGTGGCGGCCGGCGGGTCGGTCTCCCTCGGCGCCTGGGACGTCCGGGTCTTCGTCGCGGGGTAGGTCCGGTCCGGCCGCTCTCGCCGGGCGCGCGACGCCGGGCGAGGTCGGCCGGACAGGCCCCAACACAACGAGGGGCGGCGGGCCCCCTCCGGCCCACCGCCCCCGTCCTTCCCCGGCCGGGCCCCTACTACCCGGCCGAGAAGCGGTAGACCGTCATCGACCGGAACTGCTCGCCCGGGCGCAGGACGGTGGAGGGGTACTCGGGACGGTTGGGCGAGTCCGGGAAGTGCTGGGTCTCCAGCGCGACGCCCGCGTACTTCCGGTACGGGCGGCCGGAGCGGCCGGTCAGCGAGCCGTCGAAGTGGTTCCCGGTGTAGACCTGGATCCCCGGTTCCGTGGTGAAGCACTCGACGCTCCGGCCGCCGGCCGGGTGGCTCAGCACGGCGACCCGGCGGAAGCCGTGGCCGTCCAGCACCCAGTTGTGGTCGAAGCCGCCGCCGGCCCCGGCGATCTGCGGATGCCCGTCGACGACCCGCTCGCCGAGCACCGCCGCCTCGCGCAGGTCGAAGGGCGTGCCGGTGACGGGCTCGACCGGGCCGGTGGGGATCAGCTCCCCGTCGACGGGCAGGTAGCCCGGGGCGTCGACCCGCAGCGTGTGGTCGAGAACCGTCCCGCTGCCCTCGCCGGCCAGGTTGAAGTACGCGTGGTTGGTGAAGTTGACGACCGTCGGGGCGTCCGTGGTCGCCCGGTAGCCGATCCAGAGCTCACCGGCCGGGTCGAGCAGGTACGTCACCTCGACGGAGAGCTCCCCCGGGAACCCCTGGTCGCCGGTGGGGCTGCGCAGCCGCAGGGCCACGCCGACCCGCCGGCCCTCGCGGACCGGCGCGCCCTCCCAGAGCCTGGTGGCGAAACCGTCCGGGCCGCCGTGCAGGGTGTGGCCGGTCTCCTGGGTCGCCACCCGGTGGGTCGTCCCGTCCACCGGCACCGTGCCGTCGGCGATCCGGTTGGCGTAGCGGCCGACCGTCGCACCGAGGTAGGCGGCCTCGCCGAGCATCTCCTCGACGCCGTCGCAGCCGAGGACGACGTTCTCCCACCGTCCGTCGCGGTCCGGCGCGTACAGGGCCTGGAGGCGGGCGCCGAGGCTGAGCACCTCCGCGGTGACGCCCCGCGGGGAGCCGATGGTCCAGCGGGTGACCGGACGTCCGTCCGGCAGGGTCGCGGCGGTCTCCTGGGAGACCGTCAGTTCGCCCTCCGAGACGAGTGCGTCTCTCGGCACGGTACTCCTCCGTTCCTTCGGGGCTGCGGTGCGGCGGCGACGCCCGTCCGTGGGTACGGACGGGCGTCGCCGGGGCGGAGCGCGGTGGGGCGCGGCGTGGTCAGAGCCCCTGGGCCAGCCGGTAGTAGGCCTGGTTCCAGCGCAGCTCCTTGGTGAACCGCCTGATGTTGGTGTCGTCGTCGATCACCAGGAGTTCCACGCTGAGCATCTCGGCGAGGTCCTCCAGCTCCTCGGTGCCGAGCGCGGAGGAGAGCACGGTGTGGTGCGGGCCGCCGGCCGTCAGCCAGGCCTCGGTGGAGGTGTGCAGGTCCGGACGGGGCTTCCAGACGGCGCGGGCGACCGGCAGGTGCGGCAGCGGCTGCGGCGGCGCGACCACGTCGACCTCGTTGGCGACCAGCCGGAAGCGGTCGCCCAGGTCGGCGAGGCCGATCACCACGGCGGGGCCGGGCTCGGCGTCGAAGACCAGCCGGACCGGGTCCTCGCGCCCGCCGATGGACAGCGGGTGGATCTCGCAGGACGGCGTGGCCGATGCGATGCTCGGGCAGACCTCCAGCATGTGGGCGCCGAGGATCAGCTCGCGGCCGAACTCCAGGTGGTAGGTGTAGTCCTCCATGAAGGAGGTGCCGCCCGCCAGTCCGGTGGCCGCCACCTTGAGGGTGCGCAGCAGGGTGGCGGTCTTCCAGTCGCCCTCGCCGCCGAAGCCGTAGCCGTCGGCCATCAGCCGCTGCACGGCGAGGCCGGGCAGCTGGCGCAGTCCGCCGAGGTCCTCGAAGTTGGTGGTGAAGGCCCGGAAGCCGCCCTCGTCGAGGAAGGTGCGCAGGCCGAGCTCGATCCGCGCGGCGTAGCGCAGCGAGTCGTGGCGCTCGCCGCCGGCCCGCAGCTCGGGCGCGAGGCGGTAGAGGTCCTCGTACTCCTTGACCAGCGCGGTGACGTCGCCGTCCTCCGTGGCGTCCACCGCTTCGACGAGGTCGTTGACGCCGTAGGTGTTGACGGAGACGCCGAAGCGGAGCTGGGCCTCGACCTTGTCGCCCTCGGTGACGGCGACATCGCGCATGTTGTCGCCGAAGCG
Source organism: Kitasatospora misakiensis (assembly GCF_042656005.1). Taxonomy (NCBI): domain Bacteria; kingdom Bacillati; phylum Actinomycetota; class Actinomycetes; order Kitasatosporales; family Streptomycetaceae; genus Kitasatospora; species Kitasatospora misakiensis. The sequence goes on along the minus strand of NZ_JBHSOF010000001.1, from coordinate 411,807 downwards.
GGCGAGCTTCAGGCTGCGGAGCTCGGCGCGGCCGGCCGCGGCGCGGGCCCAGGTGGCGACCCGGGCGGAGACGGCCGGGTCGGTGACGTGCCCGGCGACGGTCTTGCGCGGCACGCCGAGACGGGACTGGATGTAGCCGAACTCGCGGTCGCCGTGGGCGGCCTGGTTCAGGTTCATGAAGTCCATGTCGATGGAGTCCCAGGGCAGGTCCACATCGGCCTGGGTGTGCAGGTGGAGCAGCGGCTTGCGCAGGGCGTCCAGGCCGGCGATCCACATCTTCGCCGGGGAGAAGGTGTGCATCCAGGCGATCAGGCCGATGCAGTCGTCGGCGGAGTTGGCGTCCAGACAGATCCGACGGATCGCGCCGGCGTCGGTGAGGACGGGCTTCCAGACGACCTTGACCGGCAGGAGCTGGTCCCGGTTCAGGGCTTCGGCGATCCGCTGGGACTGCTCGGCGACCTGGCGCAGGGTGTCCTCGCCGTACAGCCCCTGGCTACCGGTCAGGAACCAGACCTCGCGGCCTTCCATAGGCTTTTCATGGGGTGGCTCCTCACCGGCCCTGGGGCTGGCCGTAGACGTTCTGGTAACGGAAGTTGAGACTGTCGATGTCCGCCTGGGCGATCGGCAGGGGTTCGCCGAGCTGGCGGGAGATGTGCACGGTGCGGGCGACGTCCTCGCACATCACGGCGGCCTTGACGGCGGCCTTGGCGTCCTTGCCGATGGTGAACACACCGTGGCTCTTCATCAGGACGGCGGGCGAGCGGTGGCCCTTGAGGGTGTCCACGATGCCCCGGCCGATCGAGTCGTCGCCGATCAGGGCGAACGGGCCGATCGGGATCTCGGCGCCGAACTCGTCGGCCATCGCGGTGAGTACGCACGGCACGGCCTCGCCGCGGGCGGCCCAGGCGCAGGCGTACGTGGAGTGGGTGTGGACCACGCCGCCGACCTCGGGCATGTGCCGGTAGACGTAGGCGTGGGCGGCGGTGTCGGAGGAGGGCGCGTGGTCGCCCTCGACGACGTTGCCGTCCAGGTCGCAGACGATCATGTTCTGCGGGGTCAGCTCGTCGTAGGAGACGCCGCTGGGCTTGATGACCAGCAGGTCCTCGCCGGGGACGCGCGCCGAGACGTTGCCGGCGGTCCAGACCACCAACTGGTAGCGGACGAGCTCCTGGTGGAGGTCGCTGACCTGGCGGCGGATGAGGTCGATGGCGTTCACTGGGCCTCGCTCGGGGTGGTGAGGGCGGCGTTGCGGATGTCCCGCAGGCGGTGCAGGAGCTTGTCGGCGCCGAGGCCGAAGTGGTCGTGCAGGGCGCGGTACTCGGCGAAGAGCAGGTCGTACACGTCGGCGGTGGCCGGGTCGGGCTGGTAGGCGCCCTGCTGCACCCGGCCCATGGCGGCGGCCGCGGTCCGCACGTCCGGGTACGCCCCGGCGGCGACGGCGGCGTGGATCGCGGAGCCGAGCGCGGGGCCCTGCTCCGACTCGGCGACCGAGACCGGGCGGCGCAGCACGTCGGCGTAGATCTGCATCAGCAGCGCGTTCTTCTTGAGGCCGCCGGTGACGATGAACTCGGTGACGGGGACCCCGCCGCCCTCCAGGGCCTCGACGATGACCCTGGTGCCGAAGGCGGTGGCCTCCAGCAGGGCCCGGTAGATCTCCTCGGGGCGGGTGGTCAGGGTGAGTCCGACGATCACGCCGGACAGGTGGTGGTCGACCAGGGTGGAGCGGTTGCCGTTCATCCAGTCGAGCGCCACCAGGCCGTGCCCGCCGACGGGCTGGGCGGCGGCCTTGCGGGTCAGCAGCCGGTGCAGGTCCTCGCCGGTGGCCTCGGCCTCGGCCAGGTACTCGGCCGGCACGCCCTGGCGCAGCCACCAGGCGAAGATGTCGCCGACGGCGCTCTGGCCGGCCTCGTAGCCGTAGGAGCCGGCGACGATGCCGTCCTCGACGACCCCGCAGATGCCGGGGACGTCGGCGAGGGTCGCGCCGTTCACGACGTGGCAGGTGGAGGTGCCCATGATCGCGAGCAGCCGGCCGTCGTCGACCGCGCGGGCGGCCGGGGCGGCGACGTGGGCGTCGACGTTGCCGGCGGCGACCGCGATGCCCTCCGGCAGGCCGGTCCACTCGGCGGCCCGCGCGGTGAGCGAGCCGACCCGGGAGCCGAGCGTGGAGAGCGGGTGCTCCAGGCGGGTGCGGGCGAAGTCGGCGAAGTCGGGGTGGAGCGCGGCGAGGTAGTCCTCGCTCGGGTAGCCGCCGTCCTGGTGGATGCCCTTGTAACCGGCCGTGCAGGTGTTGCGGCTCTCGGTGCCGGTGAGCTGCCAGACGATCCAGTCGGCCGCCTCGATCCAGCGCTCGGTGGCGGCGTAGACGGCCGGGTCCTCCTCCAGGACCTGGAGCGCCTTGGCGAACTGCCACTCGGCGGAGATCCGGCCGCCGTAGCGGGAGATCCACTTCTCGCCCCGGGCGTGGGCCAGCTCGTTGATCCGGTCCGCCTGGCCCTGGGCCGCGTGGTGCTTCCAGAGCTTGGGCCAGGCGTGCGGACGGTCCGCCCACGCGGGAAGCTCGGCGAGCGGGGTGCCGTCGGCCAGGGCGGGCAGGACGGTGCAGGCGGTGAAGTCGGTGGCGATCCCGATGACGTCCGCGGGGTCGACGCCGGAGGCGGCGAGTGCGGCGGGGACGGCGGTGCGCAGCACCTCGCGCCAGTCCTCGAAGTGCTGCAGGGCCCAGTCCGGCGGGAGCTGGCGGCCGGTGCCGGGCAGCTCGCTCTCGATGACCGCGTGCGGGTACTCGTGGACGGCGGTGCCGACCTCTTCACCGTCCCGCACCCGGACCACGACGGCGCGGCCGGAGAGGGTTCCGAAGTCGACGCCGACGGCGTATCGCTCCGCATCGTGGGCGGCAGGGCTCACGGTCACTTGCTCATCCTTCGTACGGGAGGCCTGGGGTGGAGGCCCTCGGATTGGCCTGTCGCCGGTGCGATCCTCAGCCGGGGCAAGGCGGAGCGCACCGGCGACAGACTTCGCTCCGCCGGCTCCCCCTCAGGAGGACGGAGCGAGAATCCGCCGGCCGGGAGCGTAGAAGCGGGCAGCTGCACCCGGCCTGCGGAGTTTCGGAGAGGCGTTCCTGTGAACGCTCACCTGGATTGTTAGCGCTAACAATCTCAGTGTCAAGGGAGTCGCCACAGGCCTCCCGGGCACCCGGCCGCGGCACTCCGGACGGCCGGGGAGGCGCGGCCGGGCCGCCGGTCAACCGCGCCCGGCCGGTCCCACGCTGAGCCGCAGCACGATCTCCGGGGAGATCTGCACATGGGTCCGGGAGAGGGCCGTACCGTCCAGCTCGTCGACCAGCATCTCCAGTGCCCGGCGGCCGAGTTCACCGAAGTCCTGACGCACCGTGGTCAGCGGCGGGATGAAGTAGGCCGCCTCCGGGATGTCGTCGAAGCCGATCACGCTGATGTCGTCCGGCACCGACAGGCCGGCGTCGTACAGCGCGCGCAGCAGGCCGAGGGCCATGTGGTCGTTGGCGCAGAAGACGGCGGTGACGTCCCGCTGTCCGGCGATCCGCAGACCCGCCTGATAGCCCGAGCGGGCGCTCCAGTCGCCGCGCTCCACCTCCGGCACGGGTGCCCCGGCCTCCTCCAGCGTGCGGCGCCAGCCCTCCTCCCGGTCGTGGCTCTCCAGCCAGTTGGCCGGGCCCGCCACGTGGTGCACGGTGGGGTGCCCCAGGTCGAGCAGGTGCCGGGTGGCCGCTCCGGCGCCGTCGGCGTTGGCCACCGACACCATGGGCACCTGGGCCTGGTCGCCCGAGCCGACCGCGACGACCGGCACCGAGCTGGAGAGCCGGGCCACCGCGCTGACGGCGGAGGTCTGCGGCGCGATCACGACGACGCCCTCCACGCCCTGGTCGCGCAGCCGGTCGACCGCCTCCTGGACCGAACGGCCGTCCAGGGAGCGCAGGCTGGTCACACTCACGAAGTACCCGGCGCTGCGCGCGGCCCGCTCTATGCCGTCCAGCATCGAGGCGGGGCCGTAGAGCGTCGAGTCGAAGCTGACCACGCCGAGCGTCTGCGACCGGCGGGTGACCAGGGCGCGGGCGGCGGAGTTGGGCCGGTAGTCCAGCTCCCGGATCGCGGCCAGCACCCGGTCGCGGGTGTCCGGCCGTACGTGCGGGGCACCGTTGAGCACGCGGGACACCGTCTGGTGGGACACTCCGGCCAGTTTCGCCACATCCGCCATCACGGGCTGGCGCTGGTCCGTCCCGGCACTATCGGTTCCCACTCGTGGTTCCCTCCTCGGTTTGGACCACAGTACGCGACCGGTCGCACACCGGACGGCGCCCCTTCCGCTTCGGCGGTGGCCACCTCCCCGGCATTCCCACACCTCGGGTACCGAACCGTGATCCAGGGCTACTTGACGGTTACATTGTGAGCGTTAACACTCGTGACACATTGAGGTCGGAGCCCCGCTCCAGCCGATCCGGGGCCGTTTCCGGCCCATCCCGATCGACCGCTCCGCCTGCCCGGTCAGGGCCCGCGACGGTCGCCGAACATCACTGGAGGGGAACTGTGCGGAAGATCTCGGCAGGCCTCGTCGCCACCGGCCTGCTGCTCTCTTTGGCGGCCTGCGGCCAGAGCGCCAACGGCGTCGGCGGCGACGCCTCGGCCAAGGGGGACGCCAAGGGCGGGCTGGTCGGCATCGCCATGCCCACCAAGTCCTCGGAGCGCTGGATCAACGACGGCAACAACATCGTCAAGGAGTTCCAGGCCAAGGGCTACAAGACCGACCTGCAGTTCGGCGACAACGTGGTGGAGAACCAGGTCTCCCAGGTGGAGAACATGATCACCAAGGGCGCCAAGCTGCTGGTGATCGCCGCGATCGACGGCGCCTCGCTCACCAACGTGCTGCAGAAGGCCGCCGACTCCCACATCCCGGTGATCGCCTACGACCGGCTGATCCGCGGCACGCAGAACGTCGACTACTACGCGACCTTCGACAACTACAAGGTGGGTGTCCTCCAGGGCAGCTACATCGTCGACAAGCTCGGCCTCAAGGACGGCAAGGGCCCGTTCAACATCGAGCTGTTCGCCGGCTCGCCGGACGACAACAACTCCAGCTACTTCTTCAACGGCGCGATGAGCGTCCTCAAGCCGTACCTGGACGACAAGAAGCTGGTCGTGCAGAGCGGCCAGACCGAGTTCAACCAGGTCGCCACGCTGCGCTGGGACGGCGGTGTCGCCCAGTCCCGGATGGACAACCTGCTGAGCAAGGCCTACACCTCGGCCCGGGTCGACGCGGTGCTCTCCCCGTACGACGGCATCTCGATCGGCATCATCTCCTCGCTCAAGGGCGTGGGCTACGGCAGCGGCAAGTCGCTGCCCGTGATCACCGGGCAGGACGCCGAGCTGGCCTCGGTGAAGTCGATCATCGCCGGCGAGCAGACCATGAGCATCTACAAGGACGCTCGCCTGCAGGCCAAGGTGACCGCCCAGATGGGCGACGCCCTGCTGACCGGCGGCAAGCCCGAGGTCAACGACACCACCCAGTACAACAACGGCGTGAAGGTCGTGCCGGCGCAGCTGCTCCAGCCGGTGCTCGTCGACAAGGACAGCTACCAGAAGGCCCTGATCGACAGCGGTCAGTACACCGCGGACCAGCTCAAGTAGCCGTGGGGCCCGATCGACGGGCCCCTGCCGAACCGGCCGTGCGGAGTGCGGGGGCTCCCCGCACTCCGCACCGCCCCGAACGATACGGACGCACAACCATGGCTGGACCCGTTCTCGAAATGCGGTCGATCAGCAAGTCGTTCCCCGGGGTCAAGGCGCTCTCCGAGGTCAATCTGACCGTCGCCCCCGGTGAGGTGCACGCCATCTGCGGCGAGAACGGCGCCGGCAAGTCCACCCTGATGAAGGTACTCAGCGGCGTCTACCCGCACGGCGGCTACGAGGGCGAGATCCTCTTCGAGGGCGAGCCCTGCCGGTTCAAGGACATCCGGGCCAGCGAGCAGCGCGGCATCGTGATCATCCATCAGGAGCTGGCACTGGTCCCCCAGTTGTCCATCGCCGAGAACGTCTTCCTCGGCAACGAGCACGCCGCCCGCGGCATCATCAGCTGGCGCCGGACGCTCACCCACGCCGCCGAACTGCTCCGCCAGGTCGGCCTGGACGAGAGCCCGCACACCCGGATCTCCGACCTCGGCGTGGGCAAGCAGCAGCTGGTGGAGATCGCCAAGGCGCTGGCCAAGAAGGTCAAGCTGCTCATCCTGGACGAGCCGACCGCCGCGCTGAACGACGAGGACAGTCGCAAGCTGCTCAACCTGATCCTTGAGCTCAAGGCGCAGGGCATCGCCTGCATCATCATCTCGCACAAGCTGAACGAGATCGCCCGGGTCGCGGACTCCGTGACCATCCTGCGCGACGGGCAGACCATCGAGACCATCGCGATCGGCGCCGAGGGCATCTCCGAGGACCGGATCATCCGCGGCATGGTCGGCCGCGACCTGGAGCACCGCTACCCCGAGCGCACCCCCGAGATCGGGGAGGTCGCCTTCGAGGTCGAGGACTGGAGCGTCCGGCACCCCGTCGACCAGCAGCGCATGGTGGTCGACGGCGCCTCGCTGAACGTGCGGCGCGGTGAGATCGTCGGCATCGCCGGCCTGATGGGCGCCGGTCGCACGGAGCTGGCGATGAGCGTCTTCGGCCGCTCGTACGGGCGATGGGCCTCCGGCACGGTCCGCCTGCACGGCGAGGAGATCCGGACCCGGACGGTGCCCGAGGCGATCGGGCACGGCATCGCGTACGTCACCGAGGACCGCAAGCACCTCGGCCTCAACCTGATCGACGACATCAGCCGGAACATCTCGCTGAGCGCGCTCGGCAAGGTCGCCTCGTACGGCCGGGTCAACCGGCACGAGGAGACCAAGGTCGCCGAGTCCTTCCGGCGCACCATGAACATCAAGGCCCCGACGGTGTTCACCGGGACCGGCACGCTCAGCGGCGGCAACCAGCAGAAGGTCGTCCTCAGCAAGTGGATCTTCTCCGAGCCTGAGGTGCTGATCCTCGACGAGCCCACCCGCGGCATCGACATCGGCGCGAAGGCGGAGATCTACACGGTCATCGCCGGACTGGCCGCCGAGGGCAAGGCCGTCCTCGTCATCTCGTCCGAACTTCCCGAACTCCTGGGCCTGTGCGACCGGATCTACACCATGGCCGAAGGCCGGATCACCGGCGAGGTCGCCCGCGCCGACGCCACCCAGGAATCCCTTATGCGGCTCATGACCATGAGCGCCGCATCCAGCAACGAGCAGGTGTGAGGCATGGCCCAGACGGAGATCATCCCGGATTCGTCCCCGAAGGCGCCGCAGGCCGGCCCCGGCCCCTCGCTCGGCGGCGTACTGGCCCGAGCGCTGCGCGGTAACGTGCGCCAGTACGGCATGCTGGTCGCCCTCGCGCTGATCGTGGTGCTGTTCCAGATCTGGACGGACGGCATCCTGCTCCAGCCGCTCAACATCACCAACCTGATCCAGCAGAACGGCTACATCCTCATCCTGGCGATCGGGATGATGATCGTCATCATCGCCGGGCACATCGACCTCTCGGTCGGTTCGCTGGCCGCCTTCGTCGGCGCCGCCGCCGCGGTGATGATGGTGAAGCACCAGGTGCCCTGGCCCCTGGCGCTCACGGCCGCGCTGCTGATCGGGGCCCTGGCCGGCGCCTGGCAGGGCTTCTGGATCGCCTACCTGGGGATCCCGTCGTTCATCGTCACGCTGGCGGGCATGCTGCTGTTCCGCGGCGGCACCCAGATCCTGCTGCAGGGCCAGTCGGTGGCGCCGTTCCCCAAGGGCTTCCAGAACATCAGCAGCGGCTTCCTCCCCGCGGTCGGCCCGCAGACCAACTACCACAACCTCACCCTGCTGCTGGGCCTCGGCGTCCTCGCCGTCGCGATCCTCCAGGAGGTGCGCGGCCGGCGGCAGACCGCCTCGTACGGGCTGGAGGTGCTCCCGCTCGCGCTGTTCCTGACCAAGCTCGCCGTGATCACCGCGGCCGTGGCCACCTTCACCATGCTGCTCGCCAGCTACCACGGCGTGCCGATCGTGCTGCTGATCCTCGGCGCGCTGCTGGTCGGCTTCGGCTACCTGATGCGCAACTCGATCATCGGCCGGCACACCTACGCGATCGGTGGCAACGAGCCGGCGGCCAAGCTGTCCGGTGTGAAGAGCAAGCGGGTCGTCTTCCTCGCCTTCACCAACATGGGCGTCCTGGCGGCGCTGGCCGGGATGGTCTTCGCCGCCCGGCTCAACGCCGGCACGCCGCAGGCCGGCATCAACTTCGAGCTGGAGGCGATCGCCGCCGCGTTCATCGGCGGCGCCTCGGCCAGCGGCGGCGTGGGCACCGTGATGGGCGCCATCATCGGCGGCCTGGTGCTCGGCGTGCTCAACAACGGCATGTCGCTGGTCGGCGTCGGCACCGACTACCAGCAGGTCATCAAGGGCCTGGTGCTGCTCGCGGCCGTCGGCTTCGACGTCTACAACAAGCGCCGGGCCGGTTCCTGACCCGGATCCGAAGCACGGCAGGACGGGCGCGGTGTTCCCACACCGCGCCCGTCCTGTCATGTTTCCGTCTCCGTAACGTGGCAGGAACCGGAACCAGTGCAGACTGGTTCCGGTTCTGTGCAAGAGAGGGGGGACCAGCATGATCGCCGACGCGCTGGGAAACCTGCCCGCCCCGTTCACCGGTTTCGTGGGCAGGCGACAGGAGATCGACGAGATCCGGCGCCTGCTGGACACCCGGCGCTTAGTCACGCTCACGGGCATGGGCGGGGTGGGCAAGACGCGGCTGGCGCTGGAGGTGTCCACCGCGGCCCGTACGGCCTTCCCGGACGGGGTCTGGCTGGTGGACCTCGCCCCGGTGAGCGGTCCCTCGGCGGTGGCGGCCGTGGCATCGAGCGCGCTGCGGGTGCCCGACCTCGGGGCGCTGCCCGCGTTGGACCGGCTCGCCGCCTACCTGGCCGACCGGCGGACCCTGCTGGTGCTCGACAACTGCGAGCACCTCATCGACTCCTGCGCCGAGCTGGCCACCACGCTCCTGGCCGCCGCCCCCGGGCTCCGCATCCTCGCCACCAGCCGCCACACCCTCGACGTCCCCGGCGAGCAGGTCTTCCCGCTCGCCCCGCTTCCGGAGGACGAGGCCGTGGAGCTGCTGCGGGACCGGGCCACCGCCGTCCGACCGGACTTCCGCGTCGACGCTGCCGACGAGGCCGACGAGGCGGACCGCCCGGGGATCGCCCGCCTCTGCGCGGAGCTGGACGGGCTGCCGCTGGCGATCGAGCTGGCCGCGTCCCGGCTGCGCACACTCACCGTCGGACAGCTCACGGACCGGCTGGAGAACCGCTTCGCGCTGCTCACCGGCGGCAGCCGGACCGGACCGGCCCACCACCGCACCCTGCGCGGGGTGATCGACTGGAGCCACGAGCTGTGCACCCCGGCCGAGCGGCTGCTGTGGGACCGGCTGACCGTCTTCGCCGGCGGGTTCAGCCTGGAGGCCGCCGAGGCCGTCTGCTCCGGCGACGGCATCGCCGAGGCCGAGGTGCTGGACCTCCTCGACCGGCTGGTCGCCCAGTCCGTCGTCCTGGTCCTGGCCTACGAGCACGACGCTCTCCCGCGCTACCGGCTGCTGGCGACCATCCGGGAGTACGGCCGGGAACGCCTCGCGGAGTCCGGCGAGCAGGACGAACTGCGCCGCCGGCACCGCGACTTCTTCCTCGCCCTCGCCCGCGAGATCGACCGGACGTGGTACGGGCCGGGCCAGGCCGAGAAGCTGGCCCGGCTGCGCGCCGAGCACACCAACCTGCTCGCCGCCCTCGACCACGACGGCGATCCGCGGCCCCGGTTCGCCCTGGTCGGCGCCCTGTGCTGGCACTGGTGCACCGGCGGCTTCCTCAGCGAGGGGCGCCGCCAGTTCGAGCGGGCCCTCGCCGCCTCCGCCGAGCCCAGCCACGAGCGGGCCCGCGCGCTGCTCTCCGCCGTCTGGGTGGCGCAGACCCAGGGCGACCTGGAGACGGCCGACCGCTGGCTGGACGAGGCCGACGCCCTGGGCGAGTCCTTGGACGACCCGTGGGTGCGGAACCAGGCGAGCGGCCTGCGCGGGGTGTCGGCGCACTACCGGGGGCGCCCGGACGAGAGCATCTGCCGGTACGAGCGTTCCCGGACCACCGCGGCGGCACTGGGCGACGAGCGCGAGGCGACCTCCTGGCTGGTCGCGCTGGCGGGTGTCCAGGCGTACGCCGGCGACCCCCGGGCAGCGGAGACCGGGGGTCGGGTCGTCACCGCCGCCGAGGCGAGCGGTGAGCGGTGGGGGCGGGCCCAGGTACAGCTGGCCCTCGGCCACCACGCCTGGGACCGAGGCGACCGCAAGCGGACCGAGTCCCTGGTCAGGGCCGCACTGGAGAACATGCGGGGCTTCCGGGACCACGCGATGCTCGCCAGGATGCTGGAGCTGCTCGCCTGGGCCGCCGCCGACGGCGGCTCCCACCAGCGGGCCGCCCGGCTGCTCGGCGCGGCGGACGTCCTGTGGCGCGACGCCGGCAGCTCCATCGCGGCGTTCGGGCCGCAGCCGGCCGAACAGCACACGCGGTGCGAGCGGACCCTCGTCGACGCGCTGGGCGAGGCCGCGTACGCGAAGGCCTTCACCCAGGGCGGCGCGCACAGCACTCCCTGCCAGGCGGTCGGCTTCGCCCTCGAAACCGCCGACACCGGCGGTGGTACCGAGCCTGAGGACAGCGCCCTGCCCGCCCCCGGGGAGCCCGACTCGCGAGGACGGACCGTCACCGACCGGCGGCCGGGCAGCGGTGCGCTCCGGTTCGGCGACCTGGTGTACTGCCCGGCGTCACTGGAGGTGTACCGGGACGGGGAGCGCGTCCACCTCACCACCACCGAGCTGAAGCTGTGGCGCGAGTTCGTCGCCTCCCCCGGCACGGTGCTCACCCGGGAGATCCTGCTGGACCGGGCCTGGGGCTACGCCTGGTCCGGCGACACCCACGTGGTGGACGTCCAGGTGATGCGGCTGCGCGCCAAGGTCGGCCGCGACCGCATCGAGACGGTCCGCGGCTTCGGCTACAAGCTACGCGCCTGAGCCGGGGATGCTCGTCTCCCACCCGACGGCCGCCAGGCGCCGCCCCAGGTCGAGCAGCGGCTCCGGCTCGTCGTCGAGAAGCAGGAGCAGAGCCGGCCCACCACCGGCACCGGCGAGGTCCGCGTGGTCGGCGAGGACGCTCAGGAGGATGCCCAGTGCCTTCGCCGGCTCGTCGGCGAGGAGGCCGCCGGCCTCCCGGACGACGAGGGTCGCCGGCCCGGACGCCCCGCCGGTCGTGCCGACCCCCGACAGCGCGTCCCGCAGGCAGTCGTTGAAGGCGGCCCAGTTGTGGCCGAAGTAGTCCGGGAACCGCAGGGCCCCGGCCCATGCGGCGAACAGGCCCTGGGTGGTGCGGCAGGCGGAGCCGGACACCTCCCAGTGCGCCGGGAGGTCGTCCCCGGCCTCGGCCAGCGGGCGGATCCATGTGGTCGTACCGACCATGGCGGTCTTCTCACTCTCGGTTCTCGGGGGTGGTGCGGCGGCCGGGTCGCCCGGCCGCCGCACCACACCGTCCGGTCAGCGTTCCCCGTGCCTAGAAGTGGCCGAGGTACTCGAACGACTGGTAGTGGTCGAACGTGGCGTAGACGTTGCCGTTGTTGACGTTGCGAACGATCCTCCGCGCGTTCCGCGGGACCTGCGCGTTGGGGTAGTAGTCGATGTCGTACTCGACGAACGGGGAGTAGTGCGTGTTGCCCCACCGGTCCGTGTAGGTCGACCAGGCCTGGGAGTCCGAAACACCCCGCTGGTGCTCGTACCAGGCGAGGAGCCCGTCCCGGTCGTCGAACCTGCCGCCGTAGTAGATGAACTGAACGTGCTGGTTCGGCTGGTTGGGCTCGTAGTATCCGAACCACCGGTTGCCGGTCGCCTGACCGGGCCACCCCGCGCTCTGCGCGGGGGTGAGCCAGACGTAGCTGCTGCCCTGGTTCCAGGTGTTGGTCTGCCAGTCGATCCGGTGGTTGGCCCAGAAGTCCGCCGCTTCGAGCGCGGCGTTCCAGTCCTGCGGGCTGATGCCACCCGGCGGGTTGTTGCAGGTCTGGGTGCAGGCGCCCGACGGGGCCTGGGCGAACGCGGGGGCGGATTCGGCGACCGTGCCGCCCGCGAGGGCGAGCAGCACGCTCGCGACGGTCAGGATCCGGCGGCGGCCCCGGAGCGGGGCCTTCTTGCGGCGATCCGCGTCGGCTGCGGCCGTCGGGACGAGAGCGGTGGACAACACGTGCTCCTTGGCTTGTTCCGGCATTCCCGGGGCTTCTCGCCCCGGTGCCCCCAAGGAAATCGACCGCGCGTATCAGTGGACTCTCGGTCGGATCACACCCATCCGGGGGGCGGAACTGACACCCGGTTGTGAGAAAAGCCGGAGGGGTGCCGCTCGGGAGAGGCACCCCTCGGTGGACGCGGGGAAAAAATCTTCGGCCGGGCGGCAACCCTTTCGCCGGCGGCGGCAACTGACGGGTGACACCGAGGGGCGAACACCCCTGGGGGCGTCCGATCGACCCCGCGTCGCCCACCCACGGGGCGGCCCGGGCGAACGTCGGAAAAAAACTTTCGCCGGCGCGGCAACCTTTCCGCTCCCCGGCGCCCACTGGGCAGTGCAACGTCGAGTCGATCAACCGAATGGATGGCAATGAGGGCAACGAAGCACGCCGCCCCGCAGTCAGACCGCAGGCGCGGACTGGTCATGGGCATACCGATGGCGCTGGTGGCGGTCGGTGTGCTGGTGTGCCTGGCCTTCGTGCTCCTGCCGGGCGGCGGCAGCGGCAACGGTGACGCCGGCACCGGGCTGGCGGCCGCCGCGTCCGTCGCCGCCACCGAGCCGGGCACCCCGTCGGGCTCCACCGACCCCGCCGCCACCACGCCCCCGGCCGCGCCGACCTCGGCCGCCGCCTCCCCGGCCCCCTCCTCGGCCACCGCCTCCCCCGCGCCGTCCTCGGCCGCCGGTACCCCGGCCAAGCCCTCGGCCACCGGCACCCCGTCGCCTTCGGGCACCCCCACGCCGCGGCCGTCGGCCACCACGGCCGCCGCGTCGCCGTCGCCCTCGGCCGCCACCAGCGCCGCCCGGACCGCCCCGGTCGCCGCCTCGCTGGCCGGCCGGATCAAGCCCGGCGCGAGCTACCAGGGCGTCGCGACCTCCTACGACGCCGCCGACGGAAACGGCGCCTGCTCCTTCGGCCCGTCCGGTGATCTCATGATCGCGGCGATGAACCACACCGACTACGAGTCCTCCAAGGCCTGCGGGGCGTCCGTGCTCGTCCGCGCCGCCAACGGCGCCAGCATCACGGTGCGCATCGTCAACGAGTGCCCGCTGCCCTGCGCGCCCGGGCAGCTCGACCTCAGCCACGAGGCCTTCAGCAAGCTCGCCGAGCTCTCGGTGGGCCGCCTCGCGGTCACCTGGTCGCTGCTGAGCCCCGACACGGCGCCGGGCACGATGTCCGTCCGGTACAAGACCGGGTCCTCCCAGTGGTGGTGCGGGATCCAGGTGATCGGCCACCGGAACCCCGTGGCGACACTGGAGGTCAAGACCGCCGGCGGCGGCTGGCAGTCACTGTCGCGTTCCGACTACAACTACTTCCTCTCCCCCGACGGCACCGGGTGCGGCGGACCGATCAGGGTCACCGACATCTACGGCGAGCAACTGACCGTCGACGGGCTCGCGGTGAAACCGGACGCCGTGCAAGCCACCCGCGTCCAGTTCGCGCGGCATTGAGTGCGCCGCTCACCCGCCGGCCGACGGCGTTCTCCGGCCGGCGCGGCCACCTCACGGGCCCGCCGAAGGGCACTGATACGCTCGTGCCTCTTGTTAACGCTCACACAGGGAGAGGGCGACCGGGGGAAATGCTCCTCGATGACGCGTCCGTGGAGTTCCACGACTTCTTCGAACGCCACCACGCCGAACTCGCCCGTCTCGCCCACCTCCTCACCGGTGAGAGGGACGCGGCCGACGACATCGCCGCGGACGCCCTGCTCGCCCTGTGGCAACGCTGGGACCGGCTCCGCGCGGCCGAGCACCCGCTCGCGTACGCGCGCGGGGTGGTCGCCAACATGGCCCGGGCCCGGATCCGCAGCGCGATCCGCGAGCGCCGACGGGTCCTGCTGTTCTGGTCCCGCGCGCCCGAGAGAACCGACGGCCCGGACATGGCCGCCGTGCTGGACGTCCGCACGGCGCTGGACCGACTGCCGTTCCGCAAGCGGGCCTGTGTGGTACTGCGCCACGCCTTCGACCTGTCGGAGAAGGACACCGCCCTCGCGCTCGGCATATCGGTCGGTACGGTGAAGAGCCAGACCTCGAAGGGAATGGCCGAGTTGCAGAAGGCACTCGGCGCACACGCGGTCGGCGAACTGGTGACAGGAAGGAGGAACCGGTGAACGACGAGCACATCACCTGGCAGCTGCGCGAGGCCGCCGAGGCCCACCAGCCCGACCGCGCACGGATCCTGGCCCGGGTCGAGCGCGGCATGGCCGGACCTCCGGCCCGCCACCGCACCCGATCGGGCCTGCGGTCGTGGCCCAAGGCCGCGCTGGCGGGCCTCGCCACCGCCGGCATCCTGGCGACCGGCGGTCTCGCGGTCGCCGGCATCGTCCGGACCCCGCCGCCGGACACCGCCACCACCGCTCCGGTCGCCCCCGCGACCACGACCACGACCGCCCCCGAGCCGACCCCCGCGGATCCGCCGAGCGCGGCCGCCCCGGCACCGGCGCCGGCCGCGACCAGCCCGGCCGGTCCGCGCCCGTCCCCGACGGCGAGCAACCGGACCCAGAACGGGCCGCTGTGGTCGGAGGGATCGATCGACCCGCACAGCACCATCTACTGGGGACAGAACAACCTCACCCTCAAGACCAGCCAGCCGCTCACCTCGCTCACCGTCGAGCTGCGCGTCGCGCAGACCGGCGACGTGCGGGACGCCGGCAACTGGCGGACCCTGCCGCCCGACGACTTCAACGTCACCGTCCAGGAGTCCGGCGGGGCGCTGGTCTACCGCTGGGTGCTCAAGCCCGGCAAGACGGTACCGGCCGGCCAGCACGAGTTCGCCGGTCAGTACAACCACGCGACGGGAGCCCGCGGCGCCGCGGGCGACAGCTACCGGGTCGAGGCCAAGTCGGCCGACGGCTCCGCGACCGTCCAGGGAGGCTTCACTCCCGCGCGGTGAGGGACCGCACGGAGCCCCCGGTGCCGACCGGCACCGGGGGCTCCGGCGTCCCGTGCGTCCCGTGCGTCCCCTGCGTCCCCTGCGTCCCCTGCGTCCATGACGCGCGACTCATGAAGCGGTTCCACGCCAAGGCGGCCGGCTCCGGGCACCCTGCCCGGAACCGGCCGCCTCTATATGTCTCCCCGCGGCGGGCTAGCCTTCGGCCGGCGGGTGCAGCTCGCCGCTCCGGGCGACCTGGGCGTACCAGCGGGCGCTGGACTTGGGGGTGCGGTTCAGGGTCGCGTAGTCGACGTGGACCAGGCCGAAGCGCTTCGCGTAGCCGTACGCCCACTCGAAGTTGTCCAGCAGGGACCAGGCGAAGTAGCCGCGCACGTCCGCGCCGTCGGCCACCGCGCGCTGGACGGCCTCCAGGTGGGAGTGGAGGTAGGCGGTGCGCTCCGGGTCGTCGACGGTGCCGTCGGCGCCGACCTCGTCCTCGTAGGCCGCGCCGTTCTCGGTGACCATCAGCGGCAGGCCCGGGTGGCGGCGGGCCAGTCCGGTCAGCAGCTCGTGCAGGCCCGACGGGTCGACGGCCCAGCCCATCGCCGTCCGCTCGCCGGGTGCCGGGTGGAAGCCGACCCGGTCCGCCCCCGGCCAGGGCGTGGCCGTGCCGCCGCCGTGGCCGTCCTCGCGGACGGGGGCCTCGCCCTCGGCCGTCCCGGAGACGACGGTCGGCGTGTAGTAGTTGACGCCCAGCCAGTCCAGCGACTGGTGGATCTCCTTCTGGTCGCCGGAGCGGACGAAGGACCAGTCGGTGAGGTGCGCGGTGTCGGCCAGCAGGTCCTCGGGGTAGGCGCCCTCCAGCATCGGGCCGAGGAAGACCCGGTTGCCGACGGCGTCGATCCGGCGCGCGGCGTCCTGGTCGGCGGCGGACGGGGTGAGCGGGCGCACCACGTGCAGGTTGAGCGAGACCGACAGCTGCGCGGCGGCGGGCAGCACGCCCCGCAGCGCCGTGACGGCCAGGCCGTGGCCGAGGTTGAGGTGGTGGGCGGCCCGCAGGGCGGCCACCGGGTCGGTGCGGCCGGGGGCGTGCACGCCGGATCCGTAGCCGAGGAAGGCGCTGCACCAGGGCTCGTTGAGCGTGGTCCAGTGGCTGACCCGGTCGCCGAGCGCCTCGCCCGCCAGTGCGGCGTACTCGGCGAACCGCTCGGCGGTGGCGCGCTCCGGCCAGCCGCCGGCCTGCTCCAGCTCCTGCGGGAGGTCCCAGTGGTAGAGGGTGGCGACGGGCGTGATCCCGGCGGCGAGCAGCTCGTCGACGAGGCGGCGGTAGAAGTCCAGGCCCTGCTGGACGCCGGGGCCGTGGCCGGTGGGCTGGACGCGCGGCCAGGAGATGGAGAAGCGGTAGGCCTTCAGGCCCAGCTCGGCCATCAGCCGGACGTCCTCGCGGAAACGGTGGTAGTGGTCGACCGACACCTCGCCGGTGTCGCCCTGGTGGACCTTGCCGGGGGTGCGGCAGAAGGTGTCCCAGATCGAGGCGGTGCGGCCGTCCTCGGCGGCGGCGCCCTCGATCTGGTAGGCGGAGGTGGCCGCGCCCCAGAGGAAGCCGGTCGGGAACCTGCCGGGCGTGGTGGTCGTGGGGAGGGGGTTGGTGGGGGGAACGGGCATGGTTCTGCTCCGACGGTGAGGGGTTTCGGTCCTCGGACGGTGGGGCCGAGGGGGTTTCGGTCCTCGGACGGTGAGCCCGAGGGGGGTTCAGTTCTTGACGGCGCCGGCGGTGATGCCGCCCACGATGTGCTTCCCCAGGACGGCGAAGACCAACAGCAGCGGCACCGTGGAGATGAGCGCGCCGGTCAGCACGATCGCCTGGTCGACGCTGTGGTTGCCCGAGCCGAGGCCGGCGAGCGCGACCTGGAGCGTGGGGTTGCCGTCCGGGGTGAGGGCGATGAAGGGCCAGAAGAAGTCGTTCCAGGCCTGGACGAAGACCAGCATGCCGAGCACCGCCATGGCGGGTCGCGCCACCGGGAACACCACGTGCCAGACGATCCGCAGGCTGTGCGCACCGTCCACCCGGGCGGCCTCGACCAGCTCCACCGGGAGGGCTTCGATCAGGTACTGCCGCATGAAGAAGACACCGAACGCGGCGACCAGCGAGGGCAGCACCACCGACTGCAGCTGGTCGACCCAGCCCAGGTCCGTGATGATCTGGTAGAGCGGGATGACGCTGAGCTGCGGCGGGACGGTCATGGTGGCGACGACCACGGCGAGCAGCGCGTTGCGGCCCCGGAAGCGCAGTTTGGCGAAGGCGAATCCGGCCAGGGTCGCGAACACCACGGTGGACAGGGCCACCAGGCCGGCGACCACGGTGGTGTTGATCAGCGCCCGGCCCATGTCGACCTGGTTCCAGGCGAAGGCCAGGTTGTCGAACAGGTGCCCGCCCGGCAGCAGGGGTGCCGGGGCCTCGACCACCCGCTCGCCGGTGTGCGAGGCGGCGACCAGGTTCCAGTACAGCGGGAAGAGCGAGACCACGGCGGCGAGCACGAGCAGGACGTAGGTCAGCGGGCCGGCGTGGTGCTGGCGGCCGGCGGCCGGTCGCCACCGGGGACGGGGCGCGGATGCGGTGCTCACGGGTTCAGTCCCTCCTGCGGCGGACACGGACGACGAGCGCCTGTACGGCGCCCACGGACAGCAGGAGCAGCAGCATCACCCAGGCGATCGCGGAGGCCTGGCCGAGCGCCCCGGTCACCCAGCCCTTCTCGTACATCAGCAGGCTGAGCGTCTGGAACTGGTTGCCGCTGCCGCCGCTGACCCCCAGGCTGCCGCCGAACAGCATGGGCTCGCCGAAGAGCTGGGTGGCCCCGATGGTGGACACCACGATGGTGAACAGGATGGTCGGGCGGATCGACGGGATGGTGACGCTGAAGAACTGCCGGGCCCGGGAGGCCCCGTCGAGCGCCGCCGCCTCGTACAGGTCCTGCGGGACGGCCTGCATCGCGGCGAGGTAGATCAGCGCGTTGTAGCCCGTCCAGCGCCAGGTGACGATCACCGAGATGGCGATCTGCGAAGGCCACTGGGAGGACTCCCAGGAGACCGGGTCGAAGCCCACCCAGCCGATCATCGTGTTGATCAGCCCGTAGTCGCTGTTGAACAACTGGGCGAAGACCAGCGTGGCGGCGGCGATCGAGGTCGCGTACGGCGCGAGCACCGCGACCCGCAGGAAGCCCCGGCCGCGCATCTTGTAGTTGAGCAGGTGGGCCAGGCCCAGGGCCAGCAGCAGCTGGGGCACCGTGGAGATCACACCGATGGTGAAGGTGTTGCCGAGGGCGTTCCAGAAGAAGTCGCTGTCCCACAGGGCGGTGTAGTTGCCCAGGCCGCGCCACTGGGCCTCGCCGCCCAGCTCGACCCGGTGCAGGGAGAGCCAGCCGGTGTAGATCAGCGGGAAGAGGCCGAAGGCCGCGAAGCAGAGGAAGAACGGGGCGACGAAGGCGTACGGCGCCGCCTTCACGTCCCACCGGTGCAGCGAGTAACGCCGGGCGCGGCCGGGCGGGCGGCTCTTGGACGGGCTGGCGTCGGACGGGAGCGGGGTGTCGTCGGCGGCCGTCCGGACGGGGCTGGACACGGGGAGTCCTTCCGGTCGGTGGGTGAGGGGAGGGCCGGCGGGTGGCCGGCCCTCGGTGGCCCCGCTACTTCTGGATCTTGTCGTCGATCAGCTTCCCGACATTGGTCCACGCCTGGGCGGGATCGGTGCCGCGCTGTTCGATGTCGAGGATGCCGTTGTCGGTGACGAAGGTCTTCACCTGGCCGTCCCAGCGGCTGATCGGCACGGCCTTGATGCCGGCGGCGGCCTCGGAGTAGATCCGGCCGACCGGGGTGTCGCCGAAGAACGGCAGGGTGGCGTCCTTCACGGCCGCGGAGGCCAGGGTCTCCTTGGTGGAGGGGATGTTGCCGTTGACGGCGAAGACCTTGGCGTGCTGCGCGGGCGCGGTCAGCCAGGCCGCGAGCTCGGCGGCCTCCTTGACGTGCGGGCCGGACTTCGGGACGCCGAGGAAGGAGCCGCCCCAGTTGCCCGCGACCGGGGCCGGGGCGATGTCCCACTTGCCCTGGTTGTCGGCGCCGGCCTGGTCCTTGATGATGCCGGTCATCCAGCTCGGGCAGGCGACGGTGGCGAACTTGTTGTTCTTGAAGCCCGCGTTCCAGGTGCCCTTCTCGTCGAACTGCCGGAGCTTGGCGGTCAGTCCGCCGGTGGCCGCGGCGGTGGCGACCTCCCAGGCCTTCTTCACGCCGGGGCTGTTCTTGTAGTCCAACTCGCCCTTGGCGTCGGCGTACTGGACCTTCTCACTGGAGATCACGGCGTTGAAGAGTCCGCTCGCCGAGTCGTGGAAGGCGGTGCCCTCGGGCGCCTTCGCCTGGTAGCCGCGGCCGGCTTCGAGGAACTTGTCCCAGCTGCCGGCCCAGAGCGCGCCGACCTGGGTGCGGTCGGTCGGCAGCCCGGCCTTGGCGAAGAGGTCCTTGTTGTAGCAGATCGCCATCGGGCCGATGTCGGTACCGAGACCGATCACCTTGCCGTCCGCGGTGGTGGCCTGCTTCTCCTTCCAGTCCAGGAAGGCGCCGAGGTCCGCGCCGCCGGTCTTGCCGAGGTCCTCCCACTTGCCCGCCAGGGTGGACGCGGTGGCCTCGGCGATGTAGCCGACCTCGATGGCCTGGATGTCGGCGAGGCCGCTGTCCCGGGAGAGCCGCAGCTTGAGCGTGTCCCAGTACTTCTGGCCGTCCGCCACGTTGGACTCGACGATCTTGATGTTGGGGTGCAGCTTCTCGTACTCGGCGTAGAGCTTGGCGCCGGTCTCGTTGTCGTAACCGAAGGAGCCGAAGGTGCCGATCCGCAGGGTCACGGTGCCGCCCTTGCCGTCCGCCGTCGCATCGCCGCCGCTCTTGCTGCCGCCGCTGCTGCTGCAGGCGGCCAGCAGGGCGGTGCTCGCGGTCAGCGCGGCGAGCGCGGTGAGGCCTCGACGTCTGGTGGTGATGGTGCGCATTCCACTCTCCTTGTCCGGGGTGGTGCCGGGGCCCGGGTGGTGGCCCCGAATGCGTGGGAGCGCTCCCACGTCACATGCGGAAGGTTGCTTCCCCGGCCGATCCGGTGTCAAGAGATGAAACCGAATTACCTTCAGGAGTCCCGCTGTTGGCACCCCGGCGCTACTTCCTGAACGCGGAAGGGACGTGGCGGCGCCGCCTCCGGTGACCTACGATGCGCACTCAGGCGGGCGGGAGAACGAGGTTGGCGGAAGGCGCGTGGGACGTGGGCGGACGGCAGACCGGAAGGCCGACCCTGGAAGAGGTCGCGGCCCGGGCCGGGGTCGGGCGCGGCACGGTGTCCCGGGTGATCAACGGTTCGTCACGGGTGAGCGAACGGGCGAAGGAGGCGGTGGAACGGGCCGTCGCGGAGCTGGGCTACGTACCCAACCGGGCGGCCCGCGCGCTGGCCGGCAGTCGGACGGACGCGATCGCGCTGGTCGTCACCGAGACCGAGGCGCGGGTGTTCGCGGAGCCCTACTTCCTGGACATCATCCGCGGGGTGAACGCCGAACTGGCCTCGGCGGACAAGCAGTTGCTCCTCACCCTGATCCGTACCGAGCAGGAGCGGCAGCGCTTCGAGGAGTACCTCGCCGCGCAGCGGGTGGACGGCGTGCTGCTGGTCTCCGTCCACCGGGACGACCCGCTGCCGGACCAGGTGCGCGCGCTGGGCGTGCCGGCCGTGCTCAACGGGCGCCGCTCGCCGCAGGAGCCGGTGGCGTACGTCGACTCCGACAACGTCGGGGCCGGCCGTTCGGCGGTGGCCCATCTGGCCGAGCGCGGGCGGCAGCGGATCGCCACCATCACCGGCTCGCCGGACCTCGACGCCGGGCACGGCCGGCTGGCCGGCTACCGCGAGGCGCTGGTCGCGGCGGGGCTTCCGGTGGACGAACGCCTCATCGCCACCGGGGACTTCACCGAGGACGGCGGCCGCCGGGCGATGCGCGAGCTGCTGGAGCGCTGCCCGGATCTGGACGCCGTGTTCGCCGCCTCCGACCTGATGGCGGTCGGGGCCCTCTCCGTCCTGCGCGCCAGGGGTCTGGACGTGCCCGGTGACGTCGCGCTGGTGGGCGTGGACGACTCGCCGGTCGCCCGCCACCTCGACCCGCCGCTGACCACCGTCCGCCAGCCCATCGAGGAGATGGGCCGGCGGATGGCCGGGCTGCTGCTGCGGCAGATCGCCGGTGAGGACCGGGGGCCGTCCCGTCTGGTGCTGCCGACGGAACTGGTCGTGCGGGAATCCTCCTGAGGGGTGGCCGGCCGTCCGGAACCCCTCGCGGGGCTCCGGACGGCCGGGTCGGTTCGGCGTTGGGTCGGTTCAGCGCCGAGTCGGTTCGGTGCCGGGTCAGAGCGCCGGGTAGGCGTTCTTCATCAGCTCCTGGAACTGCGCGGGGAACCACTCCCCCGCCAGCGGCGAGTCCGGCAGCGCGCCGGACATGCTGTTGTTGTTCCGCGGGTTGCCGGTGTACGTCGGGTCGCACATCCGGTCGAAGCCCTTGCCGTCGTTGTTCGGGATCTCCTTGCTGGCCCCGTCCGACTCCCCCGGCGGCTTCATCCAGACGTACGCGTCGATGCCCGCCGCCGGGGCCGTCTGCGGCCGCTCACCGAGGCCGGCGCCCGACTGGTTGCACCAGTTGCCGGTCTGGAACCGCCGGTCGATGCGTCCGCCGTCCACGTACGCGTCGACGCCGGTCCGCGGCCCGGGCCCGGCCGGCCGGGCGGTGCCGCCCCAGCCGTTGCGCGAGGTGTCGATCAGCATGCCGAGCTTGGCGTCGAAGCCCAGCGAGACCAGCTTGGTCCGCAGCCCCTGCGCGTAGGAAAGCTCGTCGACGTACCGGTTCCAGTCGACCCACTTGGACTGGCGCACGGAGGTGCCGTTCACGCTGTCGTCGATGGTGAAGTTGGTCTCCTTGAGCGCGCTGTAGTTCGCGGTGTTGACGATGAAGCCGTGCACGTTGCCGAGGGTCGAGCCCTCGGCCGTCGCGGCCTGCTTGAACAGCTCGGCGGACGAGCCGAGGTTGTCGTCCCAGCCGAGCCAGCCGTGGTGCCCCGCGTCGACGTAGTTGTACACGTTGGGCACGGCGCCCAGCTTCTTGAGCGCGTAGCCGACGCCCGTGATGTAGTTGCCGTTCGCCTTCATCACGTCGCACGCGGGGGTCGCGGTGGCCCGCGGCGTGGTGTTGGTGGTGAGGTTCGGCAGGGAGTCGATCTCGACCGCGGTGACGATGCGCAGCCCCGCGTACTTCGGGTCGGCGAGGATCGCCGCGAGCGGGTCGATGAACTCCGTCTTGTACCGGCCGATCTCGGTCGGGCCGAGCTCGCCGTTGGAGGCGAGCGCGGAGCAGTCCCGGCCGGGCAGGTCGTAGACCACCAGCTGGACGACGAGTTCGCCGCTGCCCTTCTGCTTGAGCGCCTCGTCGAGGTGGGCCCGCAGACCCATCTTGCCGTTGGCGCCGGTGACGGCGGCGATCCGGTCGAGCCAGATGCCGGTGGGCTGGCCGGAGACCCTGGTGCCGCCGGGCTCGGCGGCGGCCTTCGCGGACCACTCGGGGTTCACGTAGACCTTCGCGCCGGCGTACGGGTTGTCGACGCGGCTGCCGGGCGGGGTGGTGGGGGTGGCGGTCGGGGTCGCCGTGGGGGTCGCCGTCGGGGTCGCGGTCGGCGTCGCCGTGGGGGTGGCGGTGGGTGTCGCCGTGGGGGTGGGCGTTGTGGTGGTGCCGTTGCAGAGCACGCCGTTGAGCTTGAAGGCGGTGGGCACGGGGTTGGCGCCGCTGTACGAGGCGTTGAAGCCGAAGGAGGTGGAACCGCCGCTCGCCAGGGTGCCGTTGTACGAGACGTTCTGCGCGGTGACGGCGGCGCCGGACTGGCTGATGGTGGCGTTCCAGCCCTGGGTGACCTGCTGCCCGCTGCCGAAGGTCCACTCCAGGGTCCAGGAGCTCAGCTGGTCACCGGTGTTGGTGATGACGACGTTGGCGCCGAAGCCGGTGTTCCACTGGTTGGAGATCTGGTAGTCGACCCGGCAGCCGGCCGCGGCGGCGCCCGCCGAGTCGGTGAGCACGGTCGCGGTGGCGCCGGTCGCGGCGAGCAGGCCGAGGGCGGCGAGCAGCGCCGTCCGGCCGGTGCGCAGCCGGTTGACGGCGGGGTCGGTGGTGCGGGTGGTACGGGTGGTGCGGCTCATGGTGTGGGGGGTTCCTTTCCGAGGTGCCGTGCAATTGCCGTGCAGGTGCCGTGCGGTGGCCGGTCAGCGGTCGTTCGGGGGCCGTTCAGTGACCGTTCTGGGCGCGCAGGTGGTCGCGCAGTCCGATCCCGAAGGCCGTGGGGGTACCGTCGTAACCGCTGATCAGCGCGGGGCCGGAGGAGCAGTCCCAGGTGTTCCAGGTCCAGCCCAGGTAGGAGAGCCCGCGGTCGTCGGACCACTTCATGACGCGGTCGACGAACGCGTGCCCGCAGGTGTTCTCGCCGATCTCGCCCGCCACGAGCGGGACGCGGGCGGCGACCGGAGCCAGGGTGGAGGTCCAACAGGTCTCGCTGGCACAGGAGTTGAAGTTGTACACGTGCCAGGCGGCGGCCAGTTGGCCGGTCGGGTCGGAGGGGGCGTGGGCGAGCCAGCCGCTCAGGTCGTTCGAGTAGGCGATCCCGGGGACGAGCACGACGTTGCGCGCGCCGGTGGCCCGGACGGCGTCCACGAGGTCCTGCATGCCGGCCACCTCATAGTCGATGCCCGGGCAGGCACCGCCGTCGCGCCAGCAGGACCAGGCCTGTTCGGTGGTGGCCGTGGCCCGGTCCGGGTAGGGCTCGTTGAACAGGTCGAAGACCACCCGGCGGTCGTCCTTGAAGGTGTTCGCCACCGAGGTCCAGAAGGCCGGGGCGTAGCGGGCGTCCGGCATCGGCTTCTGGCAGGACGCGTGGACGTCCGAGCAGCCCGCCGAGTTGCCGGTGTACTGGCCGTACGACCAGTGGAGTTCGACCACCGGGGTCATGCCGTGCGCCAGGACACGGGCCACCAGCTCCTTGACGGCGCCGACGTAGGCGGCGCCCCGGTACTCGGGCCGGATGTTGTCCAGGCCGAGCCAGCACTCCTCGTTGAGCGTGATGCGGACGGTGTTGGCCTTCCAGTCCGCGATGGCCCGGACGGCCGCGTCGTCCACCGGGCCGTCGAAGATGCCGTGGCCCTGGACGCACATGAACTCGCCGCCGGAGCGGTTGACGCCGAGCAGGCGGCGGGTGGCGCCGCCGGCGTCGGTCAGCCGGTTGCCGCTGACGCTGAGCTCGGGTGCGCCGGCGGTCGGGGTACCGGTCGGCGTCGGGGTGGTCGGGGTCGTCGTGGGTGTGGTCGTGGGCGTCGGGGTGGCGGTGGTCGTCGGGGTGGGGGTCGGGCTGGCCGTGGGGGTCGGGCTCGGGGCCGAACCGCCGCCGCAGGGAAGGCCGTTGAGGGTGAACCCGGCCGGCGCGGGGTTGCCGCCGGACCAGGAGGCGATGAGGCCGAGGCTGACACTTTCGCCGGTCCCGATCGAGCCGTTCCAGCTCTCGTTCACGGCCGTGACCGCGGCGCCGGACTGGGACCAGGTGGCACCCCAGCCCTGGGTGACGCGCTGACCACCGGGGAAGCCGAAGCCGAGGCTCCAACCACTGGTGGGCGCGGCGTTGTTGGTGACGACGACGGAGGCCTGGAAACCGCCGTCCCACTGGTTGACCGTGGAGTAGGCCACGGAGCAGCCGGGCGCCGAGGCGCTCGGGCCCGCACCGGCCGCCGTGGACACGGACACGGCGCCCACCAGGGTGAGGACCGCGCCGCCGAGCAGCGCCGCGAGACGTGGGGGGTGTCGCATGAGCGACTCCTTGCAGCGAGGACGCGCCGCTCCCGGCGCGCCGACTGACGGAACCGCTCCCACTGGTGGCCTGACCGTAGCGCCAACCACCGCCAAGGAAAAGAGGAGTTACCGGGTTTTGTCGGTATTGGCGTTCAACCCTTCACACCTCTTGACCGACCCTGGGGCATCCCTCACAGTGGGAGCGCTCCCACTGGACAGCACCGCCGGTCGAGCGCGGTCTCGGAACACCGCGAAGAGCCGCCCCGGACAGGGCCCAGGACAAGGCCACGTCCGGTCGCGGGTGATCACGCTCGACTGCGGACCCACCGCCGGCGGTGACGGCAGCCCCCACCCCGCACGGAACACCTCGACATCGGCCGGCGACGGCCCGCCACCACGCAAGGCGGCATTGACAAGGCCCGTCACCTGGCCAAGATTTGACCGGGACACGCCAGGATCGGCTCCGGCTGATTTGTTAGCGCTAACAGAAAGGTCGACGGTCAGCCGGTCCGCCCAGCGGGAACGTGCGGCCGGATACCGGCCCGCACACGTGTCAGGACGAGGAACCGGCCCCCACCGACGCCTCGGAATCCCCCACCAAGAAGGAGAACGATCCGTCATGCCAGCGCTCAAGAACAAACCCCGCCTCCGCAACGCCCTGACGACCGCCGCGTGCCTGGTCGTCAGCTCGATCGCCGTCGTCACCGCGGCCCCCACGGCGCAGGCCGCCGGGACCACCCTCGGTACGGCGGCGGCCGACAGCGGCCGGTACTTCGGCACGGCGGTGGCGGCGGGCAGGCTCGGCGACCCGACGTACGCCGGCATTCTCGACCGGGAATTCAACATGGTCACCCCGGAGAACGAGATGAAGTGGGACACCATCGAGCCCTCCCGCGGGTCGTTCAACTTCGGTGCCGCCGACACGATCGTCAACCGCGCCCTCTCCCGCGGCCAGAAGATGCGCGGCCACACCCTGGTCTGGCACTCCCAGCTGCCCGGCTGGGTCGGCTCGATCAGGGACGCCAACACCCTGCGCAGCGTGATGAACAACCACATCACCCAGGAGATGTCCCACTACAAGGGCAAGATCTACGCCTGGGACGTGGTCAACGAGGCCTTCGCCGACGGCGGCAGCGGCCAGCACCGCGGCTCCGTGTTCCAGGACGTGCTGGGCGACGGCTTCATCGAGGAGGCCTTCCGCACCGCCCGCAACGTCGACCCCGGCGCCAAGCTCTGCTACAACGACTACAACATCGAGAACTGGACGGACGCCAAGACCCAGGGCGTCTACCGGATGGTCAAGGACTTCAAGGCCCGCGGCGTGCCGATCGACTGCGTCGGTCTCCAGAGCCACTTCGGCGCCGGCGGCCCGCCGTCCAACTTCCGGACCACCATCTCCAGCTTCGCCGCGCTCGGAGTGGACGTCCAGCTCACCGAGCTCGACATCGCCCAGGCCTCCGCGAGCGCCTACACCAACACCGTCCGGGACTGCCTCAGCGTCGCCCGCTGCACGGGCATCACCGTCTGGGGCATCCGCGACAGCGACTCCTGGCGCGGCGGCGAGAACCCGCTGCTGTTCGACAACAACGGCAACAAGAAGGCCGCCTACAACGCGACGCTCAGCGCCCTGGGCGGTGGCGGCGGGAACCCGAACCCGGGCGGGGAGATCGTCAACGGCGCCGTCTACACCCTCACCGGCGTGGGCGCCGGCCGCGTCCTCGACCAGCCCGCCGGACAGAACGCCAACGGTACCCAGCTCCAGGTCTGGGACCCCAGCGGCGCCTCCAACCAGCAGTGGCGGGCCAACAAGAACGGCGACGGCTCCTACACCCTCACCAACATCGCCAGCGGCAAGGTCCTGGACCAGCCGGGCAACCAGACGGGCAACGGCACCAGGATGCAGGTCTGGGACTCCAACAACGGCGCCAACCAGCACTGGAACGCCGCCCGGAACAGCGACGGCTCCTACACCCTGAGCAACGTCGCCAGCGGCCGGGCCCTGGAGACGCCCGGCAGCCAGAACGCCAACGGCACGGCCGTCCAGGTCTGGGACTCGAACGGCGGCGCCAACCAGCACTGGAACTTCCGGTGAGCTGAGCCCCCGCGGGGGCACCCGGCTCCACCGGAGCCCTTCGCCCCCGTGGGCGAGCAGGCGGCGGCCGTGCTCGCCCACGGGGGCCACCCCGACCACGTCCCGGCGCCACGAGGTGCCCGGGAGGCGGTCGGGGTGCGGCGCGTGGGCCGTCTCCCCTGGCGACCGGATCAGGTGCCGGGGGCGGTGCCGTGGAAGGTGCGCCAGAGCAGGCCCCGGTCGGGGGCCCGAGGTGAGGAGGGCGGTTCGTCCGGCCAGGCGCCGACGTACCAGAGGTGGACGAGGGCGTGCTCGTCGCGGACCCGGTGGGCGAGCAGGGTGCGGTGGTGCTCGTGCGCCATGCCGGTGTCGCGCAGTTCGTCCTCGTCGAATCCGGTGAGCTCGGCGGAGAGCCGCAGGAACGCATCGAAGTCGGCCGGCTCCAGCAGGTCCGCCGGCCCGAGCGGGCCGTCCTCGTCCGGCTCCGGGGGGCCGTAGTCGGCCGGACCGGACAGGCGGTGGTGGTAGTCGTCGAACGTTGGCAATCCGCACCCCCAGGGTGAGCACGTCACGTCCCGGACATGACGGTCGACCGGACGCTCCGCATCTGACAACCGACCGGGTGTACCGGTGTACTCCCGATCCCTCCGGGACCGATGCTGCCCCGTCGCCACGCCCGGGAGGATTCTTCGACCACAATCGATCGATCCCGATCACTTCGTTCACGTCCCGCCGCCGTCCTGCGATCGATTGACTGTCGGATCGAATGCCAAAATGACCGGCGTGGACCGTTCGGGCCCCGTCGCCCGGGTGGCGCAGCATGGCGCGCGGGCTCCCCGGCGGGCTGCGATCTTCGGAGCACGCGCGGGTTCGCCGCGCCCCCGGTGTCGAGCCCTGGAGGCCCCGATGTGGCAGGCTCCCCCCGCAGCCACCCCGTACCCGCGTGAGTGGCTGCCCGCGCTCGACCTGCCCGCGCCCGGACCGCAGAACCGGCTGACCGTGTTCTTCCGGCTCCTGCTGCTGATCCCCCAGTTCATCGTGGTCTGGGTGCTGTCGGTGGTGGCGTTCGTGGTCACGGTCATCGGCTGGTTCGGCGCGCTCGTCCTCGGCCGGCTCCCCGGCTTCGCCGCCGACTACCTGTCCTCGTACCTGCCGTACGAGACCCGGGTGACGGCGTACCTGATGCTGACCGTCGACCGCTATCCGCCGTTCGCCTTCCGCACGCCCGACCACCCCGTCCAGGTCGAGCTCAAGCCCGGTGAACTGAACCGGCTGGCGGTGCTGTTCCGGCTGATCCTGGTCATCCCGGCGGCCGTCGTGCAGGGGCTGCTCTACGCGGGCTGGTGGATGGTCGGCTGGATCAGCTGGCTGGCGGTGCTGATCCTGGGGCGGATGCCGCAGCCCCTGTTCGAGGCGACCGCGGCCGTGCTGCGCTACCGGATGCGGTACCTGGCCTACCTGGTGATGCTCACCTCGGCCTACCCGAAGCAGCTCTTCGGCGACGAACCCGGCTCGGAGCCCGGCGGCCCGGTCTCGGCGACCCGGCCGCTGGTCATGAGCGGCGCCGGCCGCGGCCTGCTGGTGGCCTTCCTGGTGCTCGGCCTGCTCTCCGGCGCCATCAGCTCGATCACCACGAGCATCCACGACGATGACGACGACGGGGACAAGAACGTCACCGGCCCGCTGCTCCCCGGGCCTCCGACCGGCTGACGGAGCACGGTCGGCGGTCCGGGTGCGGTCCGAGCGGGCGTGCTCGGACCGCACCCGTTCAGACCGCGCCGACGGCCGCGCCCGGACTCGTCGTCCGCGCCTGCCGCCGGTGTCGGCGGTGCCAGAAGGGCCGGTCGGGCCAGCGCCGTTCGAGGGCGTAGTAGGCCGCGTGGTTGCGCCGGTAGGCCGCGAGGACGTCCGTGACGGCGGCGGCGTAGCGGTCGTGGGCGTACGGGTCGCCGGCTAGGTGGGCGTCCACCGCGAGGCCGGCGGCGCGGCCGGTGTACAGGGCGGTGAGGATGCCCTGGGAGGACAGCGGGTCGAAGCCGGCGGCGGCGTCCCCGGCGGCCGTCCAGCCGTCGCCGTGGACGCGGTTGAGGCGGGCGGTGTGGGCCGGTGCCCGGGTGGGCGCCGGGTGCGGCGGGAACGGGTGGGCGGCGGCGCGGGCGGCGGTGGGACCGGTCCGGGCGAGCCGGTCGCGGAAGAGCTCAGGCTCGACGCGGGCGGCGGGCAGGTCGGCGTCGGTGAACGAGGCGAGCAGCAGGTGTCCGCCCGGCAGCGGTGCGCTGTACCACCAGCCGTCCGGCACGGCCTCGACCAGCGTGGTGCTGTCCGCCGCGCCACCGCCGGGACCGAGCACCAGGTGCGTCCCCACCAGCCGGTCGCCGACGAGCCGGCGGGCGCCGTGCCGGGTGGCGACGGCGGCCCGGCGGCCGGTGGCGTCGACGATCCAGCGGCAGCGGACCACCTCGCCCGGGTCCGCTGTCCCGTCCACGGCCCCGCGCCCGCCGGCCAGGGCGAGGCTCCAGGTGCCGTCGGCGTGCCGGCCGGCCGGGCGCGCCGTCGCCGCACGGACCTCCGCCCCCGCCACGGCCGCCGCCTCGCGCAGCCGCCGGTCGAACAGCGGCCGGTCGAGGTGCCAGCCGGGCCCGTGCGGGTCGTTGATGCTGTCGACCGAGCCCGGGACCTCGGAGCCCCACACCGAGCGGTTGCCGTAGCAGGCCAGGTGGCCGTCCCCGGGGACGGTGTCACCGGCCCCGAGGTCGCGCAGCAGCACCCGGGCCACGGCGGGCAGGGCCTCGCTGACCGCCGGCGGCCCGCCGGGGGCGTCGGCGAGCAGCACGCCGCGCCCCCGGTCGGCCAGCGCGAGGGCGGCGGCCGCGCCGGCCGGGCCGCCGCCGACGACGACCACCTCGTACGACGACGTCACGAGCCGTCCTCGCCCGCCACCCCGGCGTCCTCGCCGAAGGGGTCGAGCTTGTCGAAGTAGCCGATGGTGACCTCGTGCGGGGCCCGGCCGGTGAGGGCGAGCACCTCGCCGGCCGCCTGGGTGCTCAGGGCCTCGGCGGCGAGGGTCGCGGCCGGTACGTGGATGGAGATCAGGTTGCGGTTGTCGGGGACGCCTTCGAGCGCGAACCCGGGGACCGACTCGACCTGGATCCGCTCCGGGAACCGGCCGTCGCCGACGGTGTACGGGCGGACCTCGACGATGCCGAACGCGTGCCACTCGGCGACGGCCTGCTTGAGCTGCTGGCCGTAGCTGCCCTTGAGGCCGCGCAGCCAGGAGGCCCGCCGGGCGAACGCGGCCTCGCGGCCGTCCTCGTCGGTCTGGGTGATCTCCTTGTTGACGATCCGGTAGTCGCTCTCCTTGAGGACGTGGTTGGGGACCCGGGCGGGCCAGAAGGTCGGCAGGTAGGGGTCGTAGCGGGGGCCGAGGTTGTTGCCGGACTCGTAGCCGGAGCGGCAGCTGGCGGTGTCGGTCTGCCAGGGCACGGCCATCCAGCGGGTCAGGTCGCCGGGGCCCTGCTCGTGCAGGGGCCCGTCCTCGCCGAGGGCCCGGGCCTGGGTGAGCCGGTCGCCGTAGTCCGGTTCGACGCTGCCGGCCGGCCGGTGGCGGATGCGCAGCGGCGCGCTGTACAGCGTGGTGTGCCGGATCGGCCAGGTGACCTCGCAGCCGGGGTGGAAGGCGTCGGCGAGGCAGAAGTCGAGGGCGGCGCGGTCGAGCAGGGCGGGCTGCTCGGCGACCGGCGCGTCCTCCAGCCGCTGCGGGAAGCCGGGCCAGGGCAAGGCGTCGAACTCGCCCTTCGTCCAGGAGAGCAGGACGGCGTCCTGGGTCGGGGAGACGGTCAGGTACTGCAGGAGGGAGAAGGGGCCGCGGCCCTTCATCCCGTCGCCGTAGATCCACGGCCAGGGCACCGGGGAGCTCCCGTCGCGCTCGGGGTCGCGCAGCGAGGTGTACACCTGCCGGCGCAGCTCCTCGTGGGTGGGCGAGGGGCTCGCGAGTGCGGCGAGGCGGTCGGGGGCGAGGAAGTGCTCGGGCCCGCCGAAGCCGAAGTGCGTGGCGAACCCCTTGTTGACCCACTGGAGTTCGCAGAAGCGGTGCAGGATCGGTTTGACGTCCCGGTCGAAGTTGACGGTCTTCGGCGGTTCCAGGGTGCCCTGGGTGACGAAGAGGTCGTACAGCAGGTCGTACAGGGTGCGCACGGTCCTGACGTCGGGGGCGTAGTTGGGCGGGGCGACCACCACCCAGGCGGGGTCGACCCGCAGCGGCGTGCCGCCGACGGTCACGGTGGCGGTGACCGGGCCGTCGGAGGTGTCGTCGCACCAGCCGTCGTTGTTGCCGTAGGAGTGGAGCTCGCCGCCCTTGGGGTTGCGGGAGGTGCCGAGGCCGCCGAGGACGATCAGCCGGCCGGCCTCGTCGGTCTGCATCCGGCCGAGCGGGACGGGGGTGCCGAGGAAGGAGCCGCCGGCGAACTCGACGGTCTCCGTGCTCCCTGCCGGCAGGGTCTTGGGGCCGGGGTCGATGATCAGGCTCGCCCGGTCGGTGACCTTGGCGTTGCGCCACGGCTCGGGCTTGTCCTTCATGTCGGGGATGTCCAGCGGGAGGCTGAACTCGTACCAGGCGGCCTTCTTGTTGGCCACGTGCACCGACCACTCGATACTCACGTCCGGCTGGTCGGCGGTCAGCTCGCGCACCACGCGGCCGTCGGCGGTGTAGCCGTAGATCCGGAAGCGGGCGGCCTGGCGCTTGATCGCGCCCTGGTCGTCCTTGTAGAAGCCCGGCTGCTCGGCCGGCGGGTCCGGGACCTCGGGGCCGAGGAACCAGCCGTCCTCGCGGGTGCTGTTGCCCACCCGGGCGATGCCGATGGCGGGGTGGATCCTGGCGAAGGCGATGTCGTCGGTCAACGGGCGGTCCTCTCGGCCGAGGGGCGCGCCGTCCGGCGGACCGAACGGTTCGGCGGTCTTCGACGCCGGGTTGCCCCACTGTCCTGGATCTTCGGTAGACGAACCAGGACAGTGGAGGGCGCACCCGGGTGAAGCGTGCGGCGGGCCGCCGGGGGCCGGGGGCCGGAGCGCGGACGGACCCGGAACGCGGACGGACCGGTCGGCACGACGCGCGGGGAGTCGCGCCGACCGGTCCGGGGCGCCGTCCGTGCTGCCCGTGGGTCGGACGGCGGGTGGGTCCGGCAGGTGTCTAGAAGGTCAGGTTCCAGGCGTCGACGGTGCCGACGTCGCCGGAGGCGCCGTCCTTGACGCGCAGCTTCCACGTCCCGTCGGCCGTGCTCGCCGAGGCGTTGACAGTGTAGGTCTTGGCCACGTCGTCGGCGCTGTCGCTGTTCGCGAAATCCTCCAGCAGGAAGACCGTGCCGTTCGGCGCGACCAGGGAGAGCACGAGGTCACCGCGGTAGGTGTGCTTGATGTCCACGCCGACCTTGAGGGTCGCGGGGGCGTTGCCGCCGACGCCGGTGACGGTGAGCGGGCTGTCCACCGTCGCGTTGTCGGCGATCGCCACGTCGGTCTGGGTCTCGAAGAACTTGCCGGTCGGCGGGGTGCTGCCGCCGACGGCCTTCAGCGCGTCGACCTGGCCCTCGCCGAAGAAGGCGTTGTTGGCGGTGGTGCCGGTGCAGCGGCTGTCGGAGGGGCAGGCCACGTCGTTGGCCTGGCTCGCGAGCCGGGCGCGGATGTCGGCCGGGGTGAACGACGGGTTGGCGCTCGCGATCAGCGCGGCGACGCCGGTCACGTGCGGGGAGGCCATCGAGGTGCCGCTCTTGGTGCCGTACTTGCCGCCGGGCAGCGTGGAGTACACGCCGGTGGAGCCGTCACCGCCGGGCGCGGCGACGTCGATGACGCCCCGGCCGTAGTTGGAGTACGAGGCCTTGCCGGTGCCGCTGGCCATGGCGGAGACGGTCACCACGCCGGGCAGCTCGGTCGGGATGTCGATGCAGGCGTTGGTGATGGTCCGGGTGACCTTGGTGGAGTCGTTGGGGCTCTCGCTGTCGGTGGTCTTGTTGGCGAGGTCGTAGTTGGAGTTGCCGGCCGCCGCGATCTGGAGCGAGCCCTTGCCCTCGGCGTACTCCTGGGCGCGCTTGACGCCCTCGATGATGGCCGCCTGGTCCAGGTTGTCCGGGCAGTTGAACTGCCACGGGTCGGTGTAGTAGCTGTTGTTGGTCACCTTGAAGCCGTGGTCGCCGGCCCACACGAAGCCGCAGACGGTGTTCTCGGCGTAGAACAGCGTGCTGGTCGGCTCCGCGATCCGGACCGCGGCGATCTTGACGCCGGGGGCCACGCCGACGACGCCCTTGCCGTTCTTCGCGGCGGCGATGGTGCCGGCCACGTGGGTGCCGTGGGTGTCGACGTCGCGCCAGGCGCCGGTGCGGGTGTCGGCCTTGCCGTAGGCGCAGGAGGCCGAGTCGGCGGCGTCGAAGTTGGGCGCGAGGTCCTGGTGCTGGTCGTCGACACCGGTGTCCAGCACGCCGACCTTGACCGTGGGCGAGCCGGTGGAGACGGCCCAGGCCTGGTCGGCCTTGATCTGGGTCATGTCCCAGCGGTTGGTCTCGGTGAGGGTGGTCGCCGACTGGGCGGGGTTGGCGGGCAGCGCCGGGTTGTAGGCGTCGGCCGGGACGTCCGAGGTGCGGGTCGCGCCGACCTGCTGGATGCCGGCCACCCCGCGCAGGGTGGCGGCGAAGGTGCCGCTGGTCGAGTGGGCGACGACGACGCCGATCGCGTCGTAGCTCGCGAAGACGGTGCCGCCGTTGGCGGTCACCGCGGACTTGGCGGCGGCGACGTCGGCGGGGGCGCTGATCACCAGGTAGGCGCGGGTCCCGGCGGCCCACGCGGCGGCGACGGCCGGGGCCTGCGGTGCGGCGGGGGCGGCGGGCGCGGCCTGGACGGGCGGAACGACGGGCGTGGCGGCCTGGACGGCGGGGGCGGCGGGCGACGCGACGGCCAGGGTCGCGGGGGTGGCCAGCGCCGCGGCGGCCAGCAGGGCGAGCGCGGCCGTGGGGCGGCCGACCCGCCGGGATATCAGGGGTGACACGTGCGTCCTCCGATCGGGGCCCGTGCTTGAGGGGATCACACGGGGATTGAACGCAACATGCCAGAGCGGTGAGGGTTTGGGGAAGGCTTTACGCGTGACCTGTTGTCACAAACGTGTCAACATTTGATGTCTCCGCGGTTGCTCGACTCATTCCGGTCATACCGATGACTGGGTCGAGTCGCCGCGTCAGGCGTCCACCGGGCACCAGACCGGGCCGGAGTCGACCTGACCCGAGACCACCCGGCCGAACACCACATCGGCGAAGTGCACTCCGAAGCCGATCACCCCCGGCTGCGCCAACTCCTCGACCAGCCGCGCCCGATGGGCGGCGGCCCGGGCGGGATCGTGGTCCGCGCCGACGAACCACCCGGGGTGGCCGACCTGCACGGGCGCGTGCATCGCGTCACCGAAGGCGATCAGCCGCCGCCCGCCGTCCTCGATCACGTACTCGGTGTGGCCGGCCGTGTGACCACCGGTGACCCGCGCCCGGACCCCGGGGAACACCTCCTGCCCGTCCGTCACGGTCCGCACGTACGGGGCCACACCGGCGATCTCCCTCGCCGGCCCGTGCGCCGCGCCGTGCTCCGCCGCCTGCTCCGAGCCGCGGTCGCGCGCGGCCCACTCCGGCTCGGCCACCAGGTGCTCGGCGTGGGCGAACACCGGTCGGCCGCCGTCCGGCCCGGGCCGCCAGGCCCAGCCGAGGTGGTCGGGGTGCAGATGGGTGACGGCCACCGCCTCGATCTCCTCGGGGCGCCGCCCGAGTGCGGCCAGGCCCGCCAGGAGCCCTCCGCCCCGGATCGTGCTGTGCGGCACGCCCGGGACCAGCGGCAGCTCCTCCGGGCCGAACCCCGCGTCGATCAGCAGGGCCCGGCCGTCCCGCTCCACCAGCAGCGCGCCGACGCTCAGGACGAGGAGGCCGAAATCGTCGAGGTATTCCGGGTGTTCGGACCACACCCGGGCATCAGCCTGCGGGAACGCGACGCCCGGCGGCAGCCGCAGCTCGCCGTCCGGCACGTACGACACCGTGGTGTCGCCCAGCCGCAGCGACCGCGTCGTCCCCGGCCGGCGCCACCGGTCCCCCACCACGCCGAACGACTCCACCACAGCTTCTCCCCTGCCGTATCCGTCCCCGCCCCTCAGAGCCCGTCAGCAATATACTTCAAGCTTTCATCATTCTGGCTTGATGTATGTCCGCGGGTAGCATGGCGGCATGACACCGCCCCGGGAAGCGCCGGACGAACGGGCCCGCGCCGAGCGCGCGCTGTGCGGTCTGGTGAACGGACTCGCCCAGCGGATCGGCGACCACCTGCGCGACCACGCCGCCGGCCTCGGCCTCACCGCACCCCAGGCGACCGCGCTGCGTGAGCTGACCGGGCCGATGACGATGCGTGAACTCTCCGAGCGGATGAGCTGCGAGCCCTCCAACACCACCTTCGTCGTCGACCGGCTGGAGCGGCAGGGGCTGGTCGAACGCCGCCCCCACCCGACCGACCGGCGCGCGCGGCACCTCGTCCTCACCCCCGCGGGCACCCTGCTGCGCGAGCGGCTCCTCACCCTGCTCGCCGCCGACTCGCCGCTGGCCGGGCTGCGGCCGGAGCAGCGGAACGCCCTCCAGGCACTGCTCGAAGAGGCCCTCGCCCGCCCCTGACCCCCAGTCGGGACCCCCGGGCGGGACCTCCGGGGCGCGGTCTGGCGCCGGCATGCCGGCGCCAGACCGTCAGGCATTCACGCACTCACACACTCAGGTGGGACTTCAGGACGTCCAGCACGGCCGCCCGCTCGTCGGTCAGGTAGAAGTGGCCGCCCGGGAAGACCTTCAGGTCGAAGGCGCCGGTGGTGTGCGCGGCCCAGTCGCCCGCCTGCTCCAGGGTCACCCGCGGGTCGATGTCGCCGGTCAGCGAGGTGACCGGCACCGAGACGGTCTCCTCCCGCGCGGCCAGGTAGGTCTCGATGGCCGTGTAGTCGCCGCGCAGCGACGGCAGGATCATCGCCCGCAGCTCCGGGTCCGCCAGCAGCCGCTCGTCGGTGCCGCCGAGCCGGGCCAGTTCGGCCAGCAGGCCCGCGTCGGGCAGCAGGTGCACCGCCGAGTCGCGCGGCTCCGACGGGGCCCGGCTGCCCGAGACGCACAGCCGCACCGGACCGGACACCTTGTCGCGCTCGAAACGGCGCGTCACCTCGAAGGCGATCGCCGCCCCCATGCTGTGCCCGAACAGGACCAGCGGCCGGTCGGCCCACGGCCGCAGCGCCGCGTAGACCCGCTCGGCGAGCTCGGGCAGCGAGTCGAGGGCCGGCTCGTCGATCCGGTCCAAGCGGCCGGGGTACTGGGCGGCGAGCACGTCCGCGTACGGCGACAACGCGGCCGACCAGTCCCGGAAGAAGCCCGCCGAGCCGCCCGCGTGCGGGAACATCACGACCCGGACGGGCGCCGCGTCGAACGGATGGAAACGGCGGAACCAGAGACTGTCGGTAACGGCGGTGGGGCCGGGCATAAGGAGCGCTCCTCGCGACTGACGGATCGGCAGAACGGTCTACCCGCACAGTCTCCCCGGCCGACCCGCACCCGCGTCAACCGCCCACCGGACAGAATCCCGCAATCACGGCAGGTCGGCGGCGCCGCGCTCGCCCCGCTCAGCCGGCGTCCGCCGCCCCGCCGCCCGGGCCGCCGCCGAGCGCCGCACCGCCGTGTCCGAACCGCGCCTCGGCCGCCCGCGCCCGGGACCGGCCGTCCAGCAGCAGCACCGAGGCCGCCTCCGGCACCGGCGTCCCGGCGGCGCCCCGGGTGTGCGCGGTCAACGCGGCGAGCAGCCGGTCCAGGCCCCGCCGGTGCCGGGCGAAGACCCGGTGCGACGCCCACCGGCCCCGGGCCCGCTGGCCGGCCAAGGCGGTGGCGGCGCCGACGTCGAGCAGGACGAGGTGCAGCTCCCGCCCCTGCCGGGCGG
Source organism: Kitasatospora misakiensis (assembly GCF_042656005.1). Classification (NCBI taxonomy): domain Bacteria; kingdom Bacillati; phylum Actinomycetota; class Actinomycetes; order Kitasatosporales; family Streptomycetaceae; genus Kitasatospora; species Kitasatospora misakiensis. The sequence continues at coordinate 374,654 of NZ_JBHSOF010000001.1, read as the reverse complement.
CCTCGCGGGCGAGCCAGCGGCGCATCCACGCCCGGCTGCCGCAGTCGTGCACCAGCAGCGGCCCGCCCCGGCGCACCGAGCCGCGCAGCAGCCGGAAGTGCTCCAGCCGGGCCCAGGGCCGGTAGACCGCGTACGGCAGGCGGTCCGGCATGACGGCCGCGCAGGCCTCGTGGACGGCCCGCGGATCGACGGTGGCGACGTGCGGCGCGCGGGCCGACCAACGCCGCAGCAGCGTGCTCTTGCCGCTGCCGGGCAGCCCGGAGACGACCACGATCGCGTCGGCCGGGTAGTCGACGGCGAACGACTCGCCGTCCACGCCCCGGAGGTCCACCGGGCCCCGCGGTTCCATGCCCGCCTCCGCCGTCCGGCCCGCACCCGGCGGGACCGTCCTCGGTCCGCCCACGATGACCGCCCCGTCCATACTGCTCACCCGTCCCGTCCGTGCCCGACCTGGAACGATAACAATCCACGCTCCCGTGCCCCCGAACGGTTCCCGCCCCGGGGTCCGCCACGGCAACGCGTCATGAAGCGCGGACCCGCTGACCGGCCGTACTGCGACGTACCACGGCCTCGGCGATCAGGAGACCGGCACCGTCGTCCGGTCCTTCGCCGGCCACGACACGATCGCCGTCCTCCCGGCCGCTACGCCTCGGCCGGGAGGAGGATCCGGGTCGGGCCGCGCCGCGGGCCCCGGGGCCTGATCCGACGCCAATTCTTCGGACACGCCCTGGTGGACGCGGCGGGCGCGGTTGATGCGGTGGAGGTGACGGGCGCGGCGGCGGCCGAGGGGGTCAGGGGCGCGAGGGAGGGCCGGGTGTGCGCCGTTCGTGCTTCGACCGCCCGCGTACACGCTCCTGCGCGCGGCGGTCGGCAGCCGGAACCGCCCGTGGACACTCGACCTGGTGGGCCAGTCTGCCGATATCCCCGGCGGCACCCCCTCGCGCCGTCCTCCTGGAGGCCCTTCCCGTGACCTTGCTCCGCGTCCTCACCGCCCTCGGCATCCTCGCCGCGGCGGCGAGCGCCCTGCTCGTCTTCGCCCTCTGCACGGCCGCGGCCCGCGGCGACCGCACCGACCGGGGCGCCCCCGCCCGCGACCTGCGGTCCGAGGCCGAACGCTCCGGGCTGATCCGCCCTACCAGCGGCGGGAGTTGACGGACCGGGTGGCCGGGGCACGGCCGCCCGGTCGGCGACGGTCAGCCGGCCGTCGCCGCCGCCGGGGAGGCGTTCACGGCGCGCTCATCGCCGCCCGGGGCGATCACCCGCCAAGTACCGTCCCACGAAGGGTGCTACCGCGTGGTGAAGGCACCTCCGTTGACGTGGATGGTCTGTCCGGTGATGTGCCGGGCGCCCGGGGAGGCGAGGAAGCAGGCGGTCCGGGCGATGTCGTCGACCGTGCCGGGCCGCTTGTTGTGCGTCTCCTCCACCAGTGCGCGGTGGCGTTCGTCGCTCAGCCCGCCGCGGAAGAAGTTGGTGCCCTCGATGTAACCCGCGGAGATGACGTTGCAGGTCACTCCCCTGGGAGCGAGCTCGGCGGACAGCGAGGCGTTCCACGCGGCCAGAGCGGCCTTGGCCGCGCCGTAGGAGCCGCCACGGCGCTCGGCGCCGATCGAGCCGATGCTGATGACGGAGCTGTCGCCGGTGAGCCTGTCCTGGACCGCCGCCGTGGTCAGCACCGCGGTGAGCAGGTTCTGCGCCAGGTTGGCATGCCACTGGGCGAGCAGCGCGTCCAGAGGCGCTCCGTCACCTGATGCCGCCTCGGGCAGCCCACCGGCGGCGTTGACCAGGACGTCCACCTGCCCGACGCGATCGGCGAGCGATGCGACCTGCCCCGGATCGGCCGCGTCACAGACGACACCGTGCACCCCCAGCTCCTTGGCGGTCGGCTCGACGGTGTCCGCGTGACGTCCGGTGATGAAGACCTCTGCCCGGTCGACGGCGAACCTCTGGGCGATGGCACGGCCGATGCCGCTGGTTCCTCCGGTGACGACCACGATGCGGGTCATAAATCCTCCTGCCCCCTGCTACGTTTAGACCTAAACATAGCCGAGACCGACAAGGAATCACACCGTGGTCGACGCCGCCGCAGCGGAGGACCCAGGACCCGCCCATTCCGCCACCGAGATCGCCGCGGCCTGGCGACGGGAGCGACCGGGCACCCCGACCGAATCGATCGAGATCGTCACCCCCATCTGGTGGCTGGCCAAGCTCTTCACCGACGACCGCGGCCGGGCTCTGCGAGAGGCGGGGATCGATGCGGCCACCCTCGACCTGCTCTCCGTCATCCGCCGCTCGGGCCCGCCCTACACCCTCAGCACCCGCGAGCTCGCCCGGCGCACGCTGGTCACCGCCGGCGCGATCTCGCAGCGCGTCGCCCGGGCCGAACGCGACGGCCTCGTCCGACGAACACCGGCAGGCACCGGCCGCCGAACCGTCCTGGTGGAACTCACCGCCGAAGGCCACGCGCTCATCGAGCGATCCGTCGACACCGTGCTCGGCCGGGAAGCCGCACTCGTCCGCTGCCTGTCGGACGACGAACGCACCGTGCTCATCGCGACGCTGGACAAACTGATGGCCGACGTCCGACAACGCACGCTCGGCTGAGGCCGGGCCGCGCGGGGCCTAAGCTCGGACCTTCCGAGGAGAGGAACGGTGGGCCGAGTGGGCAGGTGGGAGCGGGCGCTGGACGCGGCCGGGGTGCGGGAGACCGGGTTGCGGGCCGACTACGGCCGGCAGCGGGAACAGGTGACCCGTTACCGGCGGGAGGTCGCGGTGGCCGCCGGGCTGCTGCTCCCGGAGCGGACCGTCCCGCACGTGATGGCGGCGGCGGCGTTCATGCACCGGACGGACACGCTGCTCGACAGCGGCCCGTTCGACCGGCGGCGGGCGGCGGCCGACCGGTGGCGGCAGGAGGTCACCACGAGCCTCGCCGAGGGCCGGACGGACGATCCGGAGCTGCGGCCGCTGCTGCACAGCGTGGCCGCCCGTCCCGTGCTGCGCGACCGGGTGCTGGACTACCTCGCCGCGGCGGACGCGGACCTCGACTTCACCGGGTTCGCGACCGAGGAGGACTACCAGCGGTACGTGGACGGGTACTCACTGCCGGGCTTCATGGTCGTCGCCGCGCTGCTCGGCCCGGACGGCGACCAGTCGGCCTACCGGGCCGCCTGCCGGACCTTCATCGACGCCAGTCAGCGGCTCGACTTCGTCAACGACCTGGCCGAGGACCTCGCGGAGGGCCGGCTGACCGTCCCGGAGGATCGGCTGGCGCGGCACGGCGTCACCCGCGCCGACCTGGAGCAGGCCCGCGACCTGCCGGCGGTGCGGGCGCTGCTGGGCGGCCTGCTGGACGAGGCCGACCGCACCCTGGCCGAGGCGGGGGCGGTGGTCGACCTGGTCCCGGCCGCCCACCGGCCGATGGTCCGCTGCATCGTCGGAGTGGAGGCGCTCACCAGCGCCGCGGCCCGCGCCGACCTCGGCGGGCTGCTGCACCGCTCCGCGAGCCCCGCCAAGCCCGCCGCGCTGCGGCTGCTGGCCCGCGAGTACCTCCGGGCCCGGAAGCACCGCCGCTGACCGGACGGCAACCGGACCGTCAGTGGCCCTCCAGGTCGTCCGGCCGCAGCGCGATGTGGTCAGGGGCGAGCTCGACGGCGACGCGGTGCTGCATGCCGAGCGCCTCCAGGAACTTGGCCGGCAGCTGGACCCGACCGGTGCGGTCCAGCATCACGTACTCCGTCTCGTTGACCGACTCCTCGCCGTGCTCGTCGGTGAGGGTCCGGCGGAGCACCTCGCTGCTGGTACGGCCGTCGCGGATGGCGACCGTGCGGCGGACCTCGCCGGCCACCATCGGGTCGTGGGTGACGATCACGACGGTGGCACCGAGGTCACGGTTGACGGTGCGGAAGGCCTCGAAGATGCTCGCCCCGGTCTCCGAGTCGAGCTCACCGGTGGGCTCGTCGGCGAGCAGCACCGGCGGGTTGTTGGCCATCGCGACGGCGATCGCGACGCGCTGCTGCTGGCCGCCGGACATCTCGGTCGGGCGGCGGCCCGCGAGCTCGCCGATGTCCAGGGCCTCCAGCAGCTCGGCGACCCGGGCGGCCTGCTGGCGCCCCGCACCGCGCGACCGCCGGCCGCCGCGCAGCTGCATGGGCAGCGCGATGTTCTCGGCGGCGGTGAGGAAGGGCAGCAGGTTGCGGGCGGTCTGCTGCCAGATGAAGCCGACCACCTCGCGGCGGTAGCGCAGCCGTTCGCGGGGGGACATCTCCAGCAGGTCGCAGCCGGCGACGGTGGCGGTGCCGGCGGTCGGCACGTCGAGCCCGGCGAGGATGGTCAACAGGGTGGACTTGCCGCTGCCGGAGGCGCCGACCAGGGCGACCAGGTCGCCCTGCCGGATGGTCAGTTCGAGCCCCTGGAGGGCCTGCACCTCGACGCCCTGGGCGCTGAAGATGCGCACCAGCCGGTCGCAGACGATGGCCGCGTCCGCGCCGTGCGCCTTGGGGCCGGCCGCGACGGCGCGCGCCCGCTCCTGCAGTTCCTGGAAGGTGGGGACCGGGGCGGTCCGCTGGTCCTGGGCGCTGCCGTTCACCGCGGTGCTCCTCTCGTCGGCGTGGGTCGCGTCGGCGTGCTGGTGGGGGTGGATCGGTCGTGCTCGCGGTCGCCGCGCGGCGGAGCTGTCATCGCTGGTCCCCCGCGCGCAGTTCGGTGGTGATCTGCCGTCGGCCGGCGATCAGCGCCTCGGCGACGACGCCCGCGGAGACCAGGGCGGCGAGGCCGAGCGTCGGCAGCAGCACCGGCGCGACGGCGACCGGCAGGCCGGGCTCGATCTCCGTGCCGACCAGGATCGACAGGTCGAAGGCGGGCCCGAGCAGGGCGACCGCCGCGACCGCGGCGAGGCCGCCGCCGACGGCCGCGACCAGGGTCTGCGGCAGCGTCTCGATCAGGATGAGGGTCAGGCCCTCCCGGGGCCGCAGGCCCATGGTGCGCAGCCGGGCCAGCAGCGCGGTGCGCTCGGGCGCGGCCCGGACCAGGGTGAGCAGGACGGCGAGCAGGGCGAGGGCGCCGGCGCCGAGGACAGCGGTCCAGAAGAGCCGGGCCGCGGTGTCCTGGAGCGGGTCGTCGGCGAGTTCGGCGCGCACGGTCGCGCTGGTGCGCACGGTGTAGCCGGCCGGCAGGGCGTCCGGTCCGCCGGTGACGGCGGCGGCGGCGCGTTCGGCGTCGGTGGCGATCTGCTCGCGGACCAGGCTCCGCAGCCGGTCCCGGTCGACCGACCCGGTGGCCAACCATAGGTTGGGGCGGCCGAGTTCGGGCGCGAGGGCGACGGCCGGGCCGGCCGGCAGGACGACGAACAGCCGGCCGTCGCCCTGGAGGGCGGGCGTGCCGTCGACGGTGGCGGCGGTGGCGGTGAGCAGTTCCCCGCCGTTCGGCAGGCGCAGGCGGTGGGTGGCGCCCGGGCCGAGCTGCCGGGCGAGCGCGGTCGAGACCAGCGCGGGCACGGGGGCGTCCGGTCCGCCGGTGCCCCCGGACAGCGCGGCCGCGTCGAAGGCTCCCCGCCCGAGCGAGCGGGAGATCTCCGCGTACGCGACCGGGTCGGCGACCACGGCGAAGACCCGGGTGACGCCGTTGTCGCCGAGGACGAACACATCGGTGTCGGCCCAGATCGGGGCCGAGGCCCGGACCCCGGGCAGCTTGCCCGCCGCCTCGGCGAAGGTCCGCGACACGGTGACGCCGCCCGGGACGACCACGGAGGCGTCGCCGCCGACGGTCAGCCGGGCGGCGCGGGTGCGCTCGGTGCCGACGGACCCCAGCACGGTGGAGCCGAAGCCCGCGGTGGTGACGGCGAGCAGCAGGGCGAGCAGGGGCAGCACGGAGGGCCGCGAGCGGTCGGTGCTGCCGCGGGCGGCGCGGGCCAGGCCGAGGAAGCCGATGGCGCCGGGCCGCCGGGTGGCCACCCGGGCGAGCGCGCCGAGCAGCAGCGGTTGGAGGCGGGCGAGCAGCAGTCCGCCGGTGAGCGCGAGCAGCAGCGGTGCGGCGATCAGCAGCGGGTCCGCACCCTCCCCCGCCGGGGCGACGCCGCGCCGGCGGACCTCGGCGACGGCGGCGACCGTCAGGGCCAGGACGGCGAGTTCGCCGGCCGTCCGCCGCCGGGCGCTGCCGGGCCGGGGCCTCGACCAGAGCCGGGCGGCCCGCAGCGGGAGGGCGAGCAGGGTGAACAGGGCGACGGCCGTGCCGGCCAGCACCGCGCCGCCCCAGCGCGGGGTGGGCAGCAGCCAGAGCGCGAGCGCGCCGGCCACGGCCGCGGGGGCGAGGACGGTGACGGCGCCCTCGGCGAGCAGTCGCCGGACGACGCCGCTCCGGGAGCCGCCGCGGGCCTGGAGCAGGCGCAGTTCGGTGGCCCGCCGGTCGCCGGCCAGTGCGGCGGCCAGGCCGAGCACGACCAGGCCGACGCCGGCCAGGCCCGCCGGGCCGATCGCGGCGAGCGGCGCGGTGGCCTCCTGCCGGGCGGTGGCCTGGCCCAGCAGCGCCGGCAGCGGGGAGGTGATCTGCAGGCCGGGGCGGTGGGTGGCGGTCGCCAGCTCGTTGGCGGTGTGCCCGGTGAGGTAGGCGGCGAGTTCCCGCTGGGTGCGGGCGAGCCGGTCGGCGCGCAGCCCGTCGACGTCGACGGGGATCCGCCAGAAGTCCCGGGCGCCGGTCTGCCAGCTCTCCACCCCGTCGAGGGCGGCGCCGTCGACCAGTCCGGTGAGCCGCCAGTAGGCGTAACTCTGCTTGCCCGTCGTGTAGTTGAGGCAGGCCTGGACGGGGCAGGGCAGCTCGGCCCAGTACGGGTCGTCGAGGTCCCCGGCGTCCAGGATGCCGACCACCTCGGCCCGCGGCGGGTTCTCCCCCTCCAGGTTCTCGGCGGTGGCCAGCACGTCGCCGAGGTGGATCCCGACCGTGGTGGCGGTGGAGCGGGCGATCGCGATCGGGACCGGGGCGCCGGCCTTCGGGGCGTCGGGCCAGCGGCCCTCGACGAGCGTCATGTGCTCGCGCAGGCCCTGGACGTAGAGCAGGTCCAGCTGCGGGTCGACGACCTCGGGCCGGGCCAGGCCGGGGTTGGTCAGGCCGCGCGACTTGCCGCTGCGGGCGCCGTAGACCGGTCCGCCGGGGCCCAGGCCGAGGGTGGGGCCGGTGTGCGCGGCGAGCACGGCGGCGTCCTCGTCCAGGCTCTTGGCGCCGCCGCGCAGTTCGGCGGTGGCGAGGAGGCTGGACGCGGCGGGGCCCCGGTCGCGCAGGAAGTCGCGCAGGCCCTGGTCGGCGGCCCGGTCGAGGACGCGGGGGAAGGCGACCGCCAGGAAGACGGTGGCGAACGCGAGCACGGCGGTGAGCAGGGCGGCGAGCGGGGTCGCGCGCAGCCGGGTGCGCACCCACGGTGCCGGTCCGTGGCCGGCCGCCGGGGCGGCGTCGGCGGGCCGGGGGGCGGTGGTGGCGGCCGGGCCGGTCACATCTCCTCCAGGTGACGCAGGCGCTGCGCCACGTCGCGCCGGCGGCGACCGCCGAGCAGGGCCGAGAGCAGGGGGACGGCGGCGATCACGGCGGCCAGCAGCACGGCGGTGCCGAGCGGCAGGTCGACGATGGCCTCCGGGACGGGGCGGCGGGCCGCCGGGGTGAGCACCACGAGCGGCACGATCAGCTGGACGATCAGGGCGCCGAGGCCGAGGCCGACGACGCTGCCGAGGCCGACCAGGACGGCCTGTTCGGCGGCGGCGGTGCGCACCAGGCGGCGCCGGGGGGTGCCGAGGGCGAGCAGCAGCGCGGAGTCGCGGGAGCGCTGGCCGGCGGCGGCGGCCCCGGCGGCGCCGAAGCCGATCGCGGCGAGCGCGGTGGTGACGACGGCGATGGCGGCCAGGGCGTTCTGCGGGGCGGCGCTGAGCGGGTCGCCGAGCAGGTCGGCGGCGACCTCGTCGCGGAGCTGGATCCCGGGGGTGCCGGGGGCGGCGCGCAGCGCGGCGGCGGCTTGGGCGGGGACGGGGTCGTCCGGGCCGGTGGCGGGCAGCCACCATTCGGTGGGCGCGGGCGTCTCCCGTCCGCTCGCCGCGAGCACCCGGCCGACCGCGCCGAGGTCGACGAGCAGGGCGTCGGAGCCGACGACGGGCAGGGATTCGGCCTCGCCGGTGATCCGGACCGGCACGGCGGCGAGGCCGAACGGCACCCGCACGGTCGAGCCGACGGTGGAGCCGGTGGCGGTCAGGTAGCCGCGGGTGGCGACGCCGGCGATCTCGGTCGGCGGCTTGGCCTCGACCGGGGTGATGACGGCGCGCCGGTTGCCGAGGCTGTTGGTGCCGGTCCCGTAGCGCACGCTCAGCAGTCGCCGGTCGTCGGACGGGCCGGGGGCGACGTCCACGCCGACCGGGCGGGCGGCGGGGTCGCCGCCGGTGGCCCAGCCGAGGCCGGCGGGGACGGCGGCCGGGACGGCGGGGGCGCCGGCGTCGTCGGCGGCGGCGAGCCGTCGGACGGTCAGCACCCCGGCGTCCTTGGGGCCGAGGGAGAGGGTCAGGCCGACGACGCTGAGCGGCGCGGAGACCGAGCTGAGTCCGCCGTCGGTGAGCGCGGCGAGGTCCGCGGTGGCGCGGCCGTCGCCGGCGGCGGGGATGCCGGTGAGCGGGGCGACGAAGGAGAGGTGGTGGCTGTCGCGGAGCAGCAGCCAGGCCTCCGGGGCTTCGGGCGCCGGCGGGAGGAGGTCGCCGGGGCTCGGCGGCTGGGCGTCGGGTGTGAAGCTGAGGTCGACGTCGATCCGCTGCGGGCGGCCGGGCAGGGTGACTCCGGCGGCGCCGGCGGGCGGGTCTCCGGCGAGCGGGCCGAACAGGCGCTTCGGGTCCTGTCCGTCGAGCAGGTCGGGGCGGACCGGGACGCGCGCGGCGAAGGCGGCGGCGTCCAGGGCGAGGAGCTGGCCGTGGGAGCCGTCGGGCAGCGACTGTTCCTGCCGGCTGACGGGGAGGATCCGGTCGCCGCCGGGCAGGGCGGCGAACCGGCTGCCCTGGCCGGCCGGCGCCGTGTGGAGGCCGTGGATCCGCAGGCCGCCGGCGGTGGCGAAGGAGGCCTGGTCCTGCTGGGAGCTGTTCCAGGTGTCGTGCTGGCCGAGCGCCAGGACGCCGGTGGAGACGCCGAGCACCAGCAGCAGGACCGGTCCGCTGGCCTGGCCGGGGCGGCGGGCGAGCTGCCAGCCGACCAGGGCGGGCCCGAGGCCGCGGCCGCGGGCGGCCAGCCGGGCGCCGAGCCGGGCGGCCAGCGGCAGCAGCCGCAGCGCGAGCAGGGTGCCGGCGCCCAGGGCGAGGGTCGGGGTGGCGATCAGGATCGGGTCCAGGCCGAGGCGGCCGTCCGCGTCCGGGGACAACCCGCCGCTGTACTGGGCGAGTTGCTGGTAGGCGAGGACGGCCAGGGCGAGCAGGGCGAGGTCGGCGCCGGAGCGGGCCGCGCCGGCGGCCAGGGCCTGACGCTGACCGGCCCGGCGCAGGACGGCGGCGCCCGCGCCGCGCAGCAGGGCGGGGACGGCGGCGAGCAGGACGCAGCCGAGGGCGCAGGCGATCGAGACCGGCCAGAGCGTCCAGCGCAGCGAGGTGTCCAGCGGCACGTGGCGCAGCGGGCCGAAGCCGCCGAGGACGCGCAGCAGCGGCGGGGTGAGCAGCGGGGCCAGCAGGGCGGCGGGCAGCGCGAGCAGCAGGGCCTCGACGGCGGTGTAGCCGCCGAGCCGCAGGCCGGAGGCGCCGCGGGCGGCGAGCAGGGTGTTCTCGGCCTGCTGGCGGCCGGCGATGAGGTGGACGACGAGCAGCAGGGCGGCGGCGGCCAGCACGATCAGCTGGAGGGCGCCGATCAGCAGGGTGGAGCGGGCGACCGTCGCGCCGGAGTCCAGCTCCCGCAGCAGGTCGGGGAGTTCGGTGCGGGCGATGAGTCCGGCGGTCCGGTTGAGGTCGTCGCCGGCCGGGGTGATCCGGCCGCGCAGGGCGTCCACGGCGCTCGCGCCGACGCCGGTGAAGTCGGCGTCGACCAGCCAGCTGCGGCCGTTCTGCGGGATGCCGGCGGCGCTGAAGGCGGTGTCGTCGACGAGCAGCGGGCCGTAGGTGGTGAAGCCGCCGCTCAGGATCTCGCGGCCCTGCACCGGGTCGAGCCGCCAGTAGAGGTCGGCGGGGTCGTTGGCGCGGTAGACGCCGGTGATCCGGACGGCGAGCGGGGCGCCGCCGTACCGGTCGGTGAGCGGGACGTCGGCGGGCAGGGCCTCGGCGGCGAGGCCGAGGCGGGTCAGCACGGACTGCGGGACGGCCGCCTGGACGGGGCCGCCGGGCGTGCCGGGGCCGGCGGCGGCGGGCCAGCCGCCGGCGAGCAGGTGGACGTACTGGCGGTCGAGGGCGGCGAGGAGGGTGAGGTCGTCCTCCTTGCCCGCGCCGGCCGCGGGGGCGGTCGGCGTACCCGTCGGCGTGCCAGGCTGCCTGCCCGTCGAGGCAGCCTGGGCACCTGCGGCCGGCAGGCCGTACGAGCGGCTGCGGGACAGGCCGCGGCTCTCGGTCGGCAGCTCGCCGAAGAGCGCCCTGGCGTAACCGGCCACCGCCGCATCGTCCTTGGCTCGCTGCGCCAGCCCGTGCTCGGAGTTGACCACCACGGTGGTCCGCGGGTGGCCCCGGCCCTGGAGGGCCTGGCGCTGCCCGATCTCGCCGACGGTGCGCTGGAAGGCAACCAGCGCCGTGAGCACCGCCGTTGTGATCAGTACGGTGAGCAGAGCGGCACTGGCCAGGGGCAGTCGCCCGCGCAGACGGCGCACGACGAAGCCGAGCATCCTGTTCCTCCCCCGGTCCTCAATGGTGTCCGCGCCACGCCCGGTCCCGGCAGTCGTCCCGCACTGCGTGGACGGGCGCCCCTGGGCGCGTCGTCATACGTGATCACCGGCGCTTGATCACCGGATAGCGGACGATGCTGTCAGATCCGGTCAAGGAAAGGAAGGGACTTGCGCGAAGGATGCAAGTAGTGAGCAAATGCTCCGCATCGCATCCGCGTCGCACCTGGGGCGACGGCTGACGGAACGTCATGTCCGGGTCCCCTGCCAAGCCATGAACACCTCAATTAAATACCTCAAATGAAGACCGCGAAGAACACCTCGGCCGGCCGCCCTCCACAGGCCCCGCCGGGGAACTCCCAGGGGGACGCCGCATGACACAGCAACCGGCCGGCACCGTCACCGTCACCGCTCCGATGGTGACCGTCACCGATGTGCGCCGCAGCTTCGGCACCGGCGAGCGCGCCGTCCACGCCCTGCGCGGCGTCTCCTTCACCATCGGCCGGGGCGAACTCACCGCCCTCAAGGGCCGCTCCGGCTCCGGCAAGACCACCCTGCTCAACCTGGTCGGCGGCCTGGACAGCCCCACCGGCGGCACCATCACCCTCGACGGCACCGACATGGGCGGCCTGGACGAGGACGGCCGGCTCGCCCTGCGCCGCGACCGGCTGGGCTTCGTCTTCCAGTCCTTCGGCCTGCTCCCGGTGCTCACCGCCGCCGAGAACGTCGGGATCCCGATGCGCCTGCGCAAGGTCCCCGCCGCCCAGCGCGAGGAGCGGGCCCGCACCCTCCTCGCCCTCGTCGGCCTCGCCGACCACGCCAACCAGCGCCCCGGCGAACTCTCCGGCGGCCAGCAGCAGCGCGTCGCCATCGCCCGCGCCCTGGCCAACGAACCCGACCTCATCATCGCCGACGAGCCCACCGGCCAGCTCGACTCCGAGACCGGCCGCTCGATCATGGAGCTGCTCCGCGCCGTCGTCCGCAGCGAGGGCGTCACCGTCCTGGTCGCCACCCACGACCCCAACCTCATGGAACTCGCCGACCGCGTCGTCGAACTCCGCGACGGCCACATCGTCGAGGACCCCGCCCCCGTCGCCTGACCCCCGGCCCGGCCCGGCGCGTCGCGAGCGGGCGGCACGACCCCGGACACCCCGCCGCCGGGGCGCCCGTCGCCGGGCTCAGGACGGCAGGGTGATCGACTGGGCGTGGTGGAAGACGTTCTTGGGGTCCCAGTGCTTCTTGGCCTTCTGCAGGCGGGGGTAGCCGCCCTTGTAGTAGAGCCGCTGGTAGGCCGGCTGCTTGTCGGCGGTGGTGCCCAGGTCGGTGTCGGGGTAGTTGATGTAGGCGCCGTCGGTGTCGGTGCCGATCTCCGGGATGCCGCCGGTCGAGCGGTAGGTGTCCTGGTAGAGCCCGCGCAGGTAGGCGAGGTGGTCGGCGTCCTGGGCCGGGTCGGTCCAGTAGGTCTGGTACTGGAGCTTCAGCACCGAGTCGCGCTGGGGGACGGCGGTCTCGGCGGGGCCGCGGTCGTTCACCTTGCAGCCGTAGGAGTCGATCTGGACCAGGGTCTGGCTGAGGTCGAGGCCCTTGACGTCCCTGGTGAGCCAGTCCCACCAGGTGTCGATCTGCGCGGGGGTGAACGCCTTGCGGTGGTAGGCGGACTTGTACTTGCCGCGCTGGTTGGGTCCGGAGCCGTTGAGCGTCATGGTCGCCTGGAACCACGGTAGTTGGCGGCGCTTGTCCGGGTAGGGCAGGAAGAGGCCGCCGACGCCCCGGGTCTGCGCGGTGGGCTTGGCGCGCATCCCGTTCTCGATCCGGGTGAGGAACGCGTCCAGCGGAGCCGGGTCCTCCTCGTCCCACTGGCTGAACAGGACGAGGTTCCCGTTCGAGTGGTGGGTGAGGTGGAGGATGGAGAACAGCCCGCGGTAGACCGTCTCCCGGGGGTCGCTGTGCTCGGCGAAGAACGCGCCGAAGTTGGCGAGCAGGGTGCGGAAGTCCTCGGGGTGCTCGATCAGGTCCGCCCACTGCCAGGCGACGCTGCTGAGCCAGACCCGGGGCGGCGGCGCGGGCACCGTACGGGCGAAGTGGTAGCGCAGCACCACGCCGAAGTTGCCGCCGCCTCCCCCGGTGTGGGCCCAGAACAGCTCGTGCTCGGGCGAGCCCGCGGGGTCGCCCCGGTGCGCCCGGGTCACCTCGACCGTGCCGCCGCGGACGGTCACCACGTCCACCTGGACCAGGTGGTCGACGGTCAGCCCGTGCCGCCGGGAGAGCAGCCCGTACCCGCCGCCGCAGATGTGGCCGCCCGCGCCGACCGAGTAGCAGGATCCGGCCGGGATCGTCACCCCGTACTCGCGGAACAGGGTGGCGTAGACGTCCCAGTTGGTGGCACCGCCCTCGACGCAGTAGGTGGACCCGCCGAACTTGTCCGTCCCGGCCCGGACGCCGCGCAGGGTGCTGAGGTCGAGGACGACGCCCTTGTCGTTGTCGACGAAACCCTCGTAGCAGTGGCCGCCGCCGCGCACCGTCGGCCGCAGCCCGCGGTCGAGCGCCGAGCTCAGCTCCGCCACCGCGTCGGCCTCGTTGCCCACCAGGCGGATGTACGCCGGCCGGCTGCGCCACCGCTGGTTGAAGCCCTGGCTGAGGGTCTCGTAGCGGGAGTCCGGGGGGAAGACGGTCCACCCCTCGGGCTGGTCGAGCGGCTCGGCCGCGGCCGGTCCGGCGGCGGCCAGGCCCAGTGAGGCGGCGGAAATCCCGGCAGCGGCCATTCCGGTACCGCCGATAAATCCCCGGCGGGAGAATTCACGACTCATCGATGGGACCCACTTTCTCCACGTCGAGTCAAGCTGGCGGCCGCACGCTAACACGCGCGACCGACAGAACGAGCCAGGCGCAAGTTCATGTGAAAGTATGCGAACGAATTGCGCCACGGGGCCGCCTGACTTCCCACAGGCGCGGGAAACACCGCCCGCGCCCGGGACGTCCGACGGTCCGCCCGAGGCCGCCCCGGCCGGGCGCCTTGACGATCGATCAGGTTAGGCGCCATATTACTTTCATGGCTCAGCAGCACGAGGCCGGCGACGGCGCACCCTCGCTCGACCAGGCACGCCGACAGCTCTCCCGGTACGGCCTGGCGGCCGACCCGCAGGCGATCCTGGTCGCGGCCCGGTTGATGACCGCCGGCGCCCGGCTCGGACAGGCCGCCGAGGCGCACTTCGCGCGCTTCGGCCTGTCCACCGGCCGCTACCGGCTGCTGGCCGACCTGGAGGACCACGGCGGCGAGAAGTCGCCCTCCCGGCTCGCGACCTCGCTCGGCGTCTCGCGGGCGACCGTGACCGGCCTGGTCGACGGGCTGGAGCGGGACGGCCTGGTCGCCCGCCGCCCGTCCATCGAGGACGGGCGGGGGAACGTGGTGGTCCTGACCGCGCGCGGCGCCCAGCGACTGCGCGACATGGCACCCGAGCACTTCGAACGGATGCAGGCCATGGTCGACGGCCTCTCGGTCGAGGAGCGCGCGGTCTTCCTCGACCTGCTGGCCAGGGTGGTCGAGGGCATCTCCGCCCTGACCGAGGACTGACGCCCGACCGACTGACGTCCGACCGGCGGTCGGCCGAACCGGCCCTTTCACGCCCCAGTAGTTAGCCACCTGACCACTAATAATTAGCCTCCTAATCACTAGGACGACTCATGCCCAGCAGAACCGAGCAGCGAACCACCGCGCCCGGCACCACCACTCCGCCGCGCTTCGTCCTCTGGCGCGAGGTGCTGATCGCCTACGTGGCGCCCGCCGTCATGGCCGGAATCGGCGGCTTCGCGACCGGCCAGTCGGAGCTCAGAATCGCGGCCGTCACCACCATCGCCGGCACCTCGGCGCTGGTCGCCGTCCTGGTCGGCGCCCGGCACCGGCGCCGTTCGGCCGACTCCTGGGCCGCCCGCGGGCCGGTCCCGCTGCTCGCGCCCGCCTTCGGCCTCGGCTGCGCCGCCGTCGCGCTGGCCGTCGGCTGGGCGGGCGCCGAGTTGCTGCCCCGGATCCCGGCGCTCGCCGACAGCCCATGGCCGGGCCGGCTGCGCATCGACCTGCCGCTGTCCGCCGCGATCGCGGCGACCATGACCACCTGGCGCTGGCGCGCGTCGCTCCCCCGCCGACACCGGGCGCACTGACACCGCGCGCACTGACACCGCACGCACTGAACCGGGCGCACCGAACCACCCGGCACCCACCACCGACCGAACCGAGGAGTGAACCCCGCGTGATCACCGTCATGGGAGCGTCCGGCGCGACCGGCGGCGCCGCCCTGCGCAGCCTCACCGCCCAGGGCGTCCCCGTCCGCGCCCTGAGCCGGGACCCCGACCGCCTGCTGGCCGGCCTCGACGGCCGCACCCGCCCGCTGGTCGAGGCGGTCGCCGCCGACGCCGACGACCCCGACTCGCTGCGCGCCGCCCTCAAGGGGACCACCCGGCTCTTCCTGACCATGGCGAACGGTCCGCGGCAGGTCGAGCACGAGCTGCGCGCCGTCGACCTGGCCGTGCTCCAGGGCGTGGAGCACGTCGTCAAGGTCTCCGCGCCGGCCGCCGAGCCCGACTCCCCGGTCGCCGTCTCGCGCGGCCACCACCTCATCGAGGAGCGGCTGCGCGCCCTCGGCCTCCCCGCGACCGTGCTGCGCCCGTACGCGTTCATGCAGAAGCTGCTGCTGCTCGCGCCCGGCGTCGCCGCGGCCGGGGTGATCCACGGCGCGATGGGCACGGCCCGGTGCAACTACGTCGACTGCCGGGACATCGGCGACGTCGCCGCCGCCGTGCTCACCCAGCCGGGGGCGGCCGGCGGCACCCTCCCGCTGACCGGCGGCCGGGCCTACAGCCACGCCGAGCTGGCCGGGCTGCTGGGCACCCTGCTGGGCCGTCCGGTGCGGTACGTGGACCTGCCGCCCGCCGAGCTGCACGCCCACCTGGTCGCCCGGTCCGGGATGCCGGACTGGCTGGCCGCCCACGTGGTCGAGATCCAGCGGCTCGCCGTCGAGCGCCCGGAGGCCCCGGACGATGCCGCGTCCCGGCTGATCGGGCGCGCTCCGCGTACCCTGGAAGCATTCCTCCGGGAGCATCTCGACCGGTTCCGCTGACCCCGTCCGCGCGGTCCCGGCGCTCCCCGTACGCGGCCCCGACGCGGGCCCGACGGCCCGCCGCACCCCTCGCGGCGGGCCCGTCACCCCGTGGGAGCGGCTCCGGATGTGGCATGGGTCACGGTCGGAAAATCGACCTGACGGACCGTCAAAACGACTGACGGTCCGTCACGTCCGATCGATGGCGCCTCAGTTGTGACCTGATGGTCCGTCAGATTCAGCCACTCCAGGGCCAGTTGAGTGGAGTGTCGGCCACTGTGCCGTTCACCGCGCAGGGCTACCATCGGTTGGGTTGTCCGCTCCGGCCCCGGAGTGGGATCACCCGGTTCAAGGCGAGTGCTCCCACCGCCCCCAAGGGCCGGAAGATCGATCGGGACGGGGCGAGACCAAGGAGCACACCGCACCTATGACAGCCGAAGCCAGCCGGGAGACGGGCCAGGGCGCACCGACCGACGGCGTCGCCACCGCCCCGGACGCCACCGCCCACGCCATCCCCGGCACGGCCGAGCCCGGCGGGAACCCCGCGGCGGCCGGGACCGCCGAGCCGGACGCAGCGGCCGAGAAGCAGGCCCGCTACCCCGGCCGGCCGGCCCCCGCCCCGCGCACCCTGATCGACATCCTCGACGCGACCGCCCGGCAGCACCCCGCCGAGCCCGCCCTCGACGACGGCCGCACCGTCCTCGGCTACCGGGCCCTGGCCGCCGAGGTCGAGCACCTGCGCCGCCGCCTCGCCGCCGCCGGCATCGGCCGCGGCGACCGGGTCGGCATCCGGGTGCCCTCGGGCACCAACGACCTCTACGTCTGCGTCCTGGCCGTGCTCGCCGCCGGCGCCGCCTACGTCCCGGTGGACGCCGAGGACCCGGACGAGCGCGCCCAGCTGGTCTTCGAGGAGGCCGCCGTCGCCGCCGTACTCGGCGCCGAGCGCGCGCTCACCCTCACCGAAGCCGGCCCGTCCCACGAAACCGGCCCCGCCCACGAAACCGCCCCGACCCGCGAGCCGCTCGCCGACCGGACACCGGACGCACACCGCCCCACCCCCGCGGACGACGCCTGGATCATCTTCACCTCCGGCTCGACCGGCCGCCCCAAGGGCGTCGCCGTCACCCACCGCAACGCCGCCGCCTTCGTCGACGCCGAGGCCGCGCTCTTCCTCCAGGACGAGCCGATCGGCCCCGGCGACCGGGTGATGGCCGGCCTGTCCGTCGCCTTCGACGCCTCCTGCGAGGAGATGTGGCTGGCCTGGCGGCACGGCGCCTGCCTGGTGCCCGTCCCCCGCTCCCAGGTGCGCAGCGGCGCCGACCTCGGCCCCTGGCTGGCCGAGCAGGAGATCACCGTGGTCTCCACCGTGCCGACGCTGGCCGCGCTCTGGCCGGCCGAGGCGCTGAACGAGGTCCGGCTGCTGATCTTCGGCGGCGAGGCCTGCCCGCCCGAGCTGGTGCAGCGCGTCGTCACCGAGGGTCGCGAGGTGTGGAACACCTACGGCCCCACCGAGGCCACCGTGGTCGCCTGCGGGGCGCTGCTCACCGGCGAGGGCCCGGTGCGGATCGGCCTGCCGCTGGACGGCTGGGACCTCGTCGTGGTCGACGAGTCCGGCGAGCCGGTCGCGCCGGGCGGCACCGGCCAGCTGGTGATCGGCGGTGTCGGCCTGGCCCGCTACCTGGACCAGGAGAAGGACGCCGAGAAGTACGCCCCGCTGCCCTCGATGGGCTGGGAGCGCGCCTACCGCAGCGGCGACCTCGTCCAGGCCGACCCGGAGGGCCTGCTCTTCCTGGGCCGGGCCGACGAGCAGATCAAGCTCGGCGGCCGCCGGATCGAGCTCGGCGAGGTCGACGCGGCGCTGCAGGCCCTGCCCGGCGTGGCCGGTGCGGCCGCGGCCGTGCGCACCGCGCGCGGCGGCAACCAGCTGCTGGTCGGCTACCTGGTGACCGGCGAGGGCTGGGACCGCGAGGAGGCCGTGCGGCGGCTGCGCGCCGAGCTGCCGGCCGCGCTCGTCCCGCTGCTGGCACCGGTCGACACCCTGCCCACCCGCACCTCCGGCAAGGTCGACCGCAACGCGCTGCCCTGGCCGCTGCCCGACCTGGAGTCCGCCGGGCCGACCGAGCAGCTGTACGGCACCGAGGCCTGGCTGGCCGAGCAGTGGACGGAGATCCTCGGGGTGCCGGTGAGCGGCGCCCGGGAGGACTTCTTCGCGATCGGCGGCGGCAGCCTGGCCGCCGCCCGGCTGACCACCCTGCTGCGCACCCGCTACCCGAACGCGGCGGTGCTGGACATCTACCAGCAGCCGACCCTGCGCAAGCTCGCCCGGCATCTGGAGGGCACCGCGACCGGCACCGGCGAGGCCCGGACCGTCGAGCCGGTGCCGACCCGGGCCAAGCTGCTCCAGCTGCTCCTGCTGATCCCGCTGTTCACCGTGGTCGGGCTGCGCTGGTCGGTGGCGCTGCTGGCGCTCGGCAACCTGCTCTCGCACCTGGACGGCTACGCCTGGGCGCCGACCGCCTCGTGGTGGGCGGTCGGCGCGGGCGCGGCGGTGCTGTTCACCCCGGCGGGCCGGCTGGCCCTCGGGGCCGGCGGCGCCCGGCTGCTGCTGCGCGGGCTGCGCCCGGGCAGCTACCCGCGCGGCGGCGGCGTCCACCTGCGGCTCTGGGCCGCCGAGCGGCTGGCCGAGGTGAGCGGCGCGACCTCGCTCTCCGGCGCCTGGCTGGTGCGCTACGCGCGGGCGCTCGGCGCCAAGGTCGGCGAGGAGGTGGACCTGCACGCGCTGCCGCCGATCACCGGCATGCTCAAGCTGGGCCGGGGCTGCGCGGTGGAGGCCGAGGTGGACCTCAACGGCTACTGGCTGGACGGCGACCGGCTGGTGGTCGGGCAGCTCAAGGTCGGTTCGGGCGCCGTGGTCGGCACCCGGTCGACCCTGCTGCCGGGCGCCCGGATCGGCAAGCGGGCCCAGGTGGTGGCCGGCTCCAGCGTCACCGGGCACGTCCCGACCGGCCAGCTCTGGGGCGGCGCGCCCGCCGTCAAGCTGGGCCGGGCCGAGCGGAGCTGGCCCAAGGAGCGCCCGACCCGCCAGGCCCGCTGGTCCGCCCTGTACGGCCTGAGCGGGACGGCGCTGAGCCTGCTGCCGCTGCTGCCCGCAGTGGCCGGTCTGACGGTGCTCGCCCCGTTCGTCGACCCGTCGGCCGGTCTGGGCGGCGCGCTCGGCGGCGCCCTGCTCGGCCTGCTGCCGGCCACCCTGGCGTTCGGGGTGGTGTACGCGGCGCAGCTGGTCGCGGCGGTGCGGCTGCTGTCGATCGGCCTGCGGCCCGGCGTCCATCCGCTGCACGGCCGGGTCGGCTGGCAGGCCTGGACGGTCACCCAGCTGATGGACCAGGCCCGGGAGGTGCTCTTCCCGCTGTACGCGGGGCTGGTCACGCCGCTCTGGCTGCGGGCGCTGGGCATGCGGGTCGGCCGGCACGCGGAGGTGTCGACGGTGCTGGCGCTGCCGAGCCTGACCACGGTCGGCGACGGCGCGTTCCTGGCCGACGACACCCTGATGGCGCCGTACGAGCTGGGCGGCGGCTGGGTGCGCCTGGGCGAGGCGAAGGTCGGCGACCGGGCGTTCCTCGGCAACTCGGGGATGACCGCGCCGGGCCGTTCGGTGCCCAAGCGCGGCCTGGTCGGCGTGCTGTCGGCGACGCCGGCGAAGGCGAAGAAGGGCGGCTCGTACCTGGGCATGCCGCCGGTGCGGCTGCCGCGCTCGGCCGACCGGGCGGACCAGAGCCTGACGTACGAGCCGCCGGCGCGGCTGCTGTGGGCGCGCGGGCTGGTCGAGGTGGCCCGGCTGCTGCCGGTGCTGGCCTCGGGCGCGCTGGGCGCGCTGACGCTGGCGGTGCTGTCCTGGCTGGCCGTCGCGTGGTCCCCGGTGGCGGCGGCGCTGCTGTCCGGTCCGGTGCTGCTGGCGGCGGGCACGGTGGCCTGCGCGGTCGCGGTGGCGGCGAAGTGGCTGCTGGTCGGCCGGTTCCGGGCGGTGGAGCACCCGCTGTGGAGCGGCTTCGTGTGGCGCAACGAGCTGGCGGACACCTTCGTCGAGGTGCTGGCGGTGCCGTGGCTGGTGGGCGCGGTGCCGGGCACCCCGGTGCTGAACCTGTGGCTGCGCGCGCTGGGCGCTCACGTCGGGCGCGGCGTGTGGTGCGAGAGCTACTGGCTGCCGGAGGCGGACCTGGTCACGCTCGGGGACGGGGTGACGATCAACCGCGGGTGCGTGGTGCAGACCCACCTCTTCCACGACCGGATCATGCGGATGGATACTGTCGTCCTCAGCGAGGGCGCCACCCTGGGGCCCGGCGGCATCGTGCTGCCCGGCAGTACGGTGGGTGCGCGCAGCACGCTCGGTCCGGCCTCGCTGGTGATGCGTGCCGAGTCGGTGCCCGCCGACTCCCGGTGGCTCGGCAACCCGATCGAGGTGTGGCAGGCCACGTCCTGACCGCCGTCCCGGGGGGCCGGCCGGGGTACTACGCCCCGGCCGGCCCCCCGGCGTCCACCGTCCCCGACCTACGTCCCCTGTCCGTCCTGACCGTCCTGACCGTCCTGACCGTCCGGCCCCGCCCATCCCCCTGTTCCAGGAGCGTACGACCCGGTGAACCCCAGCCCGGCGCAGTCCCCGCAGCCCCCGCAGCCCGTCACCCCGCCGGATCCGTACTTCCCGAACAGCGGCGATCCCCGGTACCGGGTGCACCGGTACGAGCTGGCGCTGGACTACCGGCCCGGCCCCAACCGGCTGGGCGGTACGGCCCGGCTGAGCGCCGTGGCCGTGACCGCGCTGAACGAGTTCGCGCTGGACCTCGCGGAGTTCCGGATCGGCCGGGTGCTGGTGGACGGCAAGGCGGCCCGCTACACCCACCGGGCCGGCAAGCTGCGGGTGCGCCCGGCGAAGGCGCTGCCGGCGGGCGCGGCGTTCACCGTCGAGGTGCACTACACCGGCAACCCCCGGCCGGTCCGCAGCCCGTGGGGCGGCCTCGGCTGGGAGGAGCTGACCGACGGCGCGCTGGTGGCCAGCCAGCCGGTCGGGGCGCCGTCCTGGTTCCCGTGCAACGACCGGCCGGCGGACAAGGCGACGTACCAGATAGCGGTGACCACGCCGTCGCCGTACACCGTGGTGGTGGGCGGCCGGCTGCTGACCCGCACCACCGGTTCGTCCAGCACCACGTGGGTGTACGAGCAGTCCGCGCCGACCTCGACCTATCTGGTGACGGTCTCGATCGGCCACTACCGGCCGGTGGCGCTGGCCGAGCACCCGGAGGTGCCGCAGACCGGTTTCGTGCCGGAGCGGCTGGCCGGCTCGTTCGCGACGGACTTCGGGCGCCAGCCCAGGATGATGGCCTACTTCGGCGAGGTCTTCGGCCCGTACCCGTTCGGCGAGTACACCGTGGTGCTCGCCGACGAGGAGCTGGACGTCCCGGTGGAGGCGCAGGGGGTGGCGACCTTCGGCACCAACCACCTGGGCGGCGGTTGGGAGCGGGAGCGGCTGATCGCCCACGAGCTGGCGCACCAGTGGTTCGGCAACAGCGTGTCGATCCGCGACTGGAGCCACATCTGGCTGAACGAGGGTCTGGCGAAGTACGCCGAGTGGCTCTGGTCGGAGCGGGCGGGCGGACCGTCGGCCGCCGCCCGGGCCGGGTACGCGCACCGGCTGCTGGCCGGCCGGCCGCAGGACCTCCGGCTGGCCGCCCCGGGCCGCAAGCTGATGTTCGACGACCGGCTGTACCAGCGCGGCGGTCTGGTGGTGCACGCGCTGCGGCTGACGCTCGGGGACGCCGCGTTCTTCCGGATGCTCAAGGACTGGGCGGGCTTCCACCGCCACGGGGTGGTCACCACGGCGGACTTCCTCGCGCACGCGGCCCGGTACGCGCGGACGCCGCTGGAGGGGCTGTTCGAGGCCTGGCTGTGGCGGCCCGAGCTGCCGCCGCTCCCGCCGGGCTGACCGGGCCTCAGCGGGTTCACCGGCCGGCTGCCGTTCCCGGGCTCAGGCGAGCTCGGGAACGGTCCGGTGCAGGCCCTTGCGGTCGTAGTAGCGGGTCATCGCGAAACCGAAGAGCAGGGCCGCCACGGTGCCGATGGCCATCCAGACCCAGGCCCGGGTCAGGCCCGCGTCCGCCTGCGCGTCGAAGAAGAGGATCGACCGGACCCCGTCGGTGAGCTGACGCATCGGCTCGAACAGCGACAGGAACCGGTAGAACGACGGCAGGGCGTCCAGCGGGATCGTCGCACCGGAGGACGGCAGGCCGAGCACGATGAAGACGAACATGCTGATCAGCAGGCCCAGGCCGCCGAAGGCCGCGTTGATCGCCTGGACACCGAGCCCGACCGCGCTGCTGGCGCAGACCGAGAAGATCCACAGCAGCGGCAGATGGGTGGCGTCCATGTCGAGGACCACCACCGCGGCCAGCATGATCAACGACGAGGTGAGCAGCGACAGGCCCACCGACATCGCGCATTTGACGGCGAGGGTGCTGGTGCGGCTGATCGGCACCACCGGGTGGCGGGCCCGCCAGGGGCCGACCTCGTTGTCCGCGTAGCCGAGCGCGACGTCGACGCCGTTGCCGATGATGTTGGCCCCGAAGAAGCCGGCCAGCACCAGCAGCAGGGTGTAGTAGAAGGCGGAGAGCCCGAGTCCGCTGCGCTTGCCGATCGGGTGGCCGACCGTGGTGGTGACGGCGACCGGGTCGGAGATCAGCAGCCGCGCCGCGTTGTCCAGGCCCTGGGCCTGCGGGAGCGCGGCGAGCTTGCCGCCGAGGGCCAGCGAGGCCTGGTGGACGGCCTGTTGGCCGATCTGGGCGGCGAACGAGGAGCCGAGGCTGCCGACGCCCGGGTTGGTGTACTGGAGCACGGTGGGGCGCGCGGGCCGCTCGCTCGTGCCCCCGAGGGCGGCGACGCTGGCGGTGAACTCCGGCGGCACCTGGAGCGCCCCGTAGATCTTCCCGGAGGCCAGCTGGTCCTTGGCCGTCGCCTCGTCGAGCTGACGCCAGGAGACCGCGTCCCCCTGCCCGGGGGCGGTGGCGATGCCGGTGACGAGTTGTTCGCCGAGGTTCTGCTGCTGCCCGGCGACGGTGGCGCCGCGGTCGGTGTTCACCAGCGCGATCGGCAGGTCGTGCAGGTCGCCGCGGGGGTCGAGGATGCCGCCGAGGTAGAGCAGCGACATCAGCAGGCTGAGCAGTCCGACCAGGACGCCCGGGACGACCCAGATCCTCGGGTTGCGGAGCACCCGGCGGGCCTTGACGCCGGTGGGCGGTTCGGGCCGGCGCGGCTCGGGCAGGGTCGGCTCGGGGTTGGAGGGCATGACGCTCCGTAAGGTGGTCGGCGGTCAGACGGACCCTAGGAGGAGCCCGGTGACGCGGGACGGCGCCACGCCGCCGGGGTCACCCGCCCGCCCGTACACCCCGGCCCCTACACCCCGGCCCGTCCACCCCGGCCCCCTGCGCCCCGGCCCGTCCACCCCGGCCCGCGACCGGGAGAAAATGGCTGGAAGGGACGGACGGGGACGAACTAGGTTGGGCCCGCGATGCCGTGGCACCGCGGGCCCGACCTCCCGAACCGCAGCAGAGGATCCAGATGACCGACCTGTTCGACGAGCTGCTTCCCACCACCCGCCGCGCGCTGCTGCACCGCCTGGCCGTCGCCCAGTCCGAGGGCCGCACCCCCTCGATGGTCGCCGGCGTGCTCCGGGACGGGCGGTTGGTCTGGAGCGGCGCCCGCAGCATGGTCGACGGCCACGCGCCGACCACGGACGTCCAGTACCGGATCGGCTCGATCACCAAGACCTTCGCCGCCGTCCTCGTCCTGCGGCTGCGCGACGAGGGCCTGCTCGACCTCGCCGACCCGCTCGGGCGCCACCTGCCCGGCACGCCCGCCGACGGCGCCACCGTCGCCCAGCTGCTCTCGCACTCGGCCGGCCTCGCCTCGGAGACCCCGGGCCCGTGGTGGGAGCGGACGGACGGCGCGCTGCGCCCCGAGCTCGCCGACCTCCTGGAGGCCGAGCGGCCGCTGCGGCATCCGACCGGGCGGGTGCACCACTACTCCAACCCGACCTTCGCGCTGCTCGGCGCGCTGGTCGAGCGGCTGCGCGGCGAGCCCTGGGGCGAGGTGCTGCGCCGCGAGGTCCTGGAGCCGCTCGGCATGGACCGCACCGGGCTGCTCCCCGAGCACCCGCACGCCGGCGGCTTCGCCGTCCACCCGTGGGCCGACGTGATGCTGCCCGAGCCGCTCACCGACACCGGCCTGATGGCCCCGGCCGGACAGCTCTGGTCCACCGTCGCCGACCTCGCGAAGTGGGCCGCCTTCCTGGCCGGCGGCCACGAGAAGGTGCTGTCCGCCGACACCCTGGCCGAGATGCGCCGCCCCGCCGTCGGCCCGGTGGCCGACGACTGGACCGTGACGTACGGCCTCGGCCTCCAGCTGGTCCGGCACGACGGCCGCATCCTCCACGGGCACTCCGGCTCGATGCCGGGCTTCACGGCCGGGCTCTGGGTCAGCGAGGCGGACGGCCTGGCCGCGATCGCCTTCTCCAACGCCACCAACGGCCCGAACACCGCACAGGTCGCCGCCGAACTGATCGCCCTCACCGCGCAGCACGAGCCGCGGATCCCCGAGCCCTGGCGCCCGCTGTCCGAGGTCGACGAGCAGCTCCTCGCCCTCACCGGCCCCTGGTACTGGGGCGCCGCGCCGCACGCCCTGCGGCTCACGGCGGACCGCGGACTGGAGCTGTCGGTGCTCGGCCGCGGCGGGCGCGCCTCCCGCTTCCGCGCCGAGCCGGACGGTACCTGGACCGGCCTCGACGGCTACTACACGGGCGAGACCCTGCGGGTGGTGCGGGCCGCCGACGGCTCGGTCGGCCACCTGGACATCGGCTCCTTCGTGTTCACCCGGGAGCCCTACGAACCGGCCGGGGCCGTCCCGGGCGGCGTCGACCCGCAGAGGTGGCAGGCGTACTGAACCCAGCCTCTGCGGCGCGTCACGGCCCGGCCCGCTATCCCCCCGCGCCCGGTCCGGGCACCGGGGTGACGCCGGGGCGGGCCGGGTACGCGCCGCTGCGCAGCGCGTGCACGGCGCGCACCACGTACCCGGCGAGCAGCAGCCCGCCCGCCATCGCCCCCGAGGCGTAGGTGTCCGCCGCCTGCGCCTCGGCCCACCCCGAGGCCGCGCCCAGCACCAGGTACGGCGCCACCGCGACCGCCAGCGCCACGGCCAGCGCCACCAGCACCGTCCGAGGCCGCCGGTCGTCCTCCCAGCAGCGCTCGCCGACCAGGTGCAGGGCGACCGCCATCGCCACCACCAGGCACCACCACGGCGAGGGCGCCAGCCCGACCGCCCTCGCCAGCACGTACACGACGGCGAGTCCGCCCGTCGCCGCCGCCTGGCACGCCAATACGTCTGTCATGTCGCCGGCGAAGCTCCGCCAGAGTCCCGCCCCCGGATTCCACCCCATGCAGCGGAGGATAGGACGGCGCTCCGGTGCCCAACAGGTGTCCCGCACACGTCGGGTGGTCGCATTCAGCAGGTGCACATCTGCGCTCCCCCGAACGGCAACGTGGACGCCAGCCGACTTGGAGAGACATACGGGTGCCGGCTCGCAGACCCGACGACCGTACGGGTCCGGCCGGGCCGGTGCCACGGAACCCCGTGGTCGCCGTCGTCCGTGCCGCCCTGGAGGGTCCCCCATGACCACCGTCCCCACGTACGCCCCGACCGTCGTCACCCCCGGCCGGGCCACCGCGGTGCCCGCCGCGCGCCCGGCCGCCGCGTCCGGCTCCGCCTCCGCCGTCTACACCGTCGCCCTGGCCCGCGACGAGGCCGACGTCCGCGCCGCCCAGCGGCTGCGCCACCAGGTCTTCGCCGACGAACTCGGCGCCACCCTGCAGAGCACCGTCCCGGGGCTGGACGTCGACCCGTTCGACGACTTCTGCGACCACCTGCTCGTCCGCGAGGGCGAGGACGGCGCGGTCGTCGGCACCTACCGGCTGCTGCGCCCCGAGGCCGCCCGCCGGGCCGGCCGGCTCTACTCCGACGGCGAGTTCGACCTCGGCAACCTCGCGCCGCTGCGGGACGGGCTGGTCGAGCTCGGCCGCTCCTGCATCGCCGCCGAGCACCGGGGCAACGGCGCCGTCATCAACCTCATGTGGGGCGGCATCGCCCGCTACCTCGCCGACACCGGCAACACCTGGGTGGGCGGCTGCTGCTCGATCTCCCTGGAGGACGGCGGCGCCACCGCCGCCCGGGTCTGGGACACCGTCGCCGCCAAGCACCTCGCCCCCGAGCAGTACCGGGTCGCCCCGCACCGTCCCTGGGACGCCACCGGCGTGGCGCGCGCCGAGCGGGCGCCGCTCCCGGCCCTGCTCCGCGGCTACCTGCGGCTGGGCGCCTGGGTCTGCGGCGCGCCCGCGCTCGACCCGGACTTCGACTGCGCCGACCTGTACGTGCTGCTGTCGCTGGAGCGCACCGACCCGCGCTACCTGCGGCACTTCCTCTCCGGCGTGGGCGGGGTGAGCGCGGCGGCCTCGCCGGCGGCCGTCCCGGGTGCGGCGGACGCCGGGCCGGTCGGCTCATGAGCGTCTGGCTGCCGACGGCCTCCTGCACCCCGGAGGCCTGTCTGACCGACCCGGCGCCGACCGTCGCCCTGCCCCGCCGGGTGCTGCGGCTGGCGGGCTGCCTGGTGGTGCTCACGGTGGGGGTCGCGCTCCTCCCGCCGGCGCGGCTGCTGCCGCGCGGCCCGCGCGAGCGCCTGGCCCGGTGCTGGGCGCGCGGGCTGCTCGGCGCGCTGGGCGTCGCGGTGCGGATCGTGCCCGGCCCGGCGCCCGCCGGCCGGGGCGGGGTCCTGGTGGTGGCCAACCACGTGTCCTGGCTGGACATCCCGCTGATCGCCGCCGCCCGCCCCGGCCGTTCGCTGGCCAAGACCGAGGTGCGGGACTGGCCGGTGCTCGGCCGGCTGCTCTCCCGGGGCGGCACCGTCCTGCTGGACCGCGACCGGCTGCGTACCCTGCCGGCGACCGTCGCCGAGGTGGCGGCCGGGCTGCGGGCCGGGGACCCGGTGATCGTCTTCCCGGAGGGGTCCACCTGGTGCGGCCGGGAGAGCGGGCGGTTCCGGCCGGCCTTCTTCGAGGCCGCCGTGCGGTCCGGCGCCGCCGTCCAGCCGGTCTCGATCCGCTACCGCCTGGCCGACGGACGCCCCACCAGCGCCCCCGCCTTCGTCGGCGAGGACGACCTGCTGACCTCGCTCACCCGGGTGGTCGCCGTCCGCGGCCTGGTCGCCGAGCTGAGCTTCCGCCCGCCGGTGCCGGCCCCGCCGGTCGACCCGGCCCGCCCCTGGGCGGCCCGGAAGGAGCTGGCCCGCGCCGCCCAGGGCGCGGTGGAGGGCATCCGCTGACCGGCGCGGGCGCTGCCTTACGCGTGGACCGTGGGCGGCCGAATCCGTTCGACCACCACCGGTTCAGCGGCTAGTCTCGCGGGCGCGCCCGCACGCGCCGCGAGACCGAGGAGGCACCCGGATGACCGCGTTCCACCCCGTCGGCGAGCCGTACGCGGAGGGCCTGCTGGACGTCGGCGACGGCCAGCGGATCCACTGGGAGGCGTCCGGCAACCCGGCCGGCAAGCCCGCCGTCGTGGTGCACGGCGGTCCGGGCTCCGGGCTCAACGCCGGGAACCGGGCGTACTTCGACCCCGAGCGCTACCACCTCGTGCTGTTCTCCCAGCGCGGCTGCGGCCGCAGCGAACCGCACGCCGCCGACCCGGCGACCGGCCTGGAGCACAACACCACCGCCCACCTCGTCCGCGACCTGGAGCGGCTGCGCGAACACCTCGGCATCGAGCGGTGGCTGATGCTCGGCGGCTCGTGGGGTTCCACGCTGATCCTCGCCTACGCCGAGGCGCACCCCGAGCGGGTGTCGGAGATCGTGCTCAACGCCGTCACCATGACCAGGCCGGAGGAGATCGACTGGCTCTACCGGGGCGTCGGCCGACTGCTGCCCGGCCCCTGGGAGGCGTTCCGCGACGCGCTGCCGCCCGAGGACCGCGACGGCGACCTGCTCGCCGCCTACGACCGGCTGCTCAACAGCCCCGTGCCGGACGTCCGGCACGCCGCCACCCTCGCCTGGGCGACCTGGGAGGACGCGGTGATCGCCCACGAGACGCAGGGCAACCCGCACGCCTACTCGGCCCGGCCCGCCGACGCGCTGACGGCCTTCGTCCGGATCACCGCGCACTACTTCTCCCGCCGGGCCTTCCTGGCCCCCGACCAGCTGCTGCGCGACGCGCACCGGCTGGCCGGCATCCCGGGCGTGCTGATCCACGGCGCCCTGGACCTCGGCGGCCCGCTGGAGACGCCGTGGACGCTGGCGAAGGCCTGGCCGGACGCCGAGCTGACGGTCGTGCAGGACTCCGGGCACACCGGGTCCCCCGCCACCCGGGCCGCCGTCCTCGCCGCGATCGAGCGCTTCGCCGAGCCAGCCGGGCACGGGCAGTGACGGGTTATCAACGGTAAGGACACAAGGGGTGACAGACGGCCTCCGGGCCCCGACACTGGAGGGAAGAAGCTCCCACGTCAACGGGTCGGCCGGTGCCGACCGGTACCGGCCGCGGAGAGGGCAGGCCGGCCATGAGCACGCCGTCCGCCAGACTCCCGATCGTCTATGTCCGGGGATACGCCGGTGGCACCCCCGGGATCGAGAAGGCCGTCACGGATCCGTTCTACGGGTTCAACGAAGGCTCGACGCACGTCCGCGTCGGGCGCCAGGACTCCCCCGTCTTCTACCAGTTCGAAAGCCCCTTACTGCGGCTGTTCACCGACGAGGGCTACCACGTCTTCGTCGAGGGCGGTCAGCAGGCCTACCTGGACCACCACGCCAAGGACATCCCCCCCGACAGCGTCTGGATCCACCGCTTCTACGACCGCTGCTCCGGCACCTGGGGCGGCTCACCCGAGTCCTTCGGCCTGGAGCGGGCCGCCGAGGACCTGCTGCGGCTGATCGAGCAGTTGCAGGAGAAGACCGGCGCACCGCGGGTCAACCTCGTCGCCCACTCGATGGGCGGGCTGATCTGCCGCTGCCTGCTCCAGAAGATCATCCCCGAGCAGCGCAAGGGGAGGCGCGCCACCGACTACGTGTCGAAGCTGTTCACCTACGGAACGCCGCACGGCGGCATCAGCTTCGCGGTCGGCTTCGGCATCCCGGAGGCGCTGCGCGACACCTTCAACTTCAACGGCTCCGACATCTTCGGGCCCGAGCGGATGTACCAGTACCTGACGCCGGACCCCGACCCCGACGGGCCGCCGGACGACTGGCGGGCCGTCGACATGCCGGACGACGACGGCACCGGGACGGCCGAGGACGCGGCCGGCGGGTTCCCGCTCGACCGGGTGTTCTGCATGATCGGCACGAACTCCGCCGACTACGACGTCGCCCACGGCCTCTCGGCGGCGGCGGTCGGCCCGCGCAGCGACGGGCTGGTGCAGATCGAGAACGCCCAGGTCACCGGCTCCAACCGGGCCTTCACCTACCGCAGCCACAGCGGGCAGTACGGGCTGGTCAACTCCGAAGAGGGCTACCAGAACCTGCGGCGCTTCCTGTTCGGCGACCTCCGGGCCCGCGCCGAACTGGTCGGTGTGCGGCTGCCCGACGGCGACAAGGACGTCACCTGGCAGGCGGAGGTGCGGCTCAAGGTCCGCGGACTGGCCGTCCTGCTGCACGAACGGGTCGCCTCGCACTGGTGCCCGATCCAGCTCTCCGACCCGGCGCCGACCACCCGGCGCGCCCGGACCGCCGGGGACGGCGCCGTCCAACTCGCCACCGCGTTCCTCGCCAGCAGGCTGCTCCCGCGCCGGGAGGACGCGGACCGCCCGCCGGCGGACGCGGACCGCCCGGGGGCGGCCGAGCCGGTGCGGTTCGCGCTGGACCTGCGGCTGCTCGGCCTCAGGGAGCACGACGGGTTCTTCGGCTTCGGCGACCACCTTGAGCAGACCGCCGACTTCTCGGACACCCTGATCGTCGACGTGGACACCAACGGCCCGCGTCCGGCGGCCTGGGCGCACTGGAACTCCGAGGTGAGCGGCGCGATCCGGGACCTCCACCCGACCGGCCCGCCGCTGCCGGACGAGGACCCGCGGGCCGAGGCCTGGCTCGCGCACATCGCGCTGCCGGCCACCACCCGGCCGATCCTCGGCCCCGACGCCCGGATCCGGCTCACCGTCGACCCCTGGAGCTGAGGCCTCAGGCACCCGGCTCGTGGAGCTGAGGCTCAGGCGCCCGGCTCGTGCCAGCCGGTGGCCGGGGGCTCCGTCCGGGGCTCGGCCCGGTCCCCGCGCCAGGCCTCGGCGGCCCGGTCGTCCCCGGTCCCGGTCCCCGCCTGGGCCCGGTCCGCCCTGCTGGCGGCGGCCTGCGGGCGGGCCTCCGGCGGCTCCTCCTCGGCGGCCAGCAGCACCCGGCGCAGCAGGTCGGAGAGGACGCGCCGCTCGTCCGGGGCGAGGACCCCGAGCAGGCGGCGCTCCTCCCGGCCGACCACGTCCAGCGCCTGCCGCCAGGCCAGTCGGCCCGCCTCGGTGAGTTCGACGTCGACCCGGCGGCGGTCGTCGCTGGAGGGCGTGCGGACGATGAATCCGCGCCGTTCCAACGCCTCCAGACGACCGGTCACCGAGGCGGGCGCCAGGTTGAGGTCGGCGCGCAGCTCGGACGGCGTGGCCCGGCCGCCGCGACCGGCCAGCCCGTGCAGGGTGTCGAACTCGTGCTTCTGCAGGCCGTAGTCGGCCACGCCCTGCTCGCGGACCCGGCCGAGGTGGCGGGTGAGCTTGATCATCCGGGTGACGGCGCCCTCGATGTCCGGGTCGAGGTGCGGCAGCACGGGTCGCCAGCGTTCGACGTGGCCGTCGGTCCAGTCGCGGGGCGGGTCGGCCGACGCCGGGTGGGTCGCGCGTGTCATGGCCCGAGTCTAGGCGGCTCCGGGCCGGCGATTTCCGGCGCCGATATTTCGTTGCCGAAACTTCGGTACCGAAATACAGTGCTCCCGTGACTCCGAACCACCACTCGCACCCGCTGCGCCTGCGCGGCTTCCGCCTGCTCTTCGTCGGCCGGACGATCTCCACGCTCGGCGACGCCGTCGTCCCCGCCGCCCTCGCCATCGCCGTCACCCGGGCGACCGGTTCCTCCAGCGCGCTCGCCCTCGTCCTGGGCTGCGCGATGGTCCCGCGCCTGCTGCTGCTCCCGCTGGGCGGGGTCGTCGGGGACCGCGTCGACCCCCGGCTGGTCGCGCTCGTCACCGATCTCGTCCGGGCCGCCGCCCAACTGGCCGTCGGCCTCGAACTCCTCGCCGACCAACCCCGGTTGGCTCCGATCGCGGCCGCCGAGGCGGTCGGCGGCATCGCCTCCGCGTTCGCCATGCCGACCGCCACGCCGCTGGTCGCGGCCACCGTGGACGGTCCGCTGCGGATGCGGGCCAACGCCCTGCTGGCCTCGGCCGCCAGCGCGGCCCGGCTCGGCGGCCCGGCCCTCGCCGGCCTGCTCGTCCTCACCGCCGGCCCCGGCTGGGCCTTCCTGCTGGACGGCGCGTCCTTCCTGGTCAGCGCGGCGCTGCTGACCAGGCTGAGGGTGCGCCACACCCCCGCCAAGCGGCGCTCGCTGCGCGCCGACCTCGTCCGGGGCTGGAGCGAGGTGCGCTCGCGCGACTGGTACTGGACCAGCCTGATCGGCCACGCCGTCTGGAACGGCGCCGCCGCCGTCCTGCTCACCCTCGGCCCGCTGATCGCCACCCGGCGGCTGGGCGGGGACGGCGTGTGGATCGCGATGACCCAGGCCGCCGCCTGCGGTGTGCTGGCCGGCTCCCTGCCCGCCGGACGCTTCCGACCGCGGCGGCCGGTGCTGGTCGCCAACCTCGGCCTGGCCCTGTACGCCCTGCCGCTGCTCGCCCTCGCGGTGACGGCGCCCGCACCGGTCACGGTGGCCGCGTACGCCCTGGCGATGACCGGCCTCGGCTTCCTCAACCCGGTGTGGCAGACCGTGGTGCAGCAGGAGTTCCCGCCCCAGGTGCTGGCCCGGGTCACCTCCTACGACTGGCTGCTGTCGCTCGCCGCCGCCCCGCTCGGATACACGCTCGCGCCACTGGCCGCCGACGCTTGGGGCAGTACCGGTCCGCTGCTCGTCACGGCCGCCCTGGTCGTACTGGCCTGCGGCGGCACCGCCGCCTTCCCGGGCATCCGCCGGGTCGGTGCGCACCGTCCACTGGATGCCGGCGACCCGGCGGAGGGCCGTCCGGGCGCCGCGAGGAAGGAGGAACGGGTGGGGAAGTAACCAGGGAAGGAGGACGGGGAAGACCCGGGGCGACAGCCGACCCGACGTCACCGCCGGTGCCCCCCAGGTCGGTCGGGAGGCTCCCGCCGGGGACTCTCGGCGGGACCCTACGATACGGACATGATCGCCTATGCCCCAGCGGCCTTCTTCTTCCTCCTCTGCGGAATCGGAGTCCTGCGCGACCGACGCCAGTTCAGCAACGCCGTCCTGCTCGGTATCGCGGTCTCCCTGTTCGCGCTGGCGCTGATAGCCGAACTGCGGCGGGCTCCGACGCTGGTGGCCGAACTGGCGGTGGCCGTCATCGCCCTGCTCCCGACGCTCGGCACGGTGGCCCTGGTCTGGTTCCTCATCTCCAACGGGGTGACGATGATCCGCAAGGAGGGGCGGCGGCCGGCCAACCTGCTGTCGCTGCTCGCCGGCCTCGGCATCCTCGCGGTGATCGGTCTGCTCGGGGCGGCCGTCGTCACCGACTCGGACCGGCTCGGCGCCCTCGCCGCGACGGCGCTCCTGGTGGTCGGCTACATCTCCTTCCTCTTCGTCTGCTTCGTCGGTTACGCCTTCCTCTACCAGCGCCACCTGCCGCGCGGCGACGTGGACTTCGTGGTGGTGCTGGGCTCCGGGCTGATCGGCGGCGAGCGGGTGCCGCCGCTGCTCGCCAGCCGACTCGAACGCGGCCGCGCGCTCTACGAGAAGCAGGCGGCCCGCGGCAACCCGCCGGTGCTGATCACCTCGGGCGGCCAGGGTCCGGACGAGAAGCTGCCGGAGTCCCACGCCATGGCGGACTACCTGGTCGAACGCGGCTTCCCGGCCGAGCACCTGGAGCGCGAGGACCGCTCCCGGACCACCGAGGAGAACCTGCTGTTCAGCAAGGCGATCATGGAAAGGGAGAAGCCCGGCTACCGCTGCGTCATCGTCACCAACAACTTCCACGCCTTCCGGGCCGCCCTGACGGCCCGCACGACCGGTGTCAACGGCCAGGTCTGCGGCTCGCCCACCGCCCGGTACTACTGGCCGAGCGCGACGATCCGCGAGTTCGCCGCCGTCTTCCTCTCCCACAAGCTCGTCAACTTCGGGATCTGCGGCCTGCTCGCCGTCTGCGGACTGGCCGCCGCGGCACTGGGCCCC
Organism: Kitasatospora misakiensis; assembly: GCF_042656005.1. Classification (NCBI taxonomy): domain Bacteria; kingdom Bacillati; phylum Actinomycetota; class Actinomycetes; order Kitasatosporales; family Streptomycetaceae; genus Kitasatospora; species Kitasatospora misakiensis. The sequence continues at coordinate 341,328 of NZ_JBHSOF010000001.1, read as the reverse complement.
GACGCCTGAGCCCGCCCCGCGCACGGGCCCCGGCGCCCCTGGGAAAACTCCCCGGGCACCGGGGCCCGTGCAGGCTCAGGCGGCCGGGCGCGGCGCCAGGATCGCGCAGGTGGTGGTCGCGTGGGCGAACAGCCGGCCGTCCTGGCAGCCGAGGATCCGCGCCTCCGCGGTGGCCATCGTCCGGCCGACGTGCAGGGCGACGCCCTCGCAGCGCACCTGGCCCGACTCGGCGAACAGCGGCCGCACCATGTGCACATTGAGCTGGGTGGTGGTGTAGCCCACCCCGGCCGGCAGCCGGCTCAGCACGGCGCAGCCGAGCGCCGAGTCGAGCAGGGTGGCCAGGTAGCCGCCGTGGACGGTGTTCATCGGGTTGAAGAGGTGGTCGCCGAGCCGGCCCTCGAAGACGGCGGTGCCCGGCCCGGCCTCGACCAGCCGGAAGCCCAACGTGCTGCCGATCGACGGCTGCTGGATCCGGCCGGCGATCATCTCCTGGAGGATCTCCTCGCCGGTGAGGTGCGGAAACGCGGAGATGGGCGAACCGGCCTGCCACTGGTGGGTGCGGGTGCGGAGCTCCCCGTCGGCCGCCGGTCCGGCGGAATCGATCTCGAAGGTGGTCATGACACCAACCTGCCCCCTTCCCCGGCCACGGCTCAAGTGTGATCCCGCTCGCGTCGGCGGGGCCGGCGCGCCATGACGACACCTCACCTCCTCCGGCCCCCCGCCTGCCCCGGCCGTCACCTTGACGAAAGGTTGACCTGCTCACGGCAGAACGTTGGGTGCCACCGATCCTATGGTCGGCGCATGCCTCCTCTGCCCTCCGGACGGACGGCCGCGCTACCCGCGCTACCCGTGCTGCCCTACCGCAAGCCCACGCCCGGCCGTGACTACTGGGTGTTCGACGACGTCCTGCCCGACCCGGACGCCGTCCGCCGCCGCTGCCTCGACCGCGGCGACTGGACCGAGGGCTATCCCTACCGCCCGGAGACCTGGCCGGGACTGCGCACCATGCCCGGCCTCGAACCCGACGAGCTGGCCCGCGTCGAGTCACTCGTCCGCAAGGCCACCGGGGCGCCCCGGCTCTGGGTGCAGAGCACCCCGGGCGGCGGCACCCTGAACCACAACTGCATCCAACTGGTCGGCGCCGGTGAGTCGGAGCCGCGCCCGCACACCGACTCCCGCGCGCTGTGCCGCTACGCGGCCGTCCTCTACCTCAGCCCCGGCGCCCCCAAGGACGCCGGCACCGGCTTCTACCGCCAGCAGTTCCCCGGCGGCCGACTCGGCGGCAACCTGGTCACCGCCCCGCACAACAACCTGGTCGAAGCCCTCGGCACCCGCCGCGTCCCGGCCGACGCCTTCACCGAGGACGTCCGCGTCCCCAACCGCTACAACCGCCTCCTCGTCTACCACGCCAACCTCATCCACAGCGCGACCGCCTACCACGGCCTGCCCCTGGAGGAGCGACGGATGACCGCCGTCTTCTTCTGGATGGCCTGACACCCCGCCAGCGGAACGCCGCCCCGCCCTCCCCGAGGGGAGCGAGGGGCGGCGTTCGCCGTGCCACGGGAGTCCGCGAGGTCACCAGGGTCGAAGGATTCCGGCGAGGCGTGGCAGGCGGCGGCGCATCTCATCGTCGTCGGCGACGTCCCACCGCGTTCCGGCCGGCTTGACGACGGCGCGGAGCGGGTCGGCTTCCGGGGAGGCGTCCAGTGCCTCGTTGAGGCCGTCCGGTTCGCCGGTGGCCGGGTTGGCGGCGGGCGGGCGCGGGGAGGGGGCCGGTATGGAGAACTCCGAGCGGCCGGCCACCGAGGTGGTCCGAGCGGAGTGGGCCGGGATCGACCGGCTGGGCACGCCGGAGCTGTTGCGGCTGCTGAACGCCGAGGACCGGACCGTCGCCGGGGCGGTGGCCCGGGAGCTGCCGCGAATCGCCGTCGTGGTGGACGCGGTCGCGGCGCGGATGGCCCGGGGTGGGCGGCTGGTCTACGCGGGCGCCGGGACGGCCGGGCGGCTGGGGGTGCTGGACGCGAGCGAGTGCCCGCCGACCTTCGGCACCGACCCGGCGCAGGTGGTGGGGGTGATCGCGGGCGGCCCGGCCGCGCTGGTGCGCGCGGTGGAGGGGGCGGAGGACCGCCCGGAGCTGGCGGTCGCCGACCTGGCCGCGCTCGCGCTGACGCCCGAGGACACGGTGGTGGGGGTCTCCGCCTCCGGCCGCACCCCGTACACGGTGGCGGCGGTCCGGTACGCGCGCGGGGCCGGGGCGCTCAGCGTGGGGCTGGCGGGGGCGGCCGGGTCGCCGCTGGTCGCGGCCGCCGAGCTGGGGATCGAGGTGGAGACCGGGCCGGAGGTCCTGGCCGGCTCCACCCGGCTCAAGGCGGGCACGGCGCAGAAGCTGGTGCTGAACCTGCTCTCCACGGCGGTCATGGTCCGGCTCGGCCGGACGTACGGGAACCTGATGGTCGACGTCCGGGCGGGCAACGCCAAGCTGCGCGACCGGGCGCGCCGGATCGTCGTCGAGATCACCGGCGCGGACGAGGAGACGGCGCGGCGCGCCCTGGCGGCGACCGGCGGCGAGGCGAAGGCCGCCGTGCTGGTCGTCCTGGCCGGGGTGGACGCCCCGACCGCCGCCCGCCTGCTCGCCTCGACGGGCGGACGACTGCGCGAGGCCGTGGAACTCGCCCGCGCGGGACAGAACGCGGGACAGAACAGCTAGGACCTGGCGGCCCCGGTCAGACCTCCTGGGCGTCCAGCCAGTGCAGCAGGACGGTGCGCTCGGTGTCGGTGCCGACCGGGCTGGCCGGGTCGAGCGCCCAGTGGCGCATCCGGGTCACGGTCTCCGCGTCGAGGTCGAGGTACAGCCGCCAGTGGGCGCGGGGGTGGCAGTTGGCGTCGCGGGGTTCGCCGCACTCGTGGCAGTGGGTGAAGAAGGCGTCGACCAAACGGTGCACGATTGTCTCGGCGGACATGGGCGGCGGTACGTCCTCACACTCGGTTCCCGGGGGTGGTGCGTCTGCGGAACCGCCGGACTTCGTGGGTCGGCGGCCCCGCAGTCCAGGGTGCGGGCCGGACGGGCCGGACGGCAGGGACCAACGTCCCGTCCGGGCCGCGCCCGGGCGCGTCGCCCCACCCACCGAGCGAACGACGAAGGCCCGGGCACGACGAAGGCCCCGGGTACGACGAAGGCCCGGCCCCCATGCAGGTGGGGACCGGGCCGTTCGGGGTGTGCCGCCGGGATCAGCCCCGGCCGGCGGACTTCTGGGTGCGCCGGGAGACCGAGTCGAGCACCACGGCGGCCAGCAGCACCGCGCCGGTGATCATGTACTGGATGGCCTGGGCCGCGTGCACCATGTCCAAGCCGGTGGTGATCGACTGGATCACCAGCATGCCGAGCAGCGCCGACCAGGTGCTGCCACGACCGCCGAACAGGCTGGTCCCGCCGATGACGGCCGCCGCGATGGCGCTCATCAGCACGTTGCCGCCGCCGAGCAGCTTGTCCGCCGAACCCTGCTGGGAGGCGATGAACAGGCCGCCGAGACCGGCCAGCGTCGCGGAGATCATGAAGACCGAGATCCGCACCCGGGCCACGTTGATGCCGGCCCGGCGGGCGGCCTCGATGCCACCGCCGACCGCGAAGATCTGCCGGCCGTAGGAGGTGCGGCGGAGCACGAAGTCGGTGAGGGCGACCACGCCGACCAGCACCACCAGCGGCAGCGGCAGGCCGCTGTCCTGGTTGAGCGTGTAGGCGCCGACCAGCGCGACCACGGCCAGGCCGCCGGTGCGCAGCGCGATCTCGCCGATCGCCCGGGCCGGCAGGCCGGCGGCGGTGCGACGGCGGGCGGTGAGCAGCTGGGCGGCGAGGAAGCCGCCGATGGCGAGGACGGCGAGCAGCCAGGCGAAGAGGATGTCGCCGTCGCCGAGGAAGTAGTTGTCCAGGTGGGCGACGACACCGTCGTTGATGTTGTTGACGGTACCGAGCTTGCCGAGGACGAAGTCCTGGAGGCCGCTCCAGGCGAGCATGCCGGCCAGGGTGACGACGAAGGCCGGCACGCCGATCCGGGCGAAGAAGAAGCCGTGCAGGGCGCCCATCGCGGCGGCGGCGAGGAGGGCGAGCAGGATGGCCAGCCACTCGTTCAGGCCCTGTCGCACGGCGAGCACGGAGGTGATCGCGGCGCAGGTCCCGGCGACCGAGCCGAGCGAGAGGTCGATCTCGCCGAGCAGCAGGACGAAGACGACACCGACCGAGATGAGGCCGTAGCCGGCGATCCACTTGGTGATGTTGGTCAGGTTGTCGGCCTGGAGGAAGTGGCCGGTGACGCTCTGGAAGATGATCGCGATCAGGATCAGGCCCAGGACGACGGGCATGGCCCCGAGCTCGCCGCTGCGGATCTTGCGGCGGAACTCCTCGGCGTAGCCGGCCACGCCGCTCTTGCGGACCAGCAGGCGCGGGTCGACGGCCGGGGCCGGCGCCGGGTTCTCCGTGGTGGGGGTGGTCTGGCTGGTGCTCACTTCGCTTCCTCCGCGATGCGTGCCTGGCGCCGGGTGACGGCATTGTCGGTGGCGCCGGTGATGGCGGAGATGATCTCCTCGGACGTGGTGCCGGCGACCGGGAAGGTCCCGTTGTTGCGGCCGAGCCGCAGGACGGCGACGGTGTCCGCGACCGCGCGGACGTCCGCCATGTTGTGGCTGATGAGGATGACGCCGAGGCCGCGCTGGCGCAGCCGCTCGACGAGGTCCAGGACCTGCGCGGTCTGCTCAACGCCGAGGGCGGCGGTCGGCTCGTCGAGGATGACGATCCGCGGGTCGCCGACCAGGGCGCGGGCGATGGCGACGACCTGGCGCTGTCCGCCGGAGAGCGCGGCGATCGGGATCCGGACGCTGGGGATGCGGATCGACAGCGTGTCCAGCAGTTCCTTGGCGCGCCGCTCCATGGCGACCTCGTCCAGGACGCCGTTGCGGCGCAGCTCCCGGCCGAGGAAGAGGTTGGCGACGACGTCGAGGTTGTCGCAGAGCGCGAGGTCCTGGTAGACGGTGGCGACACCGAGCGCCTGGGCGTCCTGGGGGCGGCCGATCCGTACCGGACGGCCCTCCCAGGTGATGGTGCCCTCGTCGATGGGGTGGACCCCGGCGATCGTCTTGACCAGCGTGGACTTTCCGGCGCCGTTGTCGCCGACGAGGGCGACGACCTCGCCGGCGTGGACGTCGAGGTCGACGTCGGTGAGCGCCTGGACGGCGCCGAAGCGCTTGGAGACCGCGCGCAGCGCCAGTACGGGTGCGCCTGTCACGTGAACCATCTCCTGCGGGGGTGTTCGGGGCGGGGAGGAAGGGGGGAAGGAGCTCGCGGGCGACCGGCCGCCCGCCGTCCGGCGCCGCGCGAGGGCGCCGGACGGGCGTGGGCCGGGCGTGGACCCGGAGGGCCGCGGGGTGTCAGCGGCCGGGTGTCGGCCGGTGGGCCTCAGCGGCCGTGAGCCGGCCGCCGGACATCAGCGACCGAATGTCAGCCGCCGGGTGTCAGCGGCCGGGTGCCGGCCCGTCGGCCTCGGCCGGGGTCGGCCGCGCCGGACGTGGCCGGCCGGGTGTCACTTGAGGCCGGCGGCGGCGCAGGCGGCGGCGTAGTCCGCGGTGCAGACGTCGGAGGCCTTGTAGAGGCCGTCGGCGATGACGGTGTCGTTGATGTTGGCCTTGGTGACGACCTTGGGCTCCAGCAGCTTGGCCGGGATGCCCTTGTCGGTGTCGCTGTCCACGGTGGCGGTGGCGACGGTCTTGACGTCCTTGCCCTGGAGCAGGCTGACGGCCAGCTCGGCGGCGCTGTCGGCGAGCGGCTTGTACGCCTTGTAGATGGTGTAGGCCTGGTCCCCGGCGACGATCCGCTGGATCGCGTCGAGGCCGGCGTCCTGGCCGCCGACCGGGATGCTGAGGCCGGCCGCCTTCAGCTGGGTGATGATCGCGCCGGCCATGCCGTCGTTGGCGGAGTAGACGGCCTGGAAGCCGTCCTTGCCGAGCTGGGTGATGGCGGCGCCGGTCTTCTGGCCGGCGACGGTGGGCTTCCACTCACCGGACTGCTCGTAGACGACCTTCTTGATCTTGCCGTCGAGCGCCTTGTGGGCGCCGGCCTTGAAGAGCGCGGCGTTCGGGTCGGCCTCGTCGCCGTTGATCATCACGATGTTGGCGTCGGCGGCCTTCGCGCCGAGGGCGTCCACCAGGGCCTGGCCCTGGAGCTCGCCGACCTTCTCGTTGTCGAACGAGACGTAGGCGGCGACCGGGCCGGTGGCGAGGCGGTCGTACGCGACGACCTTGACGCCCTTCGCGGCCGCCTCCTTGACCCAGGCCTGGGTCGACTTGGCGTCGAAGGCGTCGAGGACGATCACCTTGACGCCCTCGGCGATCAGGGTGTCGAACTGCTGCTTCTGCTTGGCCGCGCTGCCCTCGGCGTTGCTGTAGCGGACCTTGCAGTCCGGGCAGAGGGCGGAGACCTTGGCCTCGATGAACGGGCGGTCGAACGACTCGTAGCGGGTGGAGGAGGCGTTCTCCGGCAGCAGCAGGCCGATGGACTTGGAGTCCCCGGAGCTCGCGCTGTCCTTCTTGTCGGCGCCGGCCTTGCCGCAGGCGGCCAGCGACAGGGCCATCGAAACCGCGGCGGTGCCGACGAGGACGCGACGCATCGTTGCGTTCATAGGGGGATGCCTCCATGACAGGGGCCGCAACACTGCGGCTAGGTGGCAGGAGTTAACCCGGCGGCCAACCATGTCGTCAATAAGTAAACTCAAGCTCGGGCAAATCCCTGCTCTTTCGTTATCTTCGTGAACGCCTACCCACCCCTGCGGCTTGGATGATCCTCCGACCCAAGCCATGACAGGACGTGGCAGAACGGACGTATCGTTCACAAACCTTAGGCACGACCTGGTACGTACCTGAGGGACAAACCGTCGATCGGTGCACGTGCGAGGGTCGATGCGCGATCGGGGCGATTCTTGACAGGTTCGGGACAAATAGATCCACGTGTTCAAGAGTTTGACTATCCGTCAGCGAATGGCGCCAGCGCGGCACGGCCCGGTCCCGAGCGCACACGCCCCCGCCCGGGACATCCCCGGCCGCCGCCCGGGACACCCGGGACCGGGGCGGGCCCGCGGCCGGGCCCGAAGTCGGGCCGGGAAGCGGCCGCTGCCCCAGGCGTTCGGGACAGCGGGCGGCCGACCTTGGAAGTCACGCCCGGTCGGCACCGGGCGGCCGAACCGGCCCGCACCCACCCAGGGAACCCCCTCATGACCGCACAGTCCGTCCTGTCCGCCGCACTCCTCGAAGCCCGCCGCTCCGTCTGCCTCCCCGACCTCCTCCGCGCCCAGGTGACCGCCCGGCCCGACGCCACGGCCGTGACCGGCGACGGCGTCCGGCTCAGCTTCCGCGAGCTCGGCGCCGCCGCCGACGCGCTCGCCGCGCACCTGCACCGGCTCGGGGTGGCCGCCGACGACTGCGTCGGCCTGTACACCGAGCCGTCCCCGGAACTGATGACCGGCGCCTGGGGCATCCTGCACGCGGGCGCCGCGTACCTCCCGCTCTCCCCCGAGTACCCGGAGGAGCGGATCCGCTGGATGATCGAGTCCAGCGGCACCCGGGTGATCGTCGCCCAGGAGCGGCTGCGGTCCCGGCTGGCCGAGCTGGTCCCGCCCGGCACCCGGATCGTCACCCCCGCCGACCTGCCGGACCAGGCCGATCCGCCCGACCCGGGCGAGAGCACGCACGACGGTCGGCACCACGGCCACATCCCGCACCAGGGCCACGGCCCGGACGGCCCGGGCCCGGAGTCGCTGGCCTACGTCATCTACACCTCCGGCAGCACCGGCCGCCCCAAGGGCGTGATGATCGAGCACCACAGCATCGTGTCCCAGCTGCGCTGGCTGGCCGACGCCGGCCATCTCGGCCCGGACGCCACCGTGCTGCAGAAGACGCCGATGAGCTTCGACGCGGCGCAGTGGGAGATCCTCGCGCCCGCCGCCGGCGCGCACGTGGTGATGGGCGCGCCGGGCGTCTACCGGGATCCGGAGGCCCTGATCGACACCGTCCTCGCGCACGGGGTGACCACCCTGCAGTGCGTGCCGACCCTGCTCCAGGCGCTGCTCGACACCGAGCGCCTGGCCGACTGCACCACGCTGCGCGGGCTCTACTCCGGCGGTGAGGCGCTCTCCGTGCGGCTGGCCCGGACGCTCACGGCGGCACTGCCGGGCGCGGCGCTGGTCAATCTCTACGGCCCGACGGAGTGCACCATCAACGCGACCGCCCACCGGGTCGACCCGCAGGCGCTCGGCGACGGGGCCGGCTCCGTCCCGATCGGCGTGCCGGTGGACCGCACCCGCTGCTTCGTGCTGGACGAGGAGCTGGCGCCGGTGGAGGTCGGCGCGACCGGGGAGCTGTACATCGGCGGCGTCCAGCTGGCCCGCGGCTACCTCAACCGGCCGGATCTGACGGCGGAGCGGTTCGTCGCCTCGCCGTACCTGCCGGGCGAGCGGCTGTACCGCACCGGCGACCTCGCCGAGTGGAACCCGGACGGCACCCTGCAGTGCGCGGGCCGGGTGGACAACCAGGTCAAACTGCGCGGCTACCGGGTCGAGCTGGACGAGATCGCCCTCGCCGTCGAGGAGCACACCTGGGTGCGCCGGGCGGCCGCCGTGGTCACCGACGACCCGCGGACGGGCCATCAGAACCTGGTGGCCTGTGTGGAGCTCAACCCGAAGGAGGCCGCCCTGATGGACCAGGGCAACCACGGCGGCCACCACCAGTCCAAGGCGAGCAAGCTCCAGGTGCGGGCCCAGCTGTCCAATCCGGGGCTGCGCGGCCCGGCCGAGCTGGCCGGCCGGCCGGTGGTCGAGCTGCCGGGGCGCCGGGCGACCGGGCGGCAGCGGCGGGAGACCTTCGCCCGCAAGACCTACCGCTTCTTCGAGGGCGGCCCGGTCACCCGGGACGCGCTGCTGGCGCTGCTCGCCGCTCCGCACCCGGCCGCCGCTCCGCGAGTGTCCGGACCGGACGGCGGCGTCACCCTGGCCGAACTCGGCCCGGTGCTGCGGTGGTTCGGCCAGTTCCACAGCGAGGAGCGGCTGCTGCCGAAGTACGCGTACGCCTCCCCCGGCGCGCTGTACGCCACCCAGCTGTACCTGGAGACGGACGGCTCGCACGGCCTCGGCGCGGGCGTGTACTACTACCACCCGGTGGACCACGCCCTGGTCCGGGTCGGTGACGCCGCCGGCGGCTCCGGGCTCGCCCTGCACTTCCTCGGCCGGCGCGGCGCGATCGAGCCGGTGTACCGGAACAACATCCAGGAGGTGCTGGAGTTCGAGGCCGGCCACATGCTGGGCGTGCTGGAGGAGGTGCTGCCGGAGTACGGGCTGGCGGTGCGTCCGCTGGGCCACGAGCCGGCCGTCCAGCGGCGGTTGGACGTCGCCGAGGAGGACTTCTACCTGGGCAGCTTCACGATCGTCCCGGAGGACGGGCGACCGCGCCGGGAGGACACCGAGCTTTTCGTCCAGACCCGTCCGGGCGGCGTCGAGGGCCTGCCGGCCGGCCTGTACCGGTACGAGGGCGGCGAGCTGACCCGGATCTCCGACGAGGTGGTGGAGTCCCGGCACGTCATCGCGATCAACCAGCAGGTGTACCGGCGGGCGGGTTTCGGCATCACCGCGGTGAGCCGGGCCGCCGAGCCGTGGCTGGAGTACATCGGCCTGGGCACCCGGCTGCACCACCTGCAGCGCAACGGGCTCGGCTTCGGCTTCATGTCCTCGGGCTACAGTTCGAAGAGCGGCCACCCGCTGCCGGCCGCCCGGCGGATCGACGCGATCCTGGCCGGGTGCGGGATCGCCGGCGGCCCGTCGTACTTCTTCCTCGGCGGGCGGGTGAGCGAGGAGCAGATCCGCAGCGAGGGCATGCGGGAGGACGCCGTGCACATGAAGGGCCCGGCGGAGCTGATCAGGGACGAGCTGGCCACCGTGCTGCCGGACTACATGATCCCCAACCGGGTGCTGGTGCTGGACGCGCTGCCGCTGACCGCCAACGGGAAGGTGGACGCCAAGGCGCTGGCCGCCGCCGAGCAGGTCCGGGACGCCACCGCCGGCGCGCCGTTCGTGGCGCCGTCGACGCCGACCGAGCGCCGGCTGGCCGGGATCTGGGCTGCCGCGCTGAAGTACGAGACCGTCTCCACGGCGGACGAGTTCTTCGCCGCGGGCGGGAACTCGCTGATCGCGGTGGCCCTGGTCAACCGGGTGAACCGGGAGTTCGGCACCCGGCTGCCGCTCCAGGTGCTGTTCGAGTGCCCCCGGCCGGCCGAGCTGGCGGCGCGGATCGACGGCGCCCTGGCCGGCGGCGGCCCGGCCGACGGTCCGGCCTCCCGACTGGTGCCGCTGCACCGCGAGGGCGCGGGCGAGCCGGTGTTCTGCTGGCCGGGGCTGGGCGGCTACCCGATGAACCTGCGTCCGCTCGCCGGGCGTTCGGGCCGGCCGTTCTACGGCGTCCAGGCGTACGGCATCAACCCCGGGGAGACGCCGTACCCGACGATCCGGGAGATGGCGGCGGCCGACGTCGCGCAGATCCGGTCGGTCCGGCCGGAGGGCCCCTACACCCTGTGGGGGTACTCCTTCGGCGCCCGGGTGGCCTTCGAGGCGGCCTGGCAGCTGGAGCAGGCCGGGCAGCGGGTGGCGGAGGTGATGCTGATCTGCCCCGGCAACCCGGAGCTGCGGCAGGCGGACGGCGAGCGGTACGGACGGGAGTCCTCGTACCGCAACCCGGCGTACCTGACGATCCTCCACTCGGTGTTCGCGGGCTCGGTCGCCGGGCCGGGGCTGGCGGAGTGCCTGGCCGAGGTGCGCGACGAGGACGGCTTCGCCGCCTTCGTCCACCGGCGGCTGCCGGAGCTCGACGAGGAGCTGATCCGCCGGGTGGCCCGGATCGTCGGGGAGACGTACGAGTTCGAGTACAGCTTCCGCGAGCTGGCCGAGCGGCGGCTGTCGGCCCCGGTGACGGTCTTCAAGGCCACCGGTGACGACTACTCGTTCATCGAGGGCAGCTCCGGCTGGTCGGCCGCCGTGCCCGGCATGGTGCAGCTGGCCGGGGACCACTACGGCGTGCTGCGGGAGCAGGGCGTGGACGAGCTGGCCGCCGCGCTCGCCGCCGCCACGGGCCGGACGGCGGGCTGACCCGCCTCCCGGCCCACCACCCGCCTCGGCCGTGCCGCCCGGGGACCGTCAGACGCGGTCCCCGGGCGGCGCGGCCGTCCGGTGCGCCAGGGGTGCTTCGGAGGGGGCCCCGGGGTGCCCGAGCCGGCGGTCCCAGTCGGCCGCGAGCTCGGCCATCCAGCGCGCCGCGGCGTCCAGCGCCACCGGCCGGACGGCGTAGCGCACCTCGCGCCCGGTCCGGTGCCCGGCGACCAGGCCGGCGGCGTCGAGCACGGCAAGGTGCTTGACCACCGCCTGCCGGGTGACCGGGAGCCGCCCGGCCAACTCGGTCGCGGTGGCCTCGCCCTGGGCGGCGAGCAGGTCGAGCAGTCGGCGCCGGGTCGGGTCGGCCAGGGCGCCGAGCACCAGGTCGACCGCCTCGCCGCCGACGTTCCGATGCCGTGTCGCGGCGTCCGTCGCGGCGTCCGTCATCGCCTGCTCCTCAGCACCGTCACCCACAGTTGCAACTGTATGGTTGCACGTGGTGCGAACCAGGGGCAATCCGGCGACCGCGCCCGCCCCTCACCCCCACCACTGCTCGGGGACGCCGGCCGGCTCCCGCCCGTCGGCGTCCTGAGCGTCCTGGGCGCCCTGGGCGGCCCGGGCGGCCCGGGCGTCCTGGGCGGCGGCCCGGGCGGGGTCGGCGGTGACGAGCAGTTCGTCCGGACCGGCCGCCGTGACCAGGTAGCCGGACTCGCGCAGCACGGTGGCGACCGCGCCGGTCACCGCGGTCCGGATGCCCTCGGCGGGCGGCGGCTCGGCGGCGTCCCCGTCCGAGGGCGGCCAGCCGATCAGCACCCCCTGCGGGCCCTGGTCGATCCGCAGGCCCGAGGGCCCGCGGTCGGTGTCGAAGCCGGCCCGCGCCAGGTCGGCTGTCACGTCCTCGAAGAGTTCCCGGTGATCCACCATTGGCGCAGCGTAGGCCCGGTCCCGCGCCCTCCCCGGGCGCGGCGCGCGCCGAAACGCCCCGGCGCGTCGTCAACAGCACCCGAGCGCAGCATCGGAGCCGCGCCGCAGCCGCGCGCGGGGCGCGCACGGGCCGTCCGCCGCGGCGCCCGACCCCCCGGACGGGCCGACACGAGCGGCCGGACGGGCCGATGGACGTGCACAGTCGGCGCGCTCCCGACAGCATGACAGAGTAAGCGCTCCATCACTTTGAGCAACGGGGGCGGCGGGTCGCCGGATCTGCGCGCCGGGCTGCCCGGCACCCCCGTATCGAGAGGTCCGATGATCACATCACTCCACCGGCCGGGCGTTGCACGGCCGGGCGTCCAGGACGTGCCGCGGCGGACGCCGGGGAGCCCGTCGTGAGAGCCGAGCAGCGGCCTGGCCCGCAGCCGGTCACCAGCACGCGCGCGGCGCCCGCCAACAAGGTGGAGGCGCTCGTCGACTGGACCGACGGACGGCTCGGCGTCTACGGCCTGTCCAAGTCCAATCTGCGCAAGATCTTCCCGGACCACTGGTCCTTCATGCTCGGCGAGATCTGCCTCTACACCTTCATCATCATCATCCTGACCGGGGTCTGGCTGACGCTCTTCTTCATCCCGTCCATGGGCGAGGTGACCTACGAGGGCTCCTACGTGCCGCTCCAGGGCATCCCCATGTCGGAGGCCTTCGCCTCGACCATGCGGATCAGCTTCGACATCCGCGGCGGTCTGCTGATCCGCCAGATCCACCACTGGGCCGCGATCGTCTTCGTGGCCGCGATGTTCGTGCACATGATGCGCGTCTTCTTCACCGGCGCGTTCCGCAAGCCGCGCGAGATCAACTGGCTGTTCGGCGCGGGCCTGCTGATCCTCGGCATGTTCGACGGCTTCATGGGCTACTCGCTGCCGGACGACCTGCTCTCCGGCACCGGCATCCGGTTCATGGAGGGCGCGCTCCTCGCCGTGCCGATCGTCGGCACGTACCTGATGTTCTTCCTCTTCGGGGGCCAGTTCCCCGGCACCGCGATCGTGCCGCGACTGTTCACCGTGCACGTCCTGCTGATCCCGGGCATCATGCTCGGCCTGCTGGTGGCCCATCTGATCCTGGTCTTCTACCACAAGCACACCCAGTTCGCCGGGCCCGGCCGGACCAACGACAACGTGGTCGGCATGCCGCTGATGCCGGTCTACATGGCCAAGGCGGGCGGCTTCTTCTTCCTGGTGTTCGGCATGGTGGCCGCGATGTCCGCGGTCGCCACCGTCAACCCGATCTGGGCGTACGGCCCGTACCGCCCCGACCAGGTGTCGACCGACGCCCAGCCGGACTGGTACATGGGCTTCTCCGAGGGCCTGATCCGCATCATGCCGGGCTGGGAGATCGGCCTCTGGGGCCACACGCTCAACCTGGGCGTGTTCGTACCGCTGATGATCTTCCCGCTGGTGCTGGTGGCGATCTGGGCCTACCCGTTCCTGGAGGCCTGGATCACCGGGGACCGGGGCGAGCACCACATCGCCGACCGGCCGCGCAACGCGCCGGTGCGCACCGCGTTCGGCGCGGCCTGGATCAGCCTCTACCTGATCCTGCTGGCCGCCGGCGGCAACGACCTGCTCGCCACCCACCTCCACCTGTCCATCAACGCCATCACCAACGCGGCGCGGATCGGCTTCTTCGTCGGGCCGGTGATCGTCTTCGTGATCACCAAGCGCTGGTGCCTGGGCCTCCAGCGCCGGGACAAGGAGAAGGTGCTGCACGGGCGGGAGACCGGCGTCATCAAGCGGCTCCAGCACGGCGAGTTCATCGAGGTGCACGCGCCGCTGCCGCCGGAGCGGCTGCACACGCTCACCGCGCACGAGCAGGTGGAACCGTTCGAGCTGCCGGCCGAGGTGGACGAGAACGGCGTGGCCCGCCGGGCCGGGCTGTGGGCCCGCACCCGGGCCAGGCTGTCCCGCGGCTTCTACGGCGAGGGCAGCCAGATCGCCAAGCCGACGGCCGAGGAGCACCACGAGATCACCAGCGGACACGGCCACCACTGAGCCCGTCCACTGAGCCCGTCCGCCGCGCCGGTCAGCGCTGACCGGCGCGGACCGGACGAACCACCGGGCCCGCCGCACCCCAGGGGTCTGCGGCGGGCCCGGTCACGTCGTGCGGGGCCGCTCACGTCGTGCGGGCCCGGTCGCGCCGGCAGGGCGGCTCAGCCGGGCGGGGCCGCTCAGCCGTGCAGCGCGGCCGGGAGGGCGGCGAGCAGCGCCGCGGCGAACGCCACGGACAGGCAGAGGGCCGCCCAGCGGGCGCAGATCCGGCGGCACTCGGCGCGGTAGCGGGCGGCCAGCGCGCGGCAGCGGCCGACCGCGCGGTCGACGACCTCCTCCGCGTACCGGAGGCGGTCGTCGGTGTACGCCTGCTCCAGGGCCTCGCGATCGTCCGGCGCGAGCCAGGGGAAGCGGTCGGCGAAGGCCCGGGCGTCCCGCTCGGCCGCCGAGACCTCCGCCTCCCAGGCGAGGTAGCCCTCCAGCCGGGCGATCTCCAGCCCGGGGTTCACCGCCGGCCCGTCCGTTCGCGGGTCGCCCGGCCGACCGGTCCGCCGCCGCGCCTCCGGCCGGGCGTTCCGCGCCTTCGGCGGACGCTGTCTGCCACCCATGACCGCTCCTTGTCCTGCTGGTGTCCTGTGAGGTCCCGTGCTGCTCCGCGCCGTCCGTCCGCCACCCCCGGCGGTTCGCTCCGCGACGAGGCAATCACTATCAGTGACCGGGCGACGGGCGGCCCCCGACTCGCCGGGCGGCCGGGCGACCGCCGCGCGGACCGACCGGACCCGGCGCACGGGCCGCGCCGCGCGCCGGGGCGACTCCGGCGCACGACGGAACCCGCGCGCACCCGGCGCCACCACCGTGCCACCATGGACACGCTCCGCACACACCCGTGTACCATCAGCGATCGGGACGGCGCTCTGCCGCGCGCCGGTCCACCCGCCCCGCCCCCGTCCGGGGCGCGAACCAGGAGGTCAGCCATGCCCGACGCCGGTCGATTCAGCGAATTGGGCGAGCAGGGCTCGCGCGCGGTCATGGAGGCGGCGGCCGTCCTGGAACGCGAGCTGTCCGCCGGACTCGCCGACGCCAAGGCGGCGACCGCCCGGCTCACCGGCGAGCACCGCGTCGAGCAGGAGGAGTTCGACCAGCTGGTGCGCCGGGTCTCGGAGAACACCCACCAGCTGATCGACGCGGTCAGCGAGCGGGTCCTCGCCAACACCACCGGCGAGGTGTCCGAGCAGGCCCAGCGGCTCACCTCCAACGCCCACGACGTCCTCGACCTGCTGCTCAGCCTGGGCTCGCTCGCCCCCGGCCTCGCCAACCGCGGCCTGCAGAGCGCCTTCGGGCCGCAGCGCGCGCCGGGGGCCGCCGAGGGCGCGGGCGGCGGCGACGGGGCGGACGAGCGGCCCCAGGGGTGACCACCGCGGCCGAGCGCCCGGCCGTCGGCGCGCCGCTGGTCGAGCGCGTCCTGGCCCACTACCGCGAGCGGACCCTCGCCGAACTCCTGCGCCACATCCCCGAGCAGAGCCCGCCGTACCTCTACGACCTGGCCGCCGACTACCCGACCCGCCCCTGCAAGGGCCTGCGCGCGGCGCTCTGCCTGGTGACCTGCGCCGCGTTCGGCGGCGCACCCGACCGGGCCCTCAACCCGGCCGTCACCGTGGAGCTGTTCCACAACGCCTTCCTCGTCCACGACGACATCCAGGACGGCAGCGAACTGCGCCGGGGCACGCCCACGCTGCCCGCCCGGTACGGCGTGGAGGTCGCGCTGAACGTCGGCAACGCGATCAACCTGCTCGGCCTGCGCCGGGTGATGGCCAACCGGCGGGCGCTCGGCGGGGAGCTGGCCTGGCGGCTGTTCGAGGAGACCGAGCTGATGTGCCGCCAGTCCCTGGAGGGGCAGGCGATGGAGATCGCCTGGATCCGGGACAACGTCTGCGACCTGACCAGCGCCGACTACTACCGGATGTGCCTCAAGAAGACCTCCTGGTACACCTTCCTCTACCCGTGCCGCTCCGGCCTGCTGGTCGCCGAGGGGGCGGGCACCGACGCCACCCGGCTGGACCGGTTCGGCTGGTACCTGGGCGCCGCCTTCCAGATCCAGGACGACGTGCTCAACCTGGTCGGGGCGGCCGAGGAGTACGGCAAGGAGATCGCCGGGGACCTCTGGGAGGGCAAGCGGACCCTGATGCTCATCCAGCTGCTGGAGCGCGCCACCCCCGCCGAACGCGCCCGCGTGGTGCGCCACCTGAGCCTCACCAGGGCGCAGCGCGGTCCGGGGGCGGCGGAGGACGTCGCCTGGCTGCTCGACCGGATGACGGCCTACGACTGCGTGGCGCACGCCCAGGAGGCGGCGGCCGGACTGGTCGCGGCCGCCGAGCGGGAGATCGAAGGGGTCCTGGCGGGGGTGCCGGAGCCGGCGGCGGACGGGGACGGGGACGGGGACGGCGCGGAGGCCGAGCAGGCCCGGGCGTTCCTGCGGGCGCTGCCCGACTTCGTGGTGGCCCGCGGGCGCTGACCGCACCCGGCCTCCCTCAGGCCTCTCCCGTCCTGTCGGATCCGCAAGGACGGGCCCGCTGTCACACCCTGTGCG
Organism: Kitasatospora misakiensis; assembly: GCF_042656005.1. NCBI lineage: Bacteria > Bacillati > Actinomycetota > Actinomycetes > Kitasatosporales > Streptomycetaceae > Kitasatospora > Kitasatospora misakiensis. The sequence continues at coordinate 324,598 of NZ_JBHSOF010000001.1, read as the reverse complement.
TAGGATCCACGACGTCGGCCCCGGACGGCGGGAACCGGCCGTGCGGCGGTCCGCGTCACCGCGGATGACGTCGCGAGGGTCAAACTGGGGGTGGGGTGGCCGATGTCCGTACGATCGGGGCTGCGGGAACTCGAACGGCTCGCCGGGCGGCTGCCGGCCGGCGCGGAGCTGTACCGGCTGCGGCCGGACGGCCGGGTGCTGCTCGCGGACCGGGACGGCGCACGGGAGTTGGGGCCGCGGGCCGCGCACGGACCGGCCGGTGAGGAGCTGCTCCGCTTCATCGACGAGGGCCAGTTCGCCCACTACCTGGTCGGCGACGCCAAGACCTCGCCGGAGCGGCCGTCCAACGCCACGTACAAGCTCGGCATCGTCGCCCCGCGCAGCGCCTTCACGCCGCACGCGCACGGCGGCGAGCACCTGGTGCTCAGCCTCGGCCACGCCGCCTGCGGCCTGTACGACGCCGAGCGGCGCCGGGTGGTGGAGGTGCCGCTGACGCCCGGGCTGCTGATACGGATACCCGAGCTGATGCCGCACTCCTTCGCCAACCGGGGCCGCGAGCCGCTCAACATCCTGGCCGCCAACACCGGGTACGGCATCGACCACGAGGACTACGCGATCACCGCGGCCGAGGCCGAGCGCCGGGCGGAGTCCGAACTCGCCGAGACGCTGCGGGCGGTGGAGCGCGGGCAGCGGATCGGCCGGGTCGGCCGGCGGGAGCGGCTGGCCGCCGGGCTGCGGAAGCTGGCGGCGGTGCTGGAGGAGTCCCCTCGATGATCTGTCCGCGCTGCGACGCCCGGTTACTCGCCCGTGAGCGCACGGGCCGGACCTGCGGCCGCTGCCGCCGGCCGTTCGCCCTGGACCCGAAGCTCGACCGGGGCCTGCACGACGTCCGCCTGCGGCGCACCGTCGAGCGGCTGGGCGACGGCGGCCGGCTACTCCTGACGACCGAACAGCTCCGCTGGTCGCTGCAGGGCCGGGGACGCCCGCCCGCCCGGCCCCGGAACGTCCCGCCGGGGCGCCCGAAGGAGCCCGAGTTCGAGGGCACCGGCGTGCTGGTCTTCTGCCTCGGCATGGGCGCCGGGCTGCTGGCCGTCGCCTACCTGCTGGCGGCCTACCTGCCGTCCGCGGTCATCCTGGCCGTGCCGGCCGGCGGCTTCGGGATCGTCCTGCTGGCCGCCATGGCGCGCGACACGGTCCGCCTGCTGCGGCGCAAGCGGATCCTGGCCGCCTGGCAACTGGCCGATCAGCAGTGGCAGGCGCGGCGCGACCGGCAGTGGCAGCAGCAGGACGCCTGGACGGCGCCGCTGGCCGAACTCCCCGGCTGGAGCGTCGAGTCGTTCGAGCAGACGGTCCTGGACCGGTGGATCCAGGTCTACGGCGCCCTCCCCGAGGGCGTGGTCCGGGCCTCCGTCGTCCGACCCTCCCTGCCGGACGGGCCGCCCGTGCTCGCGGTGCTCTGCCCGGACCGGGCGGTGGCCGCCTTCCTGCACGCCAACACCTTCGGCGCGCGCCAGGGGGCGGTGCTCGTCGGTACGCCGGCCGAGGTGCCCGCCGGCCTGCCCGTGATCGTGCTGCACGACGCCTCGCCGGAGGGCCACCTGCTGGTCGCCGAGACCCGCGCCGCGCGGCCGGGCGTCCCCGTGGTGGACGCCGGGCTGTCCGTCCGCACCGTGCTGGCGGCGGGCGACCGGGCCGTCCAGTTCTACGCGCACCAGCAGCGCGAGGAGTTGGAGGCGCGGCTGGACCGGCTGCCGGGGCTGCGCCCGGCGGAGCGCGCCTGGTTCGGCGCCGGCCTGTGGAGCCCGCTCGCGGCCGTGCCGCCCCGGCGGCTGCTGAGGACGGCCGAGCGGGCCGCCGAACAGGCCCTGCTCGGCGAGGTCGGATTCCTGAGCTGGCCGGAGCCGGAGGTGTCGCGATGATCTGCCCGCACTGCTCCAAGGACCTCCTGCAGCGCCAGCGCACCAAGCGCCGCTGCTCCTACTGCCGTAAGCACTTCGCCCTCGACCCCAAGCTGGACGGCGCCGGCCTGCACGACGTGCGGATCCGCAAGCTCACCGGGAAGCTCTCCGACCAGGGGCGGCTGACCGTGACCGCCGGACAGTTGGTCTTCGCCCTCCAGCACCGGGGCCGGCCGCCCCAGCGGTTCCGGGGCGAGGCGAGCAAGGCGGCCGGGCTGATCGTCCCCGGCCTGATCGGGCTCGTGATGGCCGTCGCCGTGATCGACCTCGGCCTCGCCCCGCTGTTCCTCGGGGTGGCGCTGCTGCTGATCGGTCTCGGCATCCGCCAGCTGTGGCTGGCCGACCAGCCCGCGCCGGACACCTCGGTGGGCCCGCGCTGGACGGCCGACGAGTTCCGCACCGTCGTGCTGGAGCGCTGGCGGGCCGTCTACGGCGCGCTGCCGCCGGGGCTGGTGGACGACGCACTGGTCCGGCCCGGGCCGCCGCCCGCCGAGCCGGCGTTCGCCCTGCTCTGCCCGGACCGGACGGTCCTCGCCTTCCTGCACGCCAACCGCTGGGCCGAGCGCCACCGCGCGCTGCTCGTGCCCGAGCTGCGGGCCGTCCCGGCCGGACTGCCGCTGGTGGTGCTGCACGACGCCTCGCCGCAGGGCCACCTGCTGGCCGCCGACGCGCGCGCCGCGCGGCCCGGCCCGCGGGTGCTGGACGCCGGGCTGTCGGTGCGCACCGTGCTGGTCGACGAGACCAGGTACACGCTGCTGCGCGACCTGCACCGCTCCGAGGACCTTCGGCTCCGGCTGGAGCGGACCGTCCCGGAGCTGACCGGCAGCCAGCGGGCGTGGTTCGCCGAGGGCTGGTGGACCCCGCTCGCCGCGCTGGCGCCCAAACGGCTGATGGCGCTCGCCGACCGGGCCGCCGAACGGATCACCGCGCCGCCGGCGCCCCGGGACCCGGCCGCCCTCCGGGCCGCCCCGGTGCGCTCCCCGGCGGCGGGACGGCCGGAGAACCCGCTGGAGACCCGCCGGCGGGCCCTCGCCGTCGGCTTCATGACCTGGCCCGAACCCGCGGCGGACGGCACGCCCGAGAGCGGCGGCGGCGGGAGCCGGCCCGGCGGACCGGACCTCGGTAGGGGACCCGCATGACGGCGGGAACGACGAAAGGCAGGAACCGCATGACGCTGCGTCCGCTCCTGGACGGCGCGCTGACCGTCGCCGCCGCCCGGGCCGGGGAGCCCGGCGGGCTGCGGTACACCGAGCGGCAGCTCTACTACGAGCTGTGCCGGGTGCTCCAGCCGCTGCACGCCGGGCCGCGCCGGATCCCGTACACCCTGGCGCCGCCCGTGCGGTACGAGCGGTTCGCCGCCGCGCTGGCCGCCCGCCGCGAGGAACTGCCCGGTCTGCTGCCGCCGCCCGCGCCCCGGCCGGCCGGCCCCCGCCCGGCGGCCGCCGGGGAGCACGACCTCTACGACTACGGGGTGCCCCGGCTGCTGGTCTGCCAGAGCCGGGAGATCACCGCGATGCTGATCGCCAACGATCTGCACCTGGAGGCCGCCTGCCCCGTCCTCGCGGCCGACGAACTGCCCCTGGACGAACGGCTGGTGGCCTCGCTGGAGCGGGCCGGCGGCGCCGTGGTGCACGTGCTGCACGACGCCAGCCCCTCCGGGCTCGCCTGCTTCGAGCGGGTCCGGGCCCGGTACGGGCCGGCCGGGGCGGGGCCGGCGGGCGTGCGGGTGCGCTCGATGGGCCTGGTGCCCCGGCACGCCGGCACCCTGCACCTGACCTCGGGGCGCGGCCCGCACGGGCACCGGGGGCCACTGCCCGCCGGGCTGCGGCCCGAGGAGCGGGCCTGGCTGGGCAGCGGGCGGACCGTCGAGCTGGCCGCCGTCGCCCCGGCCCGGCTGCTGCACACCGTGATCCGCCAGGTCCGCGGCGGCGGGACGGCCGGACCGCGCCGCACCCCGCTGCACCGGCGCGTCCGCACCGTGCGCGGCAGCGGCTTCCTCAGCTGGCCGACCGGCTGAACCCGCGCCGCCGTATCGCACCGCACCGCCGCCACGCCCGACCCGCCGCCCGGCCCCGTCCGAGTCTGTGAGGACCCCGCACCCATGAGCAACGCACGCCACCTCGGCTACCGCGACGAACTGCTGGCGGACGGCCAAGTGCACCGCCGGTACGAGGACGGCCGCAGCGAGTGGCGCCGGCGCGGCACCGACCGGCAGATCCACTGGCACGACAGCCTCGGCCGCTCCGGCACCGACGAGCCGCTCGGCCGCGACCTGGTCAAGCGGCGGTACGCGGACGGCACCGCCGAGTACGGCCGCGACATCGGCTACGGCCGCACCGTCTGGGCCGGCGGGCTGGTCACCCTCAACCGCAGCTCCTTCGGCGGGCGGCTCGGGGTGGTGGTCGGCGCCCTCGGGGTGGCCGGCGTCGCCGCGATCACCGCCGCCCAGCTGCCGCCCTCCGCACTCTCCGAGGCCGAGGAGGAGGAGCTGCGCCAGCAGGCCCGGCAGCAGGCCTCCGGTTCCTCCGGGAGCGGCGACGGCGGCAGCGGCGGGGGCGGCGGCGGCTCCGCCGACGACGGCGGGCATGACGGGGGCCACGACGACCCGGGCGCCGCCGAGGACTTCGGCGACTGGAACGACTCCGACGACGGCTGGGACGGCGACGACTTCGGCTGAGCCGCCACCCCTCCTCCGCTGGGCCCTCCACCCCGGGGGCCGCCCCCTCGACGAAAGGCACCGCTCCCCCATGCCCCGCTGCTGCGCCTGCGCCGGCCCCGACGCCGACCGGGCCCGCACCCACCTCGCCGCACTCACCGGCGCCACCGCGCCCCGCGGCGCCCAGGCCGCCCTGCTGCCCGCCGAACCCGGCTTCGCCACCGGCCCGTTCACCGTCGACGGCCGCACCGCCGTCGGCGAGGTCACCCTGCACAACCGGACCGAACTGCTCGCCGCCCTCGCCACGGCCGGCTCCCCCGCGCCCGCCGACCGCCCGGACGGCGAACTGCTGCTGCGGCTCTGGCTGCGGCTCGGCACGGACGGCCTGCGACGGGCCGACGGGATGTTCGCGCTCGTCGTCGTCGACGGCGCGGACCTCGTGCTGATCCGCGACCACGCCGGCGCCCGCACCCTGTACCACGCCCGCGCCGACGGCTGCTGGGCCGCGTCCACCTCGCTGCGCGCCCTGCGCCACTGGCCCGCGCTCGGCACCGGCCTCAACCTGGCCGCCGTCCGCTCCTTCCTCACCTTCGCCTACCTGCCCGGCGAGGAGACCCTGCTGCGCGGCGTCCACGAGGCCCTGCCCGGCCGGGTGCTGCGGCTCGCCGCCGACGGCACGGCGCACCAGGAACCGTTCTGGGAGCCCGCCGAGCGGCTGCCCGAGGGCGATGCCCCGCCGCCCGAGGCGTACGCGCGGGAGCTGCGCGCCCTGCTCGAAGGAGCCACCGCACGGCGGCTGCCGGCCGGCGGGCCGGTCGGGGTGCTGCTGTCCGGCGGCGTCGACAGCTCACTGGTCACCGCGCTCGCCGCCCGGCTGCACGACCACCCGGTGCACACCTACTCGATCAGCTTCGGCGACCAACTGCCCAACGAGCTGGGGTACTCCGGGCTGGTCGCCGGCCACTGCGGCACCCGGCACCGGATCCTCACCGTCTCCGGCGAGGAGGTCGCCGCCCGGCTCGCCGACACCGTGGCGCTGCTCGACAGCCCGGTCGGCGACCCGCTGACCGTGCCCAACCTGATGCTCGCCGAGGCCGTCGCCGCCGACGGGATCACCGTCTCGCTCAACGGCGAGGGCGGCGACCCGGTGTACGGCGGGCCGAAGAACCTGCCGATGCTGGTCCACGAGATGCACCGGGACGACCCGGCCCCCGAGGTGCGGGCCGAGGCCTATCTGCGGTCCTACCGCAAGTGCTACGAGGACCTGCCCCGGCTGCTCACCCCGCACGCCCTGCGCGCGCTGGCGGACGAGCCGCAGCCGCGCCGCTTCGTCGCGCCGTACCTCTCCCCCGGGCCGATGCAGGCGCTGCTCAACCAGCTGCTGCACTGCAACCTGCGGACCAAGGGCGCGCACCACATCCTCACCAAGGTCGAGCGGCTCACCGCCTCGCGCGGGGTGCAGGGCCGGTCGCCGCTGTTCGACCGGCGGGTCGTCGACCACGCCTTCGCCACCCCGCCGACCCTCAAACTGCGCGGCACGGTGGAGAAGTGGGTGCTCAAGGAGGCCGTCCGGGACCTCCTGCCGGCGGCGGTCGTGGACCGGCCGAAGAGCGGCATGCGGGTGCCGGTCCAGCAGTGGCTGCGCGGGCCGCTGCGCGACCTCTCCGCCGAGCTGCTGCTCGGGCGCACCGCCCGGGAGCGCGGGCTGGTCCGGCCGGACACCGTGCGGACCTGGATGCGCCGCGAGGGGACGCTGCTGCCCCGCCAGGGCGGCAAGCTCTGGCTGGTGCTGACCCTGGAACTCTGGCTGCGCGCCTACGACCTGTGACCCCGTCCACTGCTCCCTCCTCCGCCCCGTCCGCTGTCCCGTCCGCTGCTGTCCCGGCCCCGGAAGGCCCCGCCATGGCACCGTCCACCGTTTCCCCCGCCACCGAGACCATCGCCGCCGCCCCCGAACTCCGTCTGACGGACCCCCGCACGGGCCACCCCCGGGGCACGCTCGTCCCCGCGCGGGCCGAGCAGGTCGCCGCGACCGTGGCCCGGGCCCGGGCCGTCGCGCCGGGCTGGCGCGCGCTCACCCCGCGCGAACGCGAACGCCGGCTGGACGCGCTCGCCGACCTGATCGAGCGGCACCTCACCGAGTACACCGTGCTGGAGCAGGCCGGCACCGGGAAGCCCGAGAGCGAGGCCGCCGCCGAGATCCGCGAGGTCGCCGACCTGTTCCGGTTCTACGCCGGCGCCGCGCGCACCGGCACCGCGCCCGCCGCCGGCCGCTACCTGCCGGGGCACGAGAGCTGGGTGCGCTGGGAGCCGGTCGGCGTGGTCGCGGCCGTCGTCCCGTGGAACTACCCGCTGCTGATGGCCGCCTGGCGCTGCGCCCCGGCCCTCGCCGCCGGGAACACCGTGGTGGTCAAGCCCGCCGAGACCACCCCCGACTCGGCCGCGCTGCTCGCCACCCACGCCGCCGAGGCGCTCGGCGACGGCGTGCTGACCACCCTCCCCGGCGACCGGGAGACCGGCCGGCTGCTGGTCGCCGCCGACGTCGACCTGATCGCCTTCACCGGCAGCGCGACCGCCGGCGCCGACATCGCCGCGCGGGCCGGGCACCGCCGGGTCAGCCTCGAACTCGGCGGCAACAGCCCGGTGCTCGTCCTGCCGGACGCGCCCGAGCACACCTGGTCCGCGCTCGCCGACGCGTGCACCTACAACGCCGGCCAGAGCTGCGCCGCGCCCGCCCGGGTGATCACCCTCACCGAGCACTACGAGCGGACCGTCACCGCCCTGGCCGCCGCACTCGGCGCCCGCGAGGCCGGCCGCGACTTCGGCCCGCTCAACAACCCCGACCAGGCCGCCCGCTACGACCGGCTGCTGGCCGCCTCGGCCGCCAAGCGCTCGCTGGCCGCGCCCGGCCGCGGCGACGGCCTCTGGCGCCCCGCCCGGCTGCTCGCCGACCTCCCCGACGACGATCCGGCGGTCGTCGAGGAGGTGTTCGGCCCGCTGCTCACCGTCCAGCATGCCCCCACCGTCGAGGCGGCGCTCGCGCTCGCCAACGCCGTGCCGCAGGCGCTCGCCGCCAGCGTGTGGACCGCCGACCTGTCGACCGCCCTCGACCTCACCGCCCGGTTGGACGCCGGCGAGACGTGGATCAACTGCCACCTGGCGCAGACCGCCGAACTCCCGCACAGCGGCCGCGGCGCCTCCGGCCAGGGCACCGACCTCTCCACCCTGGCCCTGCACGAGTACCAGCGCCCGAAGACGGTGACCGCCCGGCTCCGGGACGGCGTCTGAGTACCTCGCACACCCCGGCCGAAGCGGTCCGGGCCGCCCGCGCGGACAGCGGGCGGCCCGGACCGGCGACGCCGTCGTCGGGCGAAGGCGGACGGGCGGCCGAGGGCCACCGGGCGGTGGTCCCCGGTGCCATCGTTCGGCGGGCCGGGCGCTCCCACCGGCGGGGGTGGTCCAGTCGGCGGGCGGCCGTTCGCGGCGTTCGCCGGACACCCGGCCGGTGTTGATCTATCGTCGTCCCGGCAGTCAACCGAGGAACGGGGTAGAGCGGTGCGGTACGGAATCATCGGCACGGGCGGTGTCGCGCGGACGATCGCGGACAAGCTGGTGGAACTCGGCCACGAGGTGACGCTGGGCTCGCGCAGCAAGGACAACGAGGCGGCGGTGGCCTGGGCCGAGCAGGCCGGGCCGAACGGCCACCACGGCACCTTCGCCGAGGCGGCGGAGTTCGGCGCGGTCGTGCTGAACGCCACGCCGGGGACGGTCGCCCTGGACGCGCTGCGGGCGGCGGGCGCGGAGCGGCTGTCGGGCAAGCTCCTGATCGACCTCTCCAACCCGCTGGTGTTCTCCCCCGAGGGCGAGCTGACGCTCGACCCGGTGAACACCGACAGCGTCGGCGAGCGGATCCAGCGCGAGTTCCCGCAGGCCCTGGTGGTGAAGACGCTCAACACGGTGACCGCTCCGGTGATGGTGGACCCGTCCCGGCTGGCCGGTGAGCACAACATGTTCGTGGCGGGGGACGACGAGGGGGCCAAGGAGCGTACGGTCGCGCTGCTGGGCACCTTCGGCTGGCCGGCGGGGTCGGTGATCGACCTGGGCGACATCACGGGCGCCCGGGCGATGGAGATGATGATGCCGTTCTGGATCCGCCTGATGCGGGCCTTCGGCACCGCGGAGTTCAACTACTCCTTCAAGCACGCGAAGTAGCCCGCCCGCCAGCCTTGCGCGCCCCCGTCCCCTCACCGGGGGGACGGGGGCGCGCCGTTGTGCCCGGTTACCGACGGGCGGTGGAGGCGTGCACCCGGTCGGCCGGGTCGTCCTCGACCGGTTCCGGGGTGCCGGACGGGCGGGGCAGCCGGACGGCGCCGGTGCCGGTGCCGGGCCGCTCCGCGCCACGGGTGCCCCGGTCCGGCCGCTTCGCGCCGCGGGCGGCCTCGGTGAGCGCGAGCTGACGGTCGGCCTCGGCCTGGATGGCGTCCTTGTCGCCGATCTCGGCGTCCGGCAGCGCGTCCGGGAGGAGGTCCTCCAGCAGCCGCAGCGGCCGGTAGGCGAGGCCGAGCAGGCCCCAGACGGCGAGCACCAGGCCGACCACGACGAGCAGCAGGCCGGCGCCGCGGCCCGGTCCGGTGCCGAGCACCAGGCCGACCGAGTCGGCGAGCGCGCCGCCGGGGCGCATCAGCGGCTCGAAGACGTGGTCGGAGAGCGGGCCGGCGGTGAGGAAGCCGAGCGGCATCATCGACATGGCCAGCATCTGGTTGGTGGCCAGCACCCGGCCCTGGAGCTCCATCCCGACCTTGGTCTGGATCAGCGCCATCCAGTGCGAGTTGAGGATCATCATGGCCGCCCAGAGGACGAAGAGTCCGCAGGCGGTGAGCGCGGCGCCGGGCCGGCTACCGGCCAGCACGGCGGCGAGGCCGACCACCGAGGTGAAGCCGATCATGCCGGTGGTGCGGCGGCGGGTGCCGCCCCACAGGGCCATCACCAGGGCGCCGGTCATCGCGCCGAGGCCGCCGAGGGCGGTGACCACACCGAGCTGCACGGCCGAGCCGGTGGCCAGCACCATCGGGGTGACCAGCACGGTGGCGACGGCGAACAGGTAGTTGAACACCACGAAGAAGACCACCATGGCGACCAGGCTGTGCCGGCGCACGATGTACCGCCAGCCGGTGACCACCTCGCGCAGCAGCGGCTCCTCCTGCTTGTCGAACATCGCGTCCGGGAAGCGGACCAGCAGCAGGCAGGTCACGCCGGTGAGGAAGGTGGCCATGTCGAAGAGCACCACGCCGTGCAGGCCGATCAGCGAGACCAGTACGCCGCCGGCCAGGACGGCCATCATGTCGCCCGCGCCGGTGCCCAGTTGGGCGAGGCCGTTGGCCTGGCCCAGGTAGCGCTTGGGCACCAGTTGGGTGATCGCCGCGAGGTAGGCGGGCCGTTGGAAGGCCGAGCAGGTGGAGCCGACGCAGGCCACCAGATAGATGTGCCAGACCTCCAGCAGGTCGGCCCAGAGCAGGAGCCCGAGCCCGAGCATGGCGGCCGCGGCCACGGTGTCCGTGACGATCATGATCTTGCGCCGGTCGACCCGGTCGGCGACCGCGCCGGCGATCGGCAGCAGCAGCACGGCGGGCAGCACCGCGACCACCGAGATCATCGCGAAGTCGAAGGCCGAGCCGGTCTGCTGGTAGACCCAGACGCCGAGCGCGAAGGTGGAGAGGCTGGTGCCGATCATCGACACGAACTGGCCGATCGCCACCTTGGCGAAGGTCGCGAGTTCGGCCCGGGCGGCCGGGCGCTTGACCTCGGCCGGGGCGGCGGGCACCTCGCCCGCAGCGAACTCCGCCAGTACCCGGGCGAGTTCGTCGGCCTGGTGCTTGAGGAAGTAGTGCCCGGCCCGGGGCACCACCGCGAGGTCGACGGTGCCGCCGAAGTGCTCCCACTCGGTGTACCGCTCCTCGTACAGCAGGGTGGCGCGGTCCTTCTCGCCGACCACGCAGAGGATCGGGGCCTCGATCGGCTTCGGCTGGCCGTCCCCGTAGGCGCGGGTGTAGAAGTCCTCGGCCTGCCGCACGTCGTGGCGCAGCGCCCGGACCAGGAAGTCCTGTTCGGCCGGGTCGTAGACGTCGGTGAAGCCGCCCATGGCGCGCAGGTAGTCGAGGTAGGAGCGGTTGGAGAGCATCCGGTCGCCGGGGTGCCGGCGGGCCATCCACTCGGCGAACCGTCCGGGCAGCCGGGCGGCGGGGAAGGTGCCGCCGAGGGCGACGCCGCGCAGGTCGACGCCGGCCGCCTCCAGCCGGGAGCCGAGGGCGGTGGCGAGCGCGCCGCCGAGGCAGTGGCCGTAGAGCAGCACCGGGCCGTCGATCCGCTCCAGCACCTGGGCGGTCAGGGTGTCGGCGAGCGCGTCGAGTTCGGCGAGTTCGTCGTCCGGGCGGCTCGGGTCGTGGCCGGGCAGCTCGACGGCGTACAGCCGGTGGCCGGCCGGCAGTGCGTCGGCGAGCGGCTGGAAGGTGATCGGGCTGCCGCCGCCGTAGGGGACGCAGACCACGTTGAGCCCGGCCGGGGCGTCGCCGCGGGTGAGCTTGTGCAGCAGGGTGCGCGGGCCCTCGTCGGCGGTGCCGCCGGCCCGGGCGTCGAGCAGCGCGGCGAGTTCGCGGACCGTCGGGTGCTGGAACAGGTCGATGACCGACAGGCCGTCGCCGATCAGCCGGGCGGCGTGCACGGCGGAGAAGGAGTCGCCGCCGAGCGCGAAGAAGTCGTCCGCCGCGCCGATCTCGTCGACCGCCAGCACCTGCCGGTAGGCGGCGGCCACCGCGTGCTCGGTGTCGGTGGACAACTCCCCGCCGCCGGAGGCCGGTTGGACGGCGGCCGGCTCGGGCAGGGCGGCCCGGTCGACCTTGCCGTTGGCGTTCAGCGGCAGGGCGTCCAGGACGACCAGGGCGGCCGGGACCAGGTAGTCGGGCAGCCGGGTGCGCAGCGCGGCGCGCAACTCGCCCGGGTCGGGCGCGGCGGCCGGGTCGGCGGGCACCAGGTAGCCGGCCAGGGAGCGGGCGGCGCCCTCGCCGCGGGCGACCACGACGGCCTCGCGCACCTCGGGGCGGGCGGTCAGCTCGGCCTCGACCTCGCCGATCTCGACCCGGAAGCCGCGGATCTTGACCTGCTGGTCGATCCGGCCGAGGAACTCGATCGCGCCGTCGGGGCGGCGGCGGAGCAGGTCGCCGGTGCGGTAGCAGCGGCGGCCGGCCACCGTCACGAAGCGCTCGGCGGTGAGGTCCTCGCGGCCCAGGTAGCCGCGGGCGACGCCGGGGCCGGAGACGTACAGCTCGCCGGGGACGCCGACCGGGACGGGGCGGCGGCGGGCGTCCAGGAGGTGCGCGGTGACGTTGCCGAACGGGCGGCCGAGCGGCGCGGTGGCCGCGTCGCCGAGGTCGGCGGGGACGGGCGCGCCGAGCATCGAGACGGTGGTCTCGGTGGGCCCGTAGTGGTTGTGCAGCGGCAGGTCGGGCCGGGCGGCCCGGATCCGGGCCACCAGGTCGGGCCGCAGCGCCTCGCCCGCGCAGATCAGCAGCCGGGCGGGGAGGATCGCGCCGAGGCCGGCGCCGTGCGCGGCCAGGCCCTCCAGGTGGCTGGGGACCAGCTTCACGGCGTCGATCCGGTGCTCGGCCGTGTAGGCGGCGAAGGCCGCCGGGTCGGTGGCCTGGTCGCGGGTCAGCAGGTGCAGGCAGCCGCCGCCGGTGAGCGCGCCGAACACGTTGGTGGTGCCGAGGTCGGCGGCGAAGGTGGAGACCAGCGCCCAGTTCCAGCCCGTCTGGTCGCCGCCGATCCGCTCGCGCAGCCCGTGCAGGTAGTTGCGGTAGTTGCGGTGCTCGACGGCGACGCCCTTGGGCGCGCCGGTGGAGCCGGAGGTGAAGAGGAGGTAGCAGAGGTGCTCGGGGCGGACGTCCACCTCGGGCGGGTCGGCGCGCTCCGCGCCGTCCGGGACGACCACCGGGTGGTCGCCGGTGAGCCGGCCGCAGAGGTCCTCGGTGGTGACGACTGCTACGGCGCCGGCGGCGTCCAGCAGGGCGTTGATCCGCCCGTCGGGGTAGACCGGGTCGAGCGGCAGGTAGGCGCCGCCGGCCTTGAGGATGCCGAGCATGCCGACGACCAGGGCGGCGGAGCGCTCGACCAGCAGGCCGACCGGGCGGTCCGGGCCGACGCCCTTCGCGCGCAGCCGGTGGGCCAGCGCGTTGGCGCGCCGGTCGAGTTCGGCGTAGCCGAGCACCTCGTCGGCGCCGCGTACGGCGGGCGCGTCGGGGGTGCGGCGGACCTGCTCCTCGACCAGGCCGTGCAGGGTGCCGCCGAGGTCCCAGCCGCGCGGCGTCTCGTCGTCCCAGGCGGTGAGCTGACGCTGCTCGGACGGGGTGAGCAGGGGCAGTTCGGCGAGCGGCCGGTCGGGGCCCGCGGCCATCGCGTCGAGCACCGTGGTGAGGTGGCCGAGGACGCGCCGGACGGTGGACTCCTCGTACAGCCCGGTGCGCCAGACGAGGTCGGCGGCGAGTTCGCCGCCGTGGTCGACGACGGCCACCGAGAGGTCGAACTTGGCGGTGTCGGTGCCGATCGGCCGCCAGCGGACGCTGTGGCCGGGCAGTTCGGGGCGGGCCTCGGCCTGGTTGTGGACGTTGAGCAGGACCTGGAACAGCGGGGTGTGGGCGAGTTCGCGCTCCAGGCCGAGCGCGTCGATCAGCCGCTCGAACGGCAGGTCCTGGTGGGCGTACGCGCCGAGGGTGGTGTCCTTGACCCGCTCCAGGAGTTCGCGGACCGTCGGGTCGCCGGAGAGGTCGGTGCGCAGCGCCAGGGTGTTGACGAAGCAGCCGACCAGCGGCTCGGTCTCGCTGCGGGTGCGGCCGGCGACCGGGGTGCCGACGGTGACGTCCTCGCTGCCGGCGTACCGGCCGAGGACGGTCTGCAGGGCGGCCAGCAGCACCATGTGGACGGTGCTGCCGGTCTGTTCGGCGAGGGCGCGGATCCGGCGGGTGCGCTCGGCGCCCAACCCCTCGGTGAACCGGGCGCCCGCGGTGCTCGCGACGGCCGGCCGGGGGTGGTCGGCGGGGACCGTGACGGTGGCGGTGGCGCCGCGCAGGCGCTCCTGCCACCAGGCCTGCTGCCGGTCGAGTTCGGCGGCGAGTTCGGTCTGCTGCCAGTGCGCGACGTCCGCGTACTGGACGGGCAGCGGCTCGAAGGCCGGTTCCCGCCCGGCGCGCCGGGCGCCGTAGGCGGTGGCGAGGTCCTCGAACAGCACGCCGATCGACCAGCCGTCGGCCGCGATGTGGTGCAGCACCAGGCTGAGCACGGCCCCCTCGCCGGTGCGCAGCAGGGTGGCGCGCAGCGGCAGGTCGACGGCCAGGTCGAAGGGGCGGTGGGCCTCGGCCGCCAGCCGTTCGTCGACCCGGTCGGCGGGGACGTCGGCGACGGCGAGGGCGGCCCGCCCGGCGGGCAGCGGCTCGGGCCGCACCTCGCCGTCGACGGTCGGGTAGACGGTGCGGAGCACCTCGTGCCGGGCGAGGACGTCGGTGAGGGCGGCGGCCAGGGCGGCCTCGTCGGGCTCGCCGTCGAGGTGCAGGGCGAGCGGGATGTGGTAGGCGGCGCTGTCCGGTTCGTACTGGGCGAGGAACCACATCCGGCGCTGGGCCGAGGAGAGCGGCGCCGGGGTGCCCTCGGGGCGCGGGGTGATGGTGCGCTGCCCGGTGCCGCCGGCGGCGGTCTTGGCGGCCTGGGCGGCCTTGGCCTTGGCGAGGCGGCGGCGCAGCAGTTCCTGCCGCCGGGCGGCGGGGTCCAGTTGGGCGGCGGGGTCCGGTTCGGTCGCGGGGTCCGCTTGGGTGGCGGGGTCCGGTTCGGTGACCGGGTCCGGTTGGGTGGCCGGGTCCGGCCCGGTGGTGTGCTGGTCGGTCATGCGGTCTCCCCCGTTCGGGCACCGGTGTCGCCGGCGGCCGGGCATGCTTCCAAGGTCACGAACCGCGCGGTGGTGCCGGCGGGTTCGCGGTGGGTGGGGTGGTTCACCGGGCGCTCCCGACGGTCGCGTCGAGTGCGCCCAGGCCGTCCGGACCGTCGCCGAGGTCGTCGAGGTCGTCGATCTCCTCCAGCAGGCGCTCCTCGACGCGGCGGGCCAGCGCGGCCAGCGTGCGGTCCTCGAAGACGACGCGCAGGGGCAGTTCGGTTTCGAAGGTGTCCCGGATCCGCGCCAGCAGCCGGGTGGCGAGCAGCGAGTGGCCGCCGAGGGCGAAGAAGTCGTCGTGCCGGGAGACCCGGTCGACCTTGAGGACCTCGGTCCACAGCTCCGCGAGCAGTTCCTCGCAGTCGCCCTCGGGCGGGGCGCCGGCGCCGCCGAGCTGCGGGACCGGCAGGGCGGCCCGGTCGACCTTGCCGCTGGGGGTCAGCGGCAGCGCGTCGAGCAGGACGAGCCCGGCGGGCACCATGTAGTCGGGCAGCCGCTCGGCCAGGGCGGTGCGCAGCGCGTCCTCGGTCAGGCCCGGGGCGACGGCGTAGCCGGCCAGGGCCGGTCCGGCCGGGGTCGTGAGGAGCCGGGCGGCGCCCGCGGTGACGCCGGGGACGGCGGTGAGCGCGGCCTCGATCTCGCCCAGCTCGATGCGGAAGCCGCGGAGC
The DNA here is from genome assembly GCF_042656005.1 of Kitasatospora misakiensis. Taxonomy (NCBI): domain Bacteria; kingdom Bacillati; phylum Actinomycetota; class Actinomycetes; order Kitasatosporales; family Streptomycetaceae; genus Kitasatospora; species Kitasatospora misakiensis. The sequence goes on along the minus strand of NZ_JBHSOF010000001.1, from coordinate 309,346 downwards.
TTGACCTGGGCGTCGGCGCGGCCGTGGTACTCCAGCCGGCCGTCGGCGCGGCGGCAGGCGAGGTCGCCGGTGCGGTACATCGGGGCGCCGTCGGTACGGCCCGGTTCGGCGGTGAACCGTTCGGCGGTCAGCTCGGGCCGGCCGTGGTAGCCGAGCGCGACGCCGGCGCCGGCGATGCAGAGTTCGCCGATACCGTTGACCGGGACGGGCTGCCCGGAGGCGTCGAGCAGGTGCAGCCGGGTGTTGGCGACAGGCGCGCCGAGGGCCACCACACCGCCGTGGGCGGCGAGTTCGGGGGTGACCCGCTGGACGGTGGACCAGACGGTGGTCTCGGTCGGGCCGTAGAGGTTCCACAGGGCGCCGACCCGGCCGAGCAGCGCGCGGGCGAGGTCGGCGGTGAGCGCCTCGCCGCCGCACAGGGCGGTCAGGCCGGGGCGGCCGGCCCAGTCGGCCTCCAGCAGCATCCGCCAGGTGGCGGGGGTGGCCTGGAGGTGGGTGACGCCCCGCTTCGCCAGCCAGGCGGCGAGCGCGGCGCCGTCGGTGGCGGTGGCCCGGTCGGCGATCTCCACCCGGGCGCCGGTGACCAGCGGCAGCCACAGCTCCAGGCCGGCGATGTCGAAGGTGACGGTGGTGACGGCGGCCATCACGTCCTGCCCGCTGAGGCCGGGTTCGCGGCCCATCGAGGTGAGGAAGTTGACGATCGCGCGGTGCGGCACGGCGACGCCCTTGGGGCGGCCGGTGGAGCCGGAGGTGTACAGCAGGTAGGCCGGGTCCTCCGGGCCGACCGCGACGTCCGGCGCCTGCGCGGGGGCGGCGGCGTGCTCGGGGCCGTCCACCAGGACGCTCTCCCGGCCGTGCAGCAGTTCGTCGCCGGCGGTGGCGGTCTCGGCGACCACCAGGGTGACGCCGGCGTCGTCGAGCACGCCCCGGTTGCGGGCGAGCGGCTGGTCGACGTCGACCGGCAGGTAGGCGGCGCCGCTGCGCAGCACGCCGAGCAGGGCGGCGGGCAGCAGCCGGCCCCGCCGGACGGCGACCGCGACGAGGCTGCCGGGGCCCGCCCCGCGGGCGCCCAGCAGGTGGGCCAACCGGTCGGCGGCGGCGTCGAGTTCGGCGTAGCTGAGGGTGCCGTCGGCGGCGGAGACGGCGGGCGCGTCCGGGGTGCGGGCAGCCTGGTCGGCGACCAGCCGGTGCAGCGGGGCGTCGGGGATCGGCGTCTCGGTGCGGTTGACCGGCGCGTCGGCCGCGAGTTCGGCGGCGGAGAGCATGGCGAGCTCGCCGAGCGGGCGGTCGGGCTCGGCGACGGCCGCGGCGAGCAGGGCGACCAGGTGGTCGAGCACGGCCCGCACCGACCGCTCCTCGTAGCGGGAGGTGCGGTACTCGGCGGACAGCAGCGGGCCGTCGGCCGGGAACTCCAGGAACAGCGAGAGGTCGGTCTTCGCGGTGCTGTTGCACACCTCGGCGACGAAGGTCAGGCTCAGGCCGGGCAGTTCGACGCCGGCCACCGGGTGGTTCTGGACGGCGAGCAGCACCTGGGAGATCGGCGAGGCGGTGAGGCCGGCCGAGCCGCCGTAGCGGCGGGTGTGGTCGACGAACGGGTGGCCGCTGTGCTCGGCGGCGTCCAGGACGGCCGGGCGGATCCGGGCGAGCAGCTCGCGGAAGGTGTCGGTGCCGGCCGCGTCGAAGCGCAGCGCCACGGTGTTGATCAGCGAGCCGAGCACGGTCTCCAGCTCGGGGACGGGGCGGACGGCGAAGGGGCTGATCACGGCGATGTCGGTGCGGCCGGTGTAGCGGTGCAGCACTCCGCCGAGCGCGCCGAGCACCGCCATGTAGAGGCTGGCGCCCTCCTGGGCGGCCCACTTCTCGACGCCCTTGACGAAGCCGGCGTCCAGTCGGCGGGCGATCCGGCGGCCGGCGACGTCCTGCGGGTTGGGGTGCGGGCGGTCGCCGGGCAGGTGCTGCTCGGCGTCGATGCCGCGCAGCCGCTCCGACCAGCGTTCGGCGGCCTCCCGGCCGGCCGCGACATGGCGCTCCTCCCAGCGCGCGACATCGGACAACTGGAGCTCGGGCTCGGGCAGTTCGCCGTCCCGGTGGGCGCGGGCGAGCTCGGCGAGCAGCAGTCCGGCGGCCCAGCCGTCCATCGCGGCGTGGTGCACGGTCAGCAGCAGCTCGTGCCGGTCCGCCGCGGTGCGCACGGCGAGGGCGCGCAGCAGCCGGCCGCCGGCGAGGTCGAGCGGGCGGGCGGCCTCGGCGCGCAGCGCGGCGTCCAGGGCCTGCTCGTCGGGCGCCGCCCCGCCGGGGCCGGTGAGGTCGAGCAGCGGGACGTCGACGGGGTAGGGCGGGCGGACGTCCGCGACGACCTCGTCGCCCTCGCCGATAGGGTTCGGGGTGCCGCGCAGCGCGGTGCGCAGCACCTCGTGGCGGCGGATCACCTCGGTGAGCGCGCGGCCGAGGGCCGCCCGGTCCAGGGCGCCCTCGGCGCGGATGCGCAGCGGCACGTTGTAGAGCGGGCTGTCGCGCTGGAGGGACTCGTGCAGCCAGAGTTCGCGCTGGAAGCCGGTGGCCCGGGCGGGCAGTAAGGCCTCGCGGCGCGGGGGCTCGACGGAGGGGCGTCCGCCGCCGCCGTTGGCGACCCGGACGGCCAGCGCGGCGACGGTCGGGGCGGCGAAGAACTCGGCGAGCGGCACCCGGGTGCCGAACTCCCGCTCGACCCGGGCGAGCAGGCCGGCGGCGAGCAGGGAGTGGCCGCCGAGGTCGAGGAAGACGTCGTGCACGCCGACCTCGGGGACGCCGAGTAGGCCCTGCCAGAGTTCGGCGATCCGGGTCTCGGCGGGGGTGCGGGGGGCGACGAACAGCTCGTGCCCGGCGCGGCTGCGGGCGACCGGGGGCAGCGCCTTGCGGTCGGTCTTGCCGTTCGGCGTCAGCGGGAGGCGCTCCAGCACGGCGACGGCCAGCGGCACCATGTAGCCGGGCAGGGCGGCGGCGCAGTGGGCGCGCAGTTCGGCGGGTGTCGGTTCGGCGGTGCCGGGGGCGGTGCCGGGGGCGGTGCCTGGGGCGGGGGCGGGCTGGACGAAGGCGGCCAGGTAGTCGCCGGCCTCGTCGCGCTGGACGACGGCGGCGGCGGCCTCGACGGCGGGGTGGGTGGCGAGCACGGCCTCGATCTCGCCCAGCTCGACCCGGAAGCCGCGGACCTTCACCTGGTGGTCGACGCGCCCGTGGTACTCCAGGTCGCCGTCGGGCAGCCGGCGGACCAGGTCGCCGGTGCGGTAGCAGCGCACGCCGTCGACGTGGACGAAGCGCTCCGCGGTGAGGTCGGGGCGCCCGTGGTAGCCGCGGGCCAGGCCCTCGCCGGAGAGGTAGAGCTCGCCGATGCCGCCGTCGGGCACCGGTATCCGGTGCTCGTCCAGGACGTGGCCGAGGGTGCCGGGGAGCGGGCGGCCGATGACCGGCTCGCCGGCCCCGCCGCGGGCGACCAGCGACCAGGTGGAGTAGACGGTGTCCTCGGTGGGCCCGTACAGGTTGTAGAGGCGCTCGACCCCGGGCTGGGCGTGGACCTTGTCGGCCAGGTGGCGGGGCAGCGCCTCGCCGGCCAGGTTGACCACCCGCACGCCGCCCGGCAGGCCGCCCCCGCCGGGAAGGCCGTCGCCGCGCAGCAGCGCCGCCATGGCGCTGGGCACGGTGTTGACCAGGGTGACCTCGTCCCGGGCGGGCAGCTCGGGGAGGGCGAGGACGTTCTCGGCGACCACGATCGTGCCGCCGACGGAGAGCGGGAGGAACAGCTCGTACACCGAGATGTCGAAGCACACGGAGGTGCCGAACAGCACACCGGCGAGGTCCGCCGCGGTGTAGGTGTCGGCGGCCCAGCGGAGCATGGCGTTGACGCCGCGCTGGGTGACCGAGACGCCCTTGGGGCGGCCGGTGGAGCCGGAGGTGTAGAGCACGTAGGCCGGCGCGTCGGTGGCCGCGTCGCCGGTGGTGGGGCGCGCGGCGGCCGGGTCGAGCGGGGCGGTGGGGCCGTCGCCGTCGATGTGCAGGAGGGTGGCGCCGGCACCGTTCAGCAGGTGCTCGTGGGCGCGGTCGGTGACCACGACCGGGGCCTGCGCGTCGCCGACGACCAGTTCGAGGCGGTCCCGGGGGTAGGCCGGGTCCAGCGGTACGTACGCGGCGCCGGCCCGCAGGACCGCCAGGACGCCGACCACGAGGTCCGCCGTTCGCGGTAGGCAGACACCGACCAGGGTCTCGGCCCGGACCCCGGCGGCGGCCAGCCGGCCCGCGACCGCGCCGGCGGCGGTGTCCAGCTCGCGGTAGGTCAGCCGGCGCGTGCCGTCGATCACGGCGGTGGCGTCCGGGGTCCGTCTGACCTGCGCGGCCACCAGTTCGGCCAGCGGTGCTGCCGGGTCCAGTGGAGGAAGTCCCGTCGAACTCATCGCTCTCTCCCGAGGGGTGTTGCCGCATCGACTTGTGGTCGGCGAGAAATGGGCGGTGTGCCATCGGAGATGGTGGGGTAAAGATCTACGAATCACCAGCACATTTCCGTCACTCGTTCGATATGCCGGAAAGATCACCTCCGCCGGGCCGGGCGGGGGTTCGCATGTGTGACGGATCCTCAGGGATTCCGTACAGAGTGTCAGCCCCCTTGGCAGCGGCGGATCGTGCCGATACCGTTTCGCCGACGGTTCGTCAGATGGGGCATGCGTGCGCCCCCTCGGCACCGCAAGCAGATTTCCGGACCAAATATTGTCGGGGGACAGTCAAGAATTGGCCGGTTGTGCGGCCTCGGTGTGGCGGGGTGAAGGGTCGCGGACGCGGTGAATTGTGTGCGGACTGCGTGCGTTCATGAGGGCTCCGGGGAGGCGTGCGCACCGGTTCGGTCCCCGGGCGCTCCCCACGGTCCGGTGCCCGCCGTCCCGGGCGCCCGGGGCACCGGTCGCGTCCCGGTCCCGCCGCCGTCCCGCCCCTGAGAGCCGACCGCCGTCCGGGGAGGGGCGAGAATGGACCGCATGTCCCGACGTCGCCCCGCGCCCCGCGCCGCCACCCCCGCGCCGCGCCTGCTGCCCTCCTCCCCCTGCCCGTGCGGCCTGCCCGGCAGCTACGCCGACTGCTGCGGCCGGCTGCACCGCGGCCAGGCCGCCGCCACCACCGCCGAGGCCCTGATGCGCTCCCGCTACAGCGCCTTCGCCGCCCGCGACGAGGCCTACCTGCTGCGCACCTGGCACCCGGACACCCGGCCGGACGGGGTGGACTTCGACCCGGCGCTGCGCTGGGTGCGGCTGGAGGTGCTCTCCACCACCGAGGGCGGCGCGTTCCACACCGAGGGCACCGTGGCCTTCCGGGCCCACTACACGGAGGGGCGGGAGGAGGGCGTCCTCAGCGAGCACAGCCGGTTCGTGCGGCACGAGGGCGCCTGGGTCTACCTAGGGTCCCAGTAGTTCTCGCCGAAAAAACAACGCTATGCCGTGCAGCGGCTCCTGATCTGGCCTGATTCGAGTCCGCGGAGTAGCCGGCTGAGCTGCTGGCCGCGGTGCTCGGTGCGGAGCTCGAAGCCAGATCAGGGCGACCCGACCATGGTGAACCTGTGCGATGAGGGACCAGCTCGTGTCACGAGCGCGAAAGAGTAGAGCAACCCCCGCCCTGGCGCCGCCAGTTCGGGGGTTTCCGTCTGCTCGTGCCGCCCGGCCGGGTATCGGTGGTGCCCGACTGTGCTGATCGAATGGGGCGGGAGGGGCCGATGGCCACGCGGGTGTTCTCGGATGAGGAACTGGAGGGCTTACGGTCCTTTCCGGCGATCGGCAAGGACGAACTGATCCGCTACTTCACGCTCACCTCGGCCGATCAGGCGTTCCTCGGCAAGTTCCGCCGGGCCCAGAACGTACTCGGCGCCGCTGTGCAGCTCTCGGCTCTGCCCTGGCTGGGGTTCGTTCCTGACGACGTCCCTTCCGCTCCTCCTGCGGCGGTGGGGCGTCTGGCGAGGCAGCTCGGGGTCGCCGTCGCCGACTTGGCGGGTTACGGAGAGCGCGGGCAGACCCGCACGGATCACTTGCGGGAGATTGCCGAGTACCTGTCGTGGAAGCCCGCAAAAGCGATCGAGTTCAAGGAGCTGGACGAGTTCCTGCTGGCCCGCGCGATGGAGCACGACTCCCCGAGTCTGCTGTTCCGGCTGGGGTGTGAGTATCTGCGCTCGGCGAAGGTGACCCGGCCGGGTGTCGTCTCGCTGCTGGAGAAGGTCGCCACCGCACGCCAGGCCGCGGAGAAGGAGACCCACGGCCGGGTGGCGCACCTGCTCATTGGCGAGCGGGTGCGGGGGCTGGACGGGTTGCTGGTGGTCGAGCCGGCGCTGGGCTCGACGCGGCTGCACTGGATGGTGACGGGACCGGTGCAGGGGTCGCCGACGAGCGTGAAGGGCGAGGTCGAGAAGCTGCTGTTCCTGCGGGGACTGGGCGCCGACGTACTGGATCTGTCCGCGCTGCCCGCCGAACGCCGCCGTTACCTGGCTCAGATCGGCCGCCGTCTGACGGCGCAGGCCCTGGTGCGGCGCGAGCCCAACCGGCGTCACCCGATCCTGCTCACGCTGCTGGCGCAGTCCGCGGTCGATGTCCTGGACTCGGTAGTGCAGCTGTTCGACCAGACCCTGTCGGGCTCGGAGTCGCGGGCGAAGATCAAGCTGCGCGAGGTGCTCGCCGAGCGGGCCAAGCTGTCGGAGGATCGGCTCGCCCTGCTGGACGAGATCCTGCCGGTGCTCGCGGACACGGGTATCCCGGACGAGGAGGTCGGGACGCTGCTGCGCGGGAAGATCGGCCTGAGCCGACTGCGGGCCGCGCACGCCGGGGCCACCGTGCGGCTGCCGCGCGACCACGGGCACCTGGCGCTGCTGGACGGCTCCTACACCTACATCCGGCAGTTCGCCCCGAAGGTCCTGGAAACGGTGCGGTTCAAGGGCGGCACCGAGGCGAAGCCGTTGATCGAGGCCCTGGAGATCCTGCGGGAGCTGAACGCCACCGGCGCCCGCAACGTCCCCGACGGAGCCCCCACGCTGTTCGTGCCGACGCGGTGGCAGGGCTACCTGGATGAGGCCGCAGCGAAGGGCGATGCGACCGCCTACCGGCACTACTGGGAGCTGTGCACGCTACTGGCCCTGCGCGACGGCCTGCGGTCGGGGGACGTGTATGTGCCGGGCTCGCGCCGCTATGACAACCCTGCCGTCTACCTGTTCAAGCCCGCCCAGTGGGAGGCGCACCGGGCCGAGTTCTGCCGCCTGGTCGGCAAGGGCCCCGACTTCTCCGAGGCCCTACCACTGGTGATGGACGAGCTGGACGAGGCCCTCACCGACCTGGAGGGAGTCCTCAGGCGCGGTGACGGGCCCGTGCGGCTCAACGACGCCGGTGAGCTGGTCATCTCGCCGCTGACGGCGGAGGACATCCCGTCCGAGGCCGAGGGGCTGCACGGCGAGCTGGAGAAGATGCTGCCGAACGTGCCGATCGCCTCGCTGCTGGTGGAGATGGACCGGCACACCGGGTTCCTGGACTGCTTCACCCACGCCGGCGGCAAGCAGGCCCGTTCCCCGCAGTTGAAACGGAACCTGATCGCCTGTCTGATCGGGCTCTCCACCAACCTCGGACTGCACGGGATGGCCGCGTCCTGCGGCATCCCGTACGACGTGCTGGCGTGGACCGCGGAGTGGTACATCCGGGAGGAGACGCTGCGTGAGGCGAACATCTGCCTGGTCAACTACCACCACAGGCTGCCGATGACGACCATGTTCGGGTCCGGCACGCTGTCGTCCTCCGACGGGCAGCGGTTCCCGACGCGGGGCAAGTCGATTACCGCCCGGCATCTGAACAAGTACTTCGTCTCGGAGGGCATCTCGACCTACACCCACGTCTCCGACCAGCACTCCACCTTCGGCACGAAGGTCATCGTGGCCACGCACCGCGAGGCCCACTACGTGCTGGACGAGATCCTGGGCAACGCCACCGACCTGCCGATCAGCGAGCACGCGACCGATACGCACGGCGTGACCCTGGTCAACTTCGGGCTCTTCGACCTGGTCGGCAAGCAGCTCTCGCCCCGCATCCGCGACCTGGGCAAGATCACCCTGTACCGGTTGGGCGCGAAGGCCGACTACGAGGAACGCTTCCCGACCGCCGGGCCGCTGCTGACCAAGAAGGCCAACCTGGACCTGGTCGCCGACCACTGGGACGACCTGCTCCGTCTGGCGGGCTCGCTGAAGTACGGGCACGCCACAGCCTCCCTGATCGTCGGCAAGCTGTCCGCGTCCTCCCGGCAGAACGCGCTGGCCGCCGCGTTGAAGGAGTACGGGGCGATCCGCAGAACGATCTATGCGGCGAAGTACCTGTCGGACGAGGGCTACCGCCGCAAGATCGCCCGCCAGTTCAACAAGGGCGAGTCCCTGCACGCCCTGCGCCGCCAGCTCCACTACGCCCGTGAGGGCAAGGTCGCCCGGCGCCAGCCCGAGCAGCAGAGCGAGCAGGCGTGGTGCCTGACCGTCGTGACCAACAGCGTGGTCTGCTGGCACACCGAGTACATGGGCCTGGCCGTCGATGAACTCCGTGCCGCCGGCCGCGAGGTGGACTCCGAGGTACTGGCACACATCTCCCCGGCCCGCAGCTCGGTGGTCAACTACTACGGCTCCATCACCGTCGACTACGAGCACGAACTCGCCCAGCTCGACGACCAGGGACACCGGCCGCTACGGACCGTGGACACGGACGACCCCGGAGCCGGGCTGTAGTAGTAGCCGGCCCCGGCGCCGCCCCAGCGGAGATGAAGGTGCCGGGGCGTCCGGGGTGGGAGGCACAGGCCGCGACGGTCCGCCTACCCGGCTCCGGGGACAAGCGCCTCGACCTGGGGCTGGCCGCCGCTGTGCCCCGTCCCGGACCCCGCCAGACACTGCCGACCGATCGATCACGGAGAAACGATGAGGGCTTCCAGGGCCTCATCCGTCCCCCATGCCTTGATCCCGAGCGGACTCAGTCGCGGTAGTGGTCGGCGATTGCGGCGAAGGCGGCCTTGGGCTCCCAGGGCAGGTCGGGGTAAGTGTCGCCGTGGCGGTCTTCGAGGATCTTGACGATGCCGAGGCTGGCGAGGTCGAGGTCGTCGCGAGGATCGCCGTCGGGGCGGTGGGGCAGGTTGTACAGCGCGAAGAGGAATACGAAGGCGCTGTCGACGCCCTCGCTGTCGAAGATCTCCAGCAGTTCGCTCAGGTATGCCGCTTGGCCGGCCTCGTCGCGCTCGTATTCCCCGGTCAGCCGGATCGGCGCCCCGGTGGCTTCGTCGGTTTCGAGGATTTCCATGCTGCGGGGTGCGACGTCACCTGCGCCGCGCCAGGTGGCGGTGCCGAAGCCGGTGATAGCGACCGGTTTGGGCTGTGCGACGAGGCTGCGCACAGCGTCTCGGAATCGGTCGGCTACCTCCGCAGATCGGATGAGTTCGAAGGTCGTGAAGTCGAACAAGTCCCAGTCGACGGCTTCGAACTGGATGGCGGCGTAGGTGACCTTGCCGTGGAAGCGCTCGCGGACCACCGCCACGGCTTCGCGGAGGAAGGCGTTGAGGCGGGTGCCGACTGCGGCGATTCTCTCGGGCCGACGGGCCGGGTCGCTCAGTAGCCAGCCGAGTCGCTCTTCGGTGCTGTCGCCTTCGAGGAACCCATGGTTCATGACGCTCAGCTCGGCGCCGGTAACGAACACGACCTCGGCTCCTTGTGTCCGGAGTCGCTCGGCCCGCTCTGCGCAGTCAGCGATCAGGATGAGGATTTCGTCGGTCGTCAGCCCCAGCGGGTAGGGCGAGAACCAGATCTCCAGTCCGAGCTCGGCGGCGTGACGGGCGGCGAGCTCCAGGCGGCCCGGGTCGCCGCCGGTGATGTGGACGGCGGTGCAGTGGAGATCGTCGCGGATGATGGTCAGCTCCTTCTTGACCAGGTCGGGGTCGAAGTGCTCCCGGGAGCTGCTGCCGTTGCGGAGGAAGCCGGTGTCGTAGCAGATGCCCTTGGCTCGCATGCGTCTGACCTTTCTGTAGGAAGGCCCGAGAGTAGAAGCAAATATTGCGTGCACGCAAGTTTGCGTGCACGCATTCAGGCTGGGATACTTCGAGGGTGACGACAAGGCGGACCGGGCTGCGCGAGGAGAAGAAGCAGGCCACCCGAGTGGCATTGCGTGAGGCGGCACTTCGGCTGGCCCTCAAGCACGGGCCCGACAATGTCCGTGTCGACGACATCGCCGAGGCAGCCGGGGTCTCGCCGAGGACCTACAACAACTACTTCTCCAGTCGCGAACAGGCGATCGTCGCCGCCGTCACCGCCGAACGGGAATCCCGGGTCGCCGCGGCCGTGGCAGCCAGGCCCGCCCACGTCCGCCTCGCCGACGCCTTGGCCGAAGCGGTCCTGGAGCAGTACACCGAACCGCGTGACCACGACGAGCTGCTGCTGATCACCGCCAGTCCCGCGCTGCGTGACACGTTCCTCGACGCCGCCGCGGCGATCGAACACCCCCTCGCCGCCGCGATCGACCAGCGCCTCGGCTACACCGGCACGCCCGCCCCCCGCGTGCTCGCGGCGAGCGTGGCCGCTGCGGTTCGGATCGCACTCCAGCAGTGGCTCCAACCTCCGGCCGCACCCCTCGCAAGCGGTGGGCTCGTCGTGCCGTCCGGCTCGCTACCAGACCTGCTCCGCTCCGCGCTCGCCACACTCGAACCCGCACTCGACGCCGCCGAAGAACAGGCACAACAGCGCTTGCGCCAGTGAATCCGTTCCACTGACGGCACCAACGTCGCGGTAGGTCCGGCGTGAGCCGCAGTGCCGTCAACGATCGGCGGCAGCGTTTCATAGGTGGCCCCCGTTTCAACACCGGGCGCCGACGGCATCGCCGCAGGTCGAATTGTTTCACCGGTCGTTTCCTTCCTCTTGACCAGTGAAACGCATTCCTGAAACGATCCCGGCGTGATCACTGATCCGTACCGGCTCGTCGAGTCGCACGTCTGCCCGATGTCCACCTGCCAGGCCCCGGCGGGCTCGCCCTGCCGCACCACCTCCGGCAAGGTCGCACTCAAGTACCACACCGCCCGCTTCCAGCTCGTCCCCGCGCTCCGCTCCGAACTGCACGTCGCCATCCCGGCCGTACGCCATCCCGGCTCCGTCTGGACAGCCCTGCCGGTGCAGAAGCTCGCGGCACCGGCCGTGCCGATGGAGGTCCGGCTCGCGTACGCCCGCATCTCGACCCGGACGCAGGAAATCCAGTCCCAGGTCGACGCCCTCGAAGCCTCCGGCGTGCACCGGCTGTTCCAGGAACAGATCAGCACCCGGGTCCGCGAGCGCCCCGAAATGAAGGCGGCCCTGGCGGCGGCCCGCGAGTACCGCTCTCTGGGAGCGAAGGTCACCCTCGTGGTGCACGAGATGAAGCGTCTGGGCCGCGGGGCCCTGGAACTGCTGAAGGTTGCCGAGGAACTGCGGGACGCGGAAATCGAGCTGGAGTTCCTCACCGGCCCCCTCGCCGGAAAGCACGACCCGTCCGGCCACGGGGCCGCCCTGTTCGCCTTCTTCGCCGCCATGGCAGAGTCCGAACGTGACTACATCCGCGACAAGACCCTCGAAGGGCAGGAGACCGCCCGCAAGAACGGCAAGGCCATCGGTGGTGTCAAGGTCTCCGACGACGACATGCTCGCCACCGCCCTCCGACTGCGCGACCAGGAACACCTGTCCCTGCGCGAGATCGCCTCCCGCCTCGTTATCCGCACGGGCAAGAAGCGCGGCCAGCACCCAGCCCCGGCCACCGTCATGCGCATGCTGCGCGAACACGACGAACAGACAGCCACAGCCACTCTGGAGCCCACAGCCTGACCTGGGGCTCAATCCTTAGCGTTGTTTTTTCGGCGAGAACTACTGGGACCCCTACCTGGACGCCCTCTCGCTCGACTGAGCCGCCGACCGGAGCGGGCGGGCCCTAGAGGTAGTCGTCCAGGCGGGCCAGGGCGAAGCCCTGCGCGGTGACCTCGTCGACCACCTTGCGCAGCAGCTCGGGCATGGTGCCGGGCCACAGGTCGGTGCCGCGGAAGTGGGTGAGGATGATGTCGCCCGGGTGGAGCCGCTGGTCGTCGTAGCGGTACTCCATCCGGTCCGGGAACGCCTCCTCGTTCCACATCGGCACCGCCTCGATGCCGCAGGAGCCGGCGGCCCGCAGGGTGTCCTCGTTGTACTCGCCGTAGGGCGGGCGGAACAGCCGCGGCCTGGCGCCGATCTGCCCCTCCAACTGGTCCTGCTGGCGGCAGATCTCGTCGCGCTGGGTGGCGTAGCCGAGGACCTTGAGGTTGCGGTGGTTGATGGTGTGGTTGTTCACCGCGTCGCCCTGGGCGGCCAGCCCGCGGAAGTAGCCGTAGTCGGAGCGGGCCAGGTAGTCGGCGACGAAGGTGGACAGCGGGATGCCCAGTTCGCCGGCCATCCGGCTGAACTCCGGGTCCTTCTCGGCGCCGTCGTCCACGGTCAGGAAGACGATCCGCTCCTCGGTGGGCACCCGGTAGACCACCGGCGGCAGCCCGTCCGCGAGCTTCACCCCCTGCGCGGCGCGCAGCGCGGGCCGGCTCGCCGGGGGCTGCGGGGCGGGCAGCGGCGGCCGTGCCAGGCCCCAGCGACGGGCGGTCTCCAGCGTCGCCCGGACGGCCTCGGCCCGGCGGGCCACCGCCTCGCTGCTGGTCTCCTCCTCCGCCAGGGCCGGCCCCGGCAGGGCCACCGGTGCGGCCGGGGGCCGCGGTGCGCCTCGGTCGGCGGCCGTGCTCGCCCCGGTCCGCTCCGACGACGGCACCGCGCCCTCCCCGGCCGGCCCGCCGCACCCCGCGACGGCGGCGGCCAGGCACGCCGCGGCGACCAGCCCGGCCGGTGCCCGGCGACGCCCCGCCAACCCCCCATTAGTACGACTATCTGATGGTCTATCCATAGACCCACTGCTCCCCCGACACGCCGTCCACCCAATCCCCCCGTCACCCACCCGGCCCATCGGGAGCCGCGCCCGCGCGCCCACCCTCCCGCGCGCCTTCCCGCCCGTCGATGATCGAAAAGGGTTCGCGGCGCGATCGACCGGCGACCGATAATGCGCGCATGACGATCAGTACGCGGCAGAGCACCACCGGAAGCTGGGCGGTCGCGCCCGCCGATGTCGGGTCCGCCGAGGCCCTGGCCCTGCTGCGCGAGTACTACACCGACGTCGCCAACCGGTACTACCGGCTCCACTTCGGGCGGGACTGCACGCCCGAGGAGATCGAGACCGGGCTGGCCGACTCGCCCAGCGACGACCTCGCCCCGCCCACCGGCGTCTTCCTGCTCGGCCGGTACGGCGGTGAGCCGGACGCCTGCGCCGGCCTCCGCACGGTGGACGCCACGACCGTCGAACTGACCCGGGTGTACGTCCGGCCCTCCCGGCGCGGCAGCGGCGGCGGCGCGCGGCTGCTCGCCGCCGTCGAGGAGGCCGCGCGGGCCCTCGGCGCCCGGCGGATCGTCCTGGACACCCGGCTCGACCTGGTGGAGGCCCGGACGCTGTACGGCCGGCACGGGTACCGCGAGATCCCCGCGTACAGCCACGGGCCCTACGCCGAGGTCTGGTACGCCAAGGACCTCGCGCCGGAGCAGCTGCCGGACGGGGCCCGTGCAGACCGTTGAGCTGCTCTGCGACCCGCCGTTCGACCGCGCCGTGCGCACCGTCTGGCAGCGGCTCGCGGACGGCGGGGTGGACAGCCTCGCCCACAACCCCCACCCCGGCCACCGCCCGCACCTGACCCTGGCCGCCTGCGCCCGGATGCCCGCCGGGGCGCCCGAGCGGCTCGACGAACTCCTCGCCGGGGCCCTGCCGTTGACCGTCCGGCTGACCGGCCTGCTGTCCTTCGCGGCGCGCAGCCGGCGCCGGGTGCTCAGCTGGTCGATCGTCCCCACGGTCGAGCTGGTGCGGCTCCACCAGCGGGCCTGGGAGGCGCTGGACGGCGCCGAGGAACCGGACCGGCACTACGTCCCCGGCCGCTGGTCCCCGCACCTCGGCCTCACCCGCCGCCTCACCCCGGACGACCTCACCCGCGCCCACACCGTCCTCGGCCGCCACCCCGACCTCACGGGCACCTTCACCGCGGCCCGCAGCTTCGACTCCGAGACCGGGCAGACCCGCCCTTTGGGCGACAGCGGCTGACCCCTGTTACCAAGACCGGCCCAGGGATGCCGCGAGTTCGGCGGCGTCGGGCGGGGTGGCGCCGGGGCGGGTGACGGTCAGGGTCGCGGCGGCCGTGGCACGGGCGAGCGCGGCGTCGAGGCTCGCGCCGGTGTGCCGGGCGTGCAGCAGCGCGGCGGTGAAGGCGTCACCGGCGCCCACGGTGTCGGCGACCTCGACCGCGCGGGCGGGCGCCTCGGCGTGGCGGCCGTCGGCGGTGAGCGCGAAGGCGCCGGCGGGCCCGCGGGTGACCGCGACGGTGGCCGGGCCGAGGCCGAGCCAGTGCCGGGCCACCTCCTCCGGGGTGCGGCCGGGGTAGAGCCAGGCGAGATCCTCGTCGCTGGCCTTGACCAGGTCACTCAGCGCCACACAGCGTTCGACCCGGCGGACGGCCCCGGCGTGCTCGCCCATCAGCGCGGGCCGCACGTTCGGGTCGTAGCTCACGGCGGCCCGGCCGCGCCACCGTTCGACCAGGGCGAGCACCGCCGCCGCCCCGGGCTCGGTGACGGCCGCGATCGAGCCGATGTGCAGGTGCCCCGGCGTAAGAGGCAGATCCACGACCGGCAGGGTCCAGCCGATGTCGAAGGTGTAGTGCGCCAGCCCCTGCCCGTCCAGCCGGACGACCGCGGAGGGGGTGCGCGGGGTGCCGTCCGCCGGCTGCTCGGACCGGACGGCGACGCCGGCCGACTCCAGGTGCGCGCGGATCAGCCGGCCGTACGGGTCCTCGGCGAGCTGGGTGAGCAGCGTGACCGGCTCGCCCAGCCGGGCCAGCCCGTACGCGACGTTGGCCGGGCTGCCGCCGGGGTGGACGGCATCGGGTCCGCCGTCGGTGCGGACGACGTCGGCGACGCACTCGCCGATCACCACGAAGTGCGGGCTGGTCACGGGGCTGCTCCTGCCGGTCCGGTGCGCCGGCGGGGCTGCGGGCGGCCGGCACGGCTGCCCAGCCTACGAGGTGGCCCGGACCCCCGGGGACGGCGTGCACGGGGCCGGGCAGAGGCGTGCGGGCGTCCGCACGCGGGCATGAGTACGGCCGCCGGACCTGGCCAGGTTCTCCGACGGCCGTGGCCCCACCCGTCAGGGGGTGGGGCTCTTCGAAGGTATGACACCGCGCAGCCGCTCGGCCACCACGGTGGTCCGTCCGGGGGACGGCCGCGTGTCGCCCCGGTCCCCGCGGCCCGGGTCCAGAGGCGATCTTCGCAGGTCAGGGCAGTGGGGGCGGCGGATTGTCGGAGCCCTCTGCTACGGTCCGTGCCCGGAAGATCGCTCACCGGAACGGGCCCCGCCCGGACCGGGGCGCGGGACCGTCCGACCTGAGAGAGGTGATCACCTTGTCCTGGCACCGTTCCGTCCTCGCCGCCACGCTCGCGCTCGCGGCGCTCCCGCTCGGCCTGGCCCCGGCGGCCGCGGACACCCCCGAGGAGAGCCCGCCGGCCATGGACGCCCGGCCGCCGGGCACCGGCGATCCGGTGTACCCCGCGCTCGGCACCACCGACTACGACGCGCGCTCCTACGACCTCGCGTTCACCTACCGCCCCGCGACCAGGACGGTCGACGCCACCATGGTGATGACCGCCCGCGCGCGCACCGCGCTGGCGAGCCTGGAGCTGGACGCCCTCGGTCTGGACGTCCACTCCGTGCGGGTCGACGGGCGCCCGGCCGGCTTCCGGGCGCACGACGAGAAGCTGACCGTGGTTCCGGCGCGGCCCGTCCGGGCGGGCGCCGCCCTGAAGGTGGAGGTCGCGTACACCGCCGATCCGCGGGCCGCGCTGCCGCACACCGGCTGGGTGGTGACGCCCGACGGCTTCGCGGTGGCCGGCCAGCCGGACGGCGCGCACACCGTCTTCCCGTGCAACGACCGGCCGGGCGACAAGGCCCGCTTCACCGTCTCCGTCACCGCGCCGGACGAGCTGTACGGCGTGGCCAACGGTCTGCTCACCGCCACCGAGCCGCACCCCGACGGCACCACCACCCGGCGGTACACCTCGCGCGAGCCGATGGCGACCGAGCTGCTCCAGGCCTCGGTGGGCCGCTACACCGTCCGCGAGCGCCGGAGCCACGACGGGCTGCCGCTGCGCGACGTCGTGCCCACCGCGCGGGCCGCCGACCTGGAGCCGGCGCTCGCCCTGACGCCGGACCAGCTGGCCTGGGTCGAGCGGCACCTCGGGCCGTTCCCGTTCGAGACGTACGGGCTGCTGCCCGCCGACACCGACGACCCGGCGGCGTTCGACTTCACCGGGCTGGAGACGCAGACGCTCACGCTCTACAAGCCGAACTTCCTGCGCCAGCCGGAGCGGCAGATCGGTTCGCACATGATGCACGAGCTGGTGCACTCGTGGTTCGGCAACAGCGTCACCCCGGGGACGTGGGCCGACCTCTGGCTGAACGAGGGCCATGCCGACCTCTACGGGCTGATGTACCGCTACGAGCGCGGCTGGCCGGACTCCGGCGGCTTCACCACCCTCGCCGACCGGATGCGGAGCGTCTACGCCAAGGGCGACCAGTGGCGTCACGACTCCGGCCCGGTGGCCGCGCCGACCGCCGCGACGCTGTTCGACAGCCAGCGGTACACCGGCGGCGCTCTGGTGCTGTTCGCGCTGCGGGAGCGGGTCGGGCCCGAGGTGTTCGACCGGATCGAGCAGGCCTTCCTGCGGCGCCACCGCCACGACACCGCCACCACCGCGGACTTCCTGCGCACGGCGGACGAGGTCTCCGGGCAGCCGCTGAGCGGTTTCCTGCGCGAGTGGCTCTACGGCGAGCGGACCCCGCCGATGCCGGGGCACCCCGACTGGACGGTGGACCCGGTCGACCCGGGCGCCGCACGGCGGACGGGAGGTGCGCCGCACGGGTCGGGGACGCTCTGACGGCGGACGTGCCGCAGCGGCGGGGACGGGCCGGGGACGTACGGGGACGTACGCGGACGGGCCAGGGACGGGCCGGGGCCGGGGAGGCGCGGGGCGGGACGGCGCGGGGGCGGTGAACCGGCCGCACCCGGCGCGCCCGGCCGGTGCGCCCGGGCGCCCTCCGCGCGCCCTTGGCGGGTGCCGGTGGCGAGCGGATCGTGGTGACCACGGCCCGCCCGCCGCCCGGCCCAGTCCCGGCCGGCTCGCGGGCCGTCCAACGTTCGCGGCCGACCCGTGCCCACCCCGTCGCCCGCACCCCCGCCCGCCCCTTCCTCCGGCCCGGACCGCCGTCGCGCAGCGCCCCGGGCGACCCCGCCGAGGGCCCGAACCGGGCCACCCGGGAAAATTGGCCGGTCGGCCAGGCAACCAGGGGCGAACCTCAGCGCGTTCAGCAGCCGTGAGAACGAGAGTGAGGACCCGGCGGCCACGGCCGACCGGCAGGACCGCCGCCACTGACCTGGCGGCGCGGGTAACGGACACGGCAGCGGGAGCGGCATGGCAGGGGCGGCGGGATGAGCGATGCGAGACCGGACTTCGAGGAGTTCGTCGCCGCCCGCAGCCCCCGGCTGCTCCGGATGGCCTGGCTGCTGACCGGCGACCCGTATCTGGCCGAGGACCTGCTCCAGACGGCGCTGGCCAAGGTGTGGCCGCGCTGGGACCAGGTCGCGATCGACCGGCCCGAGGCGTACGTCCGCCGGGTCCTGGTGAACTCGCACGTCTCCTGGTGGCGGCGCCGTTGGCAGGGCGAGCTGCCGCACGATCGGCTGCCCGAGCCGCCGACGGTCGAGGACCCCTTCGACGACGTGGTGACCGGCCAGGTGGTGGTGGCCGCAGTGCGGGCGCTGCCGGCCAGGCAGCGGGCGGTGGTGGTGCTGCGGTTCTTCGAGGACCTCAGTGTGGAGGACACCGCCGAGGCGCTGGGCTGCAGCACGGGCACCGTCAAGAGCCAGACGCACCGCGCCCTGCAGGCGCTGCGCGGCAAGCTCCCCGCCAGGGAGCTGCTCCTGGACGGGGGTCGTCGTGACGGAGCATGACTACTCCGGCTGGGACCCGGAGGCGGCCCTGAACCGTGCGGCGGACGAGGACCGCGAGGTGGCGGACGAACTGCGGGTCCTGCTCCAGCTGGCCGCGCCCCATCTGCCGGCGCCCGAGGACCGGATGGAACGCGTGCTGGCGCGGGCCGCCCGGACGCGGCGGTACCGTCGGCGGGCCGCCCTCGCGGCCGGACTGGCCGTCGGTCTGACCGCGGCCGTGCTGGCCGCCGCCCCGGCGCTCGCCCCCGGTCCGACCGGCATCGTGCTCAGCCCCGCCGCCTCCGGACCGGCCCTCGGCGCGATCCCGCCGGCCGGTTCCCCGACCGCTTCGCCCGCCGGCTCCCCGGGGGCCTCGGCCGACATGCCGGCCGGCACACCGACCGCCACGCCGACCGCCATGCTGCCCAACACGTCACCGGCTGTCCCGGCGCGCCCCACGCCGGAGGGCGCGCCCGGCGTCGAAGCCGGTGGTGACGGTTCGGCGGACACCGCGGAGGACGGGTCCTACCCCGTCAGGCCGACCCGGTTCACCCCGCTGGACGGCGTGATCATCGACGTCCCGGACGCCTGGTACGACCGCACGCTCCTGGCCGCCCCCGGATGGCCGGAGAGCGTCGGCTCCGTCGCCTCCCAGCCGCTGGCCCGGGAGCCCGACTGCCCGATCCGCGACGGCCGGCAGGCGCCGCTGTGCCCCGCCTCGGGGGTGCTGGCCGACGACGGGGTGTTCGTCTCGATCCGGCTGATCCGCGACAACGAGGTGGTCACCAAGGCCATCGGCCAGTCGGTCCTGCTCCAGGACACCACGATCGACCGGGAGTGCTCGGCCCAGGGCGGCACCCGGCAGCTCCGCGCGCAGCAGGTGATCATCCCGACCGGGCAGGCGGAGGTGGTGGACCTGTCGGCCTGTACGCGGCGCCCGTCGAAGGAGACCCTCGCGATGCTGGAGCGGTTCGCCGCCTCGGTCCGCCTGTTCGGGACCGCCACGAACAGCCCGGTCACCTCGGCCGGCTGAGCCCTGCCCCGTAACCCGGGTGGCCGAGCGTCGTTGGACAGGGCGTGAAGAAGCGCAGCATGCTCGCCGTCGCCTCGCTCGCCGTCGGCGTCGTGGCCTCCCTGACCGCTCCCAGCGCCCACGCGGCCGCCGTCGGCGGTCAGGGCGACCTGGCCGGACCGCTCCAGAGCGGCCCGCTCGCCGCGGCGCCGGACGCCCTGCCGGGGCAGGTCGGGGACGCCGGCGGCGTGGTCGGCCAGGCGACCGGCCACGTCACGGGCGAGGCGCCGGGTCTGGTCAGCCTGCCGTCCTGACGTACCGGTACGCGGACGGGCAGGCGGTCGGACCCGACGGGCCGAGCGCGCCGGTCAGCCGAGCGGGGCCCCCAGGTCCTGGGTCCAGTAGAGGCCGGCCGGGCCGGTGGCCACGCCGATGCCGACGTCCTTGAAGGCGCAGTCCAGCATGTTCGACTGGTGGATGCCGCCGTCCATCCACCGGGAGAAGACCGTCGACGGGGCGCTCGGCCCCCGGTCGAGGTTCTCGCCCCACTGCGACCAGCGGTAGCCGACCGCGTTGAGCCGGGCGTCGGCCCGGGTGCCGTCGGGGGTCAGGTGGTCGAAGAAGTTCCGGGCGACCATGTCCTCGGAGTGCTTCTGGGCGGCCGTGTGCAGCTTCGGGTCGATCCGCAGCGGGCCGCAGCCGCGCCGGGCCCGTTCGGCGTTCACCAGGTCGACCAGCTGGCGTTCCAGGCTCGGCGGGGCGGTGCTCGGCCGACTGCTGCTCGGGGTCGCGGTCGGGGTGGCCGCCGGGCTGCTCGGCGCGGGCGGGGTGGTGGCCGTCGGGCTGGGCGCGGGCGGTTCGGCCGCCGGTGTCGGCGCGGCGGACTGCGGCAGGGTGGCGTCCAGGGCGGTGGCCGGAGTGGTCGGTTCGGGTGCAGGCCCGGCCGGTTGGGTGAGCTGGGGCCAGACCATCGCCAGCGTCGCCGCCGCGAGCACCGCCGCCGTCCCGCCCGCCAGTACGGTCTTACGGAGGGCCCAGCCGCCGGCCGGGTCGGTGGGCGGGGTGCCGCCAGAGGCGCCGCCACCGCTTCCGCCGGACGTCGCGGCGCCGGACGATCCGTCGGCCGTGGCGCCCGCGGCCTGGAAAGCGAGCGCGCTCGGGGAGTCCATCGGCACGGGCACCAGCGCCAGCCCGGCCAGCAGCCCCTCGGCCGGGAAGAGGTCGCGCCCCAGCCCGTCGCAGGACACGCAGCTGCGGACGTGCCGGGCTATGCGCTTGCGCCAGACCGAGTTCGGTGTGCCGTCCCAGCCCGTCGTCACCTCACCCAGCCCCGGGCAGGCCGGGTAGGCGGTGAGCGCCCGGACCACCACCCGGCCGGCCTCCAACTGCTTCTTCATCCGCTGGACCCGGACCGCGGTGTGCTGCGGCGTCAGGTCGAGCGCCTCGGCGAGCTCGGCGCGGGTGAGTTCGCCGGAGGCCTCCAGCCACCAGAGCGCGAGCAGTTCCTGGTCGTCCGGGTCCAGCCAGCGGGTGGCCTCGGCGACCTCCCGGCGCTGGCCGGAGAGGCCCAGCCGGAGGATGGTCAGGTCGGTGAAGTCCGCGCGCGGGTCGGCCATCTCCCAGGTCTCGTCCAGGCCGCCGACGGCCGCCTGCTGCTGGCCGGTCGACCGGCTGCGGACCTGGTTCATGGTGATCGCGACCAGCCAGGACCGGAACGCCCCCGGGTCGCGCAGCCCCTCCAGGCCGTCGAGGGCCCGGATCATGGTCTCCTGCGCGATGTCGTCCACGTCGGCATGGCCGTTCAGCGCCCGGCCGGCGACGTTGTAGACGAGCGGGAACCAGGCCGCGACCAGCGCCTCGCGCGCCTGCGGGTCGCCCGCCTGTGCCGCGCGCACGAGGGTCGTCCCGGTCCTGCTCTGCACGTCAACGTTCATGGGTCCGCACTCCGTCCAGCTGTCGTCCGTCCGCCGCTGCCTCCTCGGAGACCTGTGGGGAGTGCTCAGATAACAACAATTCGCGCGGATTCGGAAAATTGGCGGACGACGGAGCCGCCGGCCGGGCCCGTGCGGGTCCGAACGGCCTCCGTCGACCCGGCCGGGGCGGTGACGCGATCAGGAAGGCGATGCGGGAAAGCGGTCAGCAGGGCAGTCGTGACAGTGCGGGGACAGTGGTCAGGAAGGTAGTCAGGACGGCGAGGCGAAGACCTGCGTCCACCAGGGGCCGCCCGAACCGGTCCGGACGCCGACGCCGATCTGCTTGAAGGAGCAGTTGAGGATGTTGGCGCGGTGGCCGGGGCTGTTCATCCAGGACTCCATCACCGCCGCCGGATCCTTCTGCCCGCGCGCGATGTTCTCGCCCCAGGCGCTCCAGCGGTAGCCGGCCGCCTCGATGCGGTGGTCGGCGTGGTAGCCCTCGGGGCTGGCGTGGTCGAAGTAGTTGCGGTTGGCCATGTCGTCGCTGTGGGCCTGGGCGGCGGTGGTCAGCTTGGAGTCCATGCTGAGCGGGGAGCAGCCGGCCTGCGAGCGCTGGTTGTTGACCAGGTCCACCACCTGCTGGGCGAAAGAGCTGTTCGACGAGCCGCCCGGGGCGGTGGTGGCCGTCGGACGCGGGGCGGTCGTCGAGGGCTTGGCGGTGGTGGCGGAGGAGGTCGCGGCCGGGGTGGTCGGCTTCCCCGGGTCGGGAGCGCCGGCCGTGCTGTCGCCGGTGGTGCCGGCGCTCGGGCTCGCGGCCGGGTTGCGCGGGCTGCCGGAGGCGGTGGTCGGCGCGGTGGAGGCGCTCCGGCCCGGAGTCCCGGCCGAGGCCGACGGCGTCGCCGGGGCGGTGGTGGGCGCGGGGGTGGTCGTGGCCGCGCGGGCCTGGTCGGTCGCGGCGGGGTCGGGTGCCGGCTCGCCGCCCGCGCCCGGCACCTGGATGCCGTTCAGGTCGCCGGCCTCGGCGGCGACCAGCGGCGCGTAGGCCGCCGCCCGCGCCCCGCTGTCGCTGCCCTCCTCGCCCCGGTACACCGCGTACCCGGCGCCGGTCACCGCGGCGATCACGCCCGTCCCGGCGACGGCCGCGACCACGGCCACCACCGGCACCATTCCGCGCCGACGGCGTCGGCCCTGGCCCCGCCGCCGTTCGGCGGCGCGGCGCGCGCCGCGCCCGCCGGCGCCGGTGGGGCGCCCGGTCGCGGGGAGGATGCTGGTCCGGTCTTCGCTGTTCACCTGCGCACGCTTCCTGTGTTCGATCCGGTGGAGCCGTCGGACGACCGCCGACACCTGGGAGACCACGGGGCGGTGGGCGGATAACAGAAAAGCACGAACTGATTTCCGAACGAACCGGTGCACCGGCGGGGCGGCGGTGGGCCATGATGCCGCATCGCCGGCCGACCCGGTAGGCCCGACCGACCGGGCCCCGTCCGACCCCGCCGGCCGATCCCGCCGTCCGACCCCGCTGGCCGGTCAGGCGCCGACCGGGGGCATGTCGTAGGTGACGAACATGGTGCGGGTGGCGACCTGGTCGTACTTGCTGCGGGCCCGGTGGTTGTCGTCGGCGGTGATCCAGCGGACGGTGTTCCAGCCGCGCTCGGCGGCGATCTCGCGCAGCCGGGCGAGCAGCAGGTCCACCGCTCCCGTGCCGCGGGCGGCGGGGGTGACGAACAGGTCGTCGAGGAAGCCGGCGACCGCGCCGTGCAGCGGACGGACGAAGGGGCGGTAGTGGGCCAGGCCGACCGGGGTGCCGTCGGTGTCGCGGACCAGCAGGCCGTCCAGTTCGTGGGCCGGATCGGTGAGCCAGGACCAGACCAGCTCGGCCTTCCCGTCGGGCATCGGCACCCGGTAGAACGCGCAGTAGTCGCGGAACAGCTCCCGCCAGGCGGCGAAGTCGTCGCCGGTGGGCGCGTCCACGGTCCACCGGTCGGCGGTCGGCGCGCTGCTGGTCGGGCTCATGGGGAGGCTCCTCGTGGGTGGGGGGTCGGTACCGTGCGTGCACGGGTGGACGCCGGACAGCATGACGGCCCGTCGGATCCGCGCCGATCGACAGGACGGCCAAGAACACGACCGCTTTGCTACGGAGCGGCAGTCGCCGCCCCGCGCCGGCGGCCGGTCGTCCCCGCGCGCGGGCGGCCCGCATCGCCGATCCTGGACGCCCGCCCCCTGCCCGCCCCACCGCCCCTCCCGAGGAGGCCCTCGATGCTGCTCCGCCGCCTGGCCCAGACCTCGCGCGCCGTGGCGGCCGAGCCCGGCCGCCGGGCCAAGACCGAGCTGCTCGCCGACTGTCTGCGCGCACTCGGTCCGGACGAGGCGCCCTCGGCCGTCGCGCTGCTCTCGGGCGAGTCGCAGCGGCTGCGCACCGGCCTCGGCCCGGCCGCCCTGCGCGAGCTCCCGCCGCCCGCCGCCGAGCCGGTGCTGGGGGTGCGCGAGACGGAGCAGGTGCTGGAGGCGATCGCCGCCGTGCACGGGGCGGGCGCCCGGGCGGAGCGGCACCGGCTGCTGGCCGGACTGTTCGGCCGGGCCACCGACGTCGAACAGGCCTTCCTGCGCGCCGTCCTGGTCGGCGATCTGCGCCAGGGTGCCCTGGACGCGGTGGTCGCCGACGCCGTCGCCCGGGCCGCCGGGGTGCCGGCGGCGACGGTGCGGCGGGCGCTGATGTTCCGCGGCTCGGCGCGGGCGGTGGCCTCGGCCGCGCTGACCGCCGGGGAGCCGGCGCTGGCCGCCTTCCGGCTGGAGGTGGGCCGGCCGGTGCGGCCGATGCTGGCGGCGTCGGCACCGGACGTCGGCACGGCGCTGGAGCGCTTCCCCGGGCCGGTGGCGCTGGAGTGGAAGCTGGACGGGATCCGGGTCCAGGTGCACCGGGACGGCCGGGACGTCGGGGTCTTCACCCGGTCGCTGGACGACATCACCGCCCGGGTGCCCGAGGTGGTGGAGGCCTCGCTGGCGCTGCCGGTGCGGTCGGCGGTGCTGGACGGCGAGGCGATCGCCCTCGGTCCGGACGGCCGGCCGCGCCCCTTCCAGGAGACCGCCGCCCGGACGGCGGCCCGCCGGGACCCGGAGCTGCTGCGCGCCGAAGTCCCGCTCAGCGCGCACTTCTTCGACCTGCTGCACCGGGACGGCGAGGACCTGGTGGACCGGCCAGGACGGGACCGCTGGGCCGCGCTGGCCGAGGCCGTCCCGGCCGGGCTGCGGGTGGCCCGCACCGAGACCGGGGACCGGGAGGAGGCCCTCGCGTTCTTCCGGGAGACCCTCGCGCGCGGCCACGAGGGCGTGCTGCTGAAGGACCCGGCGGCCGGCTACCGGGCCGGGCGGCGCGGCGCGGGCTGGATCAAGGTGAAGCCCCGGCACACCCTGGACCTGGTGGTGCTGGCCGCCGAGTGGGGCAGCGGCCGGCGGACCGGCTTCCTGAGCAACCTGCACCTGGGCGCGCGGTCGGGCGGCGAGCCGGGCCTCGGCCCCTGGGTGATGCTCGGCAAGACCTTCAAGGGGCTCACCGACGAGACCCTGGCCCGGCAGACCGAGGCGCTGCTGGCCCGCGAGGTCGACCGGGACGCCTGGACGGTGCGGGTGCGGCCCGATCTGGTCGTGGAGATCGCCTTCGACGGGCTCCAGCGCAGCCCCCGCTACCCGGCCGGGCTGGCGCTGCGGTTCGCCCGGGTGGTGCGCTACCGGCCCGACAAGAGCGCGGCGGAGGCCGACACCGTCGGGACCGTCCGGGAGATCGCGGCGGCGGAGGGGCTCGCACCGGCGGTCGGACCGGACGGGCCGGTCGCACCCGCAGCCGGACCGGACATCCCGTCTGACGAGTGATCAAACTTCTTTTTCCTCACACTCGTTCACGACCGGAGGCAAATCGGCCATTCTGCGCCGGACGGCCGTGCTCTCTTCGTGTGCGACGGGATCCGGGGTTAGTTTGACGACGAAAGCGGGGGCGGCACGGCCCGGGCGATCCGGTGCCACACCAGAGAGGTTTGCCCGACATGCACGTGAACGTCGAACGGGACCGCTGCTGCAGTTCCGGCCAGTGCGTCATGACCGTGCCGGAGATCTTCGAACAGGACGACCAGGACGGTCTGGTGAGAGTCCGCCTGACCGCCGTACCCGCACCACGGTTCGCCGAGGTGCGGCTCGCCGCCGAGCTCTGCCCGGGCGGCGCGATCACCGTCACCGAGGACGACGGGGCCGGCTCCGCCACCTAGGGCCTGTCCGGCCCTAGCGACCGCCCGCCGTCTCCCACCGCCTGCCACGGGCCCACAGCCCCACCTGTCACGCGAGGAGACCACCTTGAGCACACCCACCGCCCCCGTCACCCTGATCCCCGCCCGGCACGACACGGCCTGCCCGTACGCGCCGCCGCCCGCCTACACCGAGGCCGCGAGCACCGGCCCGGTCACCCGCGCGGAACTCCCCGACGGCAGCCCCTGCTGGCTGGTGACCGGCTACCAGGAGGTCCGTACGGTGCTCTCGGACCACCGGTTCAGCGCGGACGCCCGCCGGCCCGCGTTCCCCTTCCTGACCGAGGGCCGACGCGAACTCGTCGCCGCCAACCCCTCCTTCATCCGCCTCGACGACCCCGAGCACGCCCGGCTGCGCCGCATGGTCACCGGGGACTTCCTGGTCAAGCGGGTGGAGGAGATGCGCCCCGGCATCCAGCGGATCGTGGACGAGGCGCTCGACCGGATGACCGCCCGGGGCGGCCCGAACGGGCCCGCCGACCTGGTCGCCGACTTCGCCCTGCCGGTGCCCTCCCTGGTGATCTGCCTGCTGCTGGGCGTCCCGTACGAGGACCGGGAGGAGTTCCAGGCGAACAGCCGGCTGATGCTGGACATCGAGGCCGACGACCGGGTGGTGACCCGGGCGCAGGAGGACCTGCTGGACTACCTGGCCCGGCTCGCCGAACTCAAGCGGACCGAGCCGGGGGACGACATCCTCAGCCGGCTGGTGACCCGCGAGGACCTCTCCCCGCGCGAGATCGCCTCGACCGGCGTGCTGCTGCTGGTCGCCGGGCACGAGACCACCGCCAACATGATCGGACTCTCCACCGCGCTGCTGCTGCGCCACCCGGAGCAGGCCGCCCGGCTGGCCGACCCGGCGGCGGTGCCCGGGGCAGTGGAGGAGTTGCTGCGGCTGCTCACCATCGTGCACACCGGGGTTCCCCGGCAGGCGCTGGAGGACGTCGAGCTCGGCGGCACGCTGATCCGGGCCGGGGACGGCGTGATGGCGATGCTGTCGACCGCCAACCGGGACGACGAGCTCTTCGGCACCGAGGGCCACCTGGGCGTCGACGAGGTCGACCTCGACCGCGAGGCGCGCCGGCACATGGCCTTCGGCTTCGGCGTGCACCAGTGCCTGGGGCAGCCGCTGGCCCGGGCGGAGCTGCAGATCGCGCTGGCCACGCTGTTCCGGCGGCTGCCGGGGCTGCGGCTCGCGGTGCCGGAGGAGGAGCTGGAGTTCCGCAGCGAGGCGCTGATCTACGGGCTGAGGGAGCTGCCGGTCGCCTGGTGACCGCCCGCGGGCGGCCGGGCGCGGACGGGCGGACGCGGGCCGCCGGACACGGCTCGGACCGGCTGACCCGGCTCGGTGGACCGGCGTCCCGGTGGCCCGCGGACCATCGGGACGCCGGTCCGGTTGGCCCTCGCGGGGGCGCGGGGGCAGGCTGGAGGTGCGAGACAGAAACCGGACCGGCGGCCGCCCGGCACCACGGCGTACCGCAGCGGGCCCGGACGCCCCGGCCGGCCGAGGAGACGGAGCCCGCGATGACCGACATGAGCGCACGCTCCGAGGTGAGCGTCGACCAGGACGAGGACGTCCGCGCGGCCGACCCGGAGGAGGGCATCACCTCGATGCAGAACCTGCACGCGCAGGACACCTCACAGGCGGAGGGCGAACCCCAGGATGAACCGGGGGCGAGCAGCTGATCCGCTCGAACCGACGAGTTGCCACGAGGCCGCCCGACCCCTGGGCGGCCTCCGCGACCGCCGGTGTCGCCGCCCGCACGGCGGCGGACCGGCCGGAGAGGATGGGCGCATGACCGAACAGCAGCAGGGCACGGCGGCGCAGCGACCGACGGGGCAGCGACCGACGGGGCCGGTGGAGCCGCCGGTGGACCCCCGGGCCTCGTGGGCCACCTGGACCACGCAGTCGATCATCAGTGGACCGGGCGGGGTGACCACCGTCGAGGTCGGCCCGATCTCGGGCGACCTCACCGTGCACACCACCTGGGTGGACGGCGAGGCGCGGCTCACCGTCCAGTACACCGGGGCGCTGGACTGGTACTCGGTGGCCGGCAGCCCCGTCCCGGCGGCCGACGAGACCACCGCGCGGGCCGTCCACCAGGCGATGGTGAACGCGGTCAAGACCGGGCGCGGCTCCGGGGCCCCGCCGGCCCCGACCGGCTGACCGGCTGACCGGCTGACCGGCCCATCGGCTGTGCGGCGGTACTGACCGAGCCCGCCCGGGGTCGGTCAGTACCGCCGCACAGCCGCCTCACGCACACCTCACGCACGCCTCACGGCCGGTCGTCCGGTTCCGCCCTGGACCCCGCCGACCCCTTGGTGAGCCTCGGTCCTCCCTCGGCCGGTCCCGAAACCGGGGCGGCGGCGGCCCAGTACCCGGGGTCGACCGGGCGGCGGCCCCGCAGGTCCGCGCGGACCTCGCGGGCCACCCTGCGGGTGTCGCGCAGGTTCACCGTGGCCCCGATGCCCGCGCCGACCAGCAGCGGGGTCAGCGACGGCAGCCGGCGCAGCGAGCTGCGGGTGAGCCGGCGGCGGACCTGCTGGCGCACCTCGCCGCCGAGCGCCATCGCCGCCAGTCCGGCCGGTTTGGCGAGCAGCGAGCCGTCGATGCCGCGCCGGTTGGCCCAGGCGGTGACGTAGGCGCCGGCCTTCTGGGTGGTGCTCCCGTAGGCGGGGAGGCCGTAGACCTCGTGCAGCTCGGCGATCAGCTTGATCTCGACGGCCGCCACGGCGAGCGTCTCGGCGGCGATCTCCAGCGGCATCGCGGGCGGCACCGGGAGCATCGCGGCGGCGCCGACGCCCGCGCCCAGCGCGCTGGAGGCCCGGCCCGCGCCGGTGACCAGCAGGTCGGCGAGCTGTTCCGGGTCGGTGGCGCCGGGGTGCTGGGCGCGCAGGGTGGCGAGGTCGCGGACGGGGATCCGCGGGGCGGCCTGCAGCAACTGCTCGGCCAGCGCCCGGCCGCCGAACGCGGCGCCCTTGGCCGCCGCCCGGCCGCCGCTGCCGAGCCGGCGGGCGATGTCGGTGACCAGCTGGGCGCCGCGCCGCCGACCGCGCTCGGTGTCCGCGCGGTACTCGGCGACGCCCCCGGCGCCCTCGGCGGGCGCCCCGGGGGCGGCCGGTTCGAGTTCCTCGACCAGGCCGGCCAACTCGTCGGCGACGTCGTCCGGGGTGGGCGCGGGCTGCCCGGAGCGTCCCGGCTTCCTGAAGATTGCCATGCTGAGGCCGTACCCGGCGGGGCGCGGCGGTACGCTCCGGGGGTGTCCCGGTCCTGCGACAGGACGGCCACGGCGTCGTCCCGACGGCCCAGGATCGCGCTGCGGCCGTCCCCCTGTCAGTCGGTGATCTCGACGCCCCGCCAGAACGCCACCCGGCCGCGGATGTGCTCCGCCGCGGGCTCGGGGTCGGCGTAGTACCAGGCCGCGTCCGGGTTGGTCCGCCCGTCGACGTCCAGGGAGTAGTACTCGGCGGTGCCCTTCCAACCACACACCGTGGTGGTGTCGGACGGGTGCAGGTACTCCGGGCGGACGGAGTCGACCGGAAAGTAGTGGTTGCCCTCGACGACGACGGTGTCCTCGCTCTCGGCGACGATCGTGCCCTGCCAGCGCGCTGTGGTCATCCCGGGAGTCTGCCCGACGGGGCGCGGCGGCGTCACGGGGTCCGGCGCGATCCGGCCACTCCGGGGTGTGACGGTGCGCCCCCGGAGCGGGCGGCCGGAGCGGGTGGGGTCAGGGCAGTGGCTGGGCGTGGACCGGGAGGTGCGGGCTCTGGTGGCCGCCGGTGGCGAGCATCCGGACCTCCCCCGCGTCGCTGATCTCGGCCCGGACGATCCCGCTGGGGTCCTCGTACACGGGATGGCCGCCGGGCCCGGTGGCGCTGGTGCGCTCGACCACGACCACGTCCTGCGGGGCCTGGGTACCGGGGGTGCCCGGGAAGGTGAGTGCGTAACGGGTGACGGGGCTCATCACCGACCTCCTGGTCCCTGTTCGACGTGCCGGTGCGCACGGTTCCACGTGCCGGTGCTCACAGTCCGTTCTCGGCGGACCGTCCTCGGGCGGTCCGTCCTCAGGCGGACCGTCCTCAGGCGGTGGCCCGGGCCGGGTGGGCGGGGGCGCCGCGGACCTCCAGCTCGCCGAGCAGTCGCGAGGTGGCCTCGGCGACGGCGTCCACGGCCCGGTCGAAGGCCTCGCGGTTGTGCGCGGCCGGGGCCCGGAAGCCGGACACCTTCCGCACGTACTGGAGCGCGGCCGCGCGGTAGTCCTCCTCGGTGGCGTCGGGCGTCACGGGTGGTCTCAGCGTCTTGATACTGCGGCACATGCCACCAGTCTCGCGCGCCGACGCCCGGGGGGCGACCCCCGTCCGTCACCGGACCGTCGTACGCACCACACGGCGCCGTCATCCGGACGGATTAGGATTTGGGCCTGACAATCCCGTTTCTTACCTTTCGGTCCGGAGTACCCCCTTGCCTCTCGCGCTGGTCGCCCTGGCCGTCACCGCCTTCGCCATCGGAACCACCGAGTTCGCCGTCATGGGGCTGCTCCCCCAGGTGGCGGACAGTCTGGACGTCTCGATCCCGCAGGCCGGCTGGCTGATCTCGGCCTACGCCCTGGGCGTGGTGATCGGGGCGCCGCTGCTCACCGCGCTCGCCGCCGGACGGCCCCGGAAGGCGGTGCTGATCGCCCTGGCCGGGTTCTTCGCCTTCGGGAACCTGCTCTGCGCGATCGCCCCCGACTTCTGGACGCTGGCCGCCGCCCGGCTGATCACCGGGCTGCCGCACGGCGCGTTCTTCGGCGCCGGGGCGGTCGCGGCGGCCGAACTCGTCACGCCGGACAAGCGGGCCCGGGCGGTCGCGGTGATGTTCTCCGGCCTGACCCTCGCCAACGTCGTCGGGGTGCCGGCCGCGACCCTGCTCGGCCAGCACCTGGGGTGGCGGGCGACCATGCTGGTGGTGGTCGCGATCGGCGCGGCCGGGGCGCTGGCGATCGCCCGGCTCGTCCCGGCGCTGCCCTCCCCCGCGCAGGCGGGCCTGCGGCACGAGCTGGGCGCGTTCCGCAGCGGACAACTCTGGCTGGCGCTGGCCATGGTGGTCGTCGGCTGCGGCGGCTTCTTCGCCTGCTACTCGTACATCACCCCGCTGCTCACCGAGGTGTCCGGCTTCGGCACCGGCTCGGTGACGCTGGTGCTGTCGCTGTTCGGGGTGGGGATGACCATCGGCAACGTGCTCGGCGGCTACGCGGCCGACCGCGCGCTGCGACCGACGGTCTGCGCCTCGTTCCTGCTGGTCGCCGCCGTGCTGGCGCTGTTCGCCGTCACCGCGCGGGCCGAGTGGTCGGCGGCGGTGACGGTGCTGCTGGTGGGGCTGTTCGGGTTCGCGATCGTGCCCGCCGTGCAGACGCTGGTGCTGCAGAAGGCGTCCGCCGCGCCGACGCTGGCCTCGGCGACGGTGCAGGGCGCGTTCAACCTGGCCAATGCGCAGGGCGCGTACTTCGGCGGGCTGGCGCTGGACGCCGGGCTGGGCTGGACCTCGCCGACGCTGGTCGGCGCGGGTCTGGCGACCGCGGGCGCGGTGATCGCGGTGGCCTCCTGGGCCGTCGACCGGCGACGCCCGTCGGCCGCGGCCCGGGCATCGGCGCCGACCCTGGTCGTGGCCGGGGCCGGGACCGGGACCGGGGTCGGGGTCGGCTCCGCGCCGGCTCCGGAGGGCCGGATCGGCGCGGAGACCACGACCCGCCGCTGAGCCAGGCTGACGGCCCGGGCCGTCAGCCTGCCGGGTCGGCGGCGGGCCGGAGGGCGGCGGGACCGGCCGGGGCGGGCAGCGAGACGGTGGGCGCGGCCGGGGCCGGGGTGGTGGCGGGCGGCGGGCCGCCGCAGGTGCCGGTGTTGAGCAGGGTCTCGAACGCGGCGTTGGTGGCCGGGAGGTCCGCGACGTCGAACGCGTTCACCGAGGCCACGAACTCCCGACGGAGGTCACCGTCGGCGTACATGAAGGTGTTGTAGCCGGGGATGCCGCCCCCGTGGCCCCAGACCGGCCCGCAGGGCGTCCGCATCCGATGGATGCCGAGGCCGTACTCGGTCTCGCCGCTCTGCGGGGCGACCGTCGTCATCTCCGCGAGCAGCGGGCGCGGCAGCAGCCGCCCACCCATCAGGGCGGTGACGAAGGTGGTGAGGTCGGCGGTGGTCGAGATCCCGGCGCCGGCCGCGCCCGCCATGCTCGGGTCGAGCTCGGTGGTGTCGGCCGGCCCGGCCGGCAGCTTGTAGTAGCCGTGCGCGTGCGGGCCGGGGATCGTCGTCGAGTGGGTCGGCATGGAGGTACGGGTCAGGCCCAGCCGGCGGATGATCCGGCGGTCCACCTCCTGCTCCCAGCTGTGCCCGGTGACCCGCTCGATGATCTGCCCGACCACGATGTAGTTGGTGTTGGAGTAGTGCCAGCCCCGGCCCGGCTCGAAGTACGGCGGGTGGGCGTTGGCCAGGGCGACCAGCTGCTGCGGCGTGTAGCGCGTCCAACGGTCGACGTCCAGCCAGCGCCGGATCCCGGCCGGGTCCTCCTCGAAGGCGAAGGACGGGTCCTCGGTGTAGTTGAACAGGCCGCTGGTGTGGTTGAGCAGCTGGCGGAGGGTGATGTTCCGGCCGTTCGGCACCGCGCCCGGCAGCAGGCTCTCCACCGGATCGTCCAGGCCGAGCCGCCCCTCGGCGACCAGTTGGAGGACGACGGTGGAGACGAAGGTCTTGGTCACGCTGCCGATCCGGAACAGTCCGTCGGTGGAGGCCGGGGCGCCCGTGGTGAAGTCGGCGGTGCCGGCCGCGCCCTTCCACACGGTGCGACCGCGTTCGCTCACCCGGGCCAGCGTGGCCGAGGCCCCGCCGGGGTCGACCATGCCGCGCACGGCGGCGTCCAGGACCCGGGCGTCGACACCCCGAGGCGCGCCCCCGCCGTCCTGCGTTCCCGTCACCGTCACCACCTCGGTCGGCTTGCTCGCGCCCAGGGCGCCGGCCGTGGGGGCGACCACGCCCACCAGGCCCGCGCCGGCCAGCGCGACTGCCACGACGCGCACGGCCGTGCCGTACCGCCGATGCCTCGTCCCGCCCCCGCGTCCCGTCCCACCCATGCGCCCTCCCCAGCCCGTGCCTTCGGGTGCGCACAACACCCCTGCCCCTTGCGGCAGCTGACACTCTGACAGGCAGGTGGGGCGGAGTTCGTCAGACCCTGGTCCGGACCCGCTCCGCCGCAGGTGCGATCCTCGGACGCGCGCCGCTCCTCCTCAGGTCCGGGGCGCTCCCTGACGGCCCTCGGGGGGTGTCTCCGACCCGGGTCGGAGACACCCCCGGAGCCCGAGGTCAGGCGGCAGGGGCCTTGACCCGGAGGACCTCGATGAACGCCCGCAGCCAGGCCGGGTGGTCGGGCCAGGCGCGCGCCGAGACCAGCACGCCGTCGACCACCGCCTCGCCGTCCACGTACGTCGCGCCGGCCGCCTTCACGTCCGGCTCCAGGGCCGGGTAGGCGGCGCTGGTCCGCCCGCCGAGCACCCCCGCGGCGGCCGACACCAGCGGGCCGTGGCAGATCTGCGCGACCGGCTTCTCGCCCTCGAAGAAGTGCCGGACGATGCGCTGCACGTCCGGGTCGTTGCGCAGGTACTCGGGCGCGCGACCGCCGGGGATCACCAGTGCGACGTACTCGGCCGGGTCGACCTCGGCGAACGCGAGGTCGGCGGGCCAGGTGTACCCGGGCTTCTCGGTGTAGGTGTCGTACCCGTCGACGAAGTCGTGCACCACGAACTGGAGCCGCTTGCGCGACGGCGCCGCGATGTCGACCTGGTACCCCTCCTCGCGCAACCGCTGGTACGGGTAGAACACCTCCAGCGACTCCGCGGCGTCCCCGGTGACGAGCAGGATCTTCGATGCCATCGCCGACATCCCTCCGAATCGATCGATCGTCAGACATGGTGCGGGCCCGGATCGGTGGGATCCGGGACGGGCCGGGACCAAGCTTCCGCACCCGGCCCACCGGCGCAAC
Source organism: Kitasatospora misakiensis (assembly GCF_042656005.1). Lineage (NCBI taxonomy): Bacteria > Bacillati > Actinomycetota > Actinomycetes > Kitasatosporales > Streptomycetaceae > Kitasatospora > Kitasatospora misakiensis. The sequence goes on along the minus strand of NZ_JBHSOF010000001.1, from coordinate 276,016 downwards.
GGGGCGCACCGGGCACCCGGCCACCCGTGCGCGCCCCCGCACGCCTCCCATGGACCGCGCGCGCCCCCCGCAGGGACTTGCGCCTAAACTCCTGCTGCCCGAGTGACCGCGCCAACGTCCTGGAGGAGTCCGTACCGATGTCGGACCGCACCACCTACCTCGTCCTGCCCGGCTACCAGAACTCCGGACCGGCCCACTGGCAGAGCCACTGGGAGGCCGCCGACCCGGCGGCGTTCGTCCGGGTGCGGCAGGAGGACTGGGACCACCCCGAGCCGGACTCCTGGGTCGCGCGCGTGGACGCGGCGGTCGCCGCGGCGGCGGCCGACGGACCGGTGGTCCTGGTCGCGCACAGCCTCGGCTGCGTGGCGGTGGCCCGCTGGGTGGCCGGCGCCCCGGCCGCGCGGATGGCCGGCGTGCGCGGCGCCCTGCTGGTCGCGCCCGCCGACATCGACGACGTCGAGATCCCCGAGCTGCGGAGCTTCGGACCGGTGCCGCTGGCCCGGTTCCCGTTCCCGGCCACCGTGGTGGCCAGCACCGACGACCCGTGGGTCACCCCCGGGCGCGCCCGCCGGTTCGCCGAGGCCTGGGGTGCCCGGTACGTCGAGGCCGGGGCCTTCGGGCACCTCAACTCCGATTCGGCGCTGGGTGACTGGCCGCTGGGGCGGGAGCTGCTGGCCGAGCTCTGAGCGGTCGCCCGGGGCGGGGAGGTATCCCAGATTCCGGGGATGGGACGGCGGTCGCCCTCCGGGCCAGAATCGGCGCAGACCGACCAGCCCCCAGGAACACCCCCGAAGGGATGTGCCGCAGATGACCCGTTTCTCCCGCTCGCTCGCCGTGCTCGCGGTCTCCGCGACCGCCGTGCTCGGCGGCATCGCCGTCGCGCCCAGCGCCTCGGCCGCCAACAAGTGCGACGTCGAGTACACCGTGGCGTACTACACCTACAAGCAGCTCGGCTACCCGGAGCTGGAGTCGATGCTGCACGCCGAGAAGTCGTACGGCCTCTGCCAGGCCGGCGGCTGAGCCGGACCACCGGGGAGGAGCTCCTCCCTCCGGACCGGGGGCCGGCCGCGGTGCGTGACCGCGGCCGGCCTCCGGCGCGACCGGGGACCGTACCCACCGCCCCGGCCCGGCAAGGACGGTGGGTGCCGGAACTTCTCCCGCAGTTCGCCCGACGGCCACCCGGCGGGGTCCGACTGCTCCTAGTCTGCGGGCGGCAGCCACCATCACGACGCCACCGCGACGCCATCAGCGCGGGCTAGGAGCATCCATGACGTACCGTCCGACCGACGGCAGCACCCCGGCGGAGTCCGCCGACGGCACCTCCGCCTCCCGCCGGAGCTTCCTGCGGGTCACCGGTGCCGCCGGGCTCGGCGCGGCGGCCTTCGCGGCCGGGGCCGGCGAGGCGTTCGCCGCCCCCGCCGGGGACCAGCCGGACGCCGAGCTGTCCGGTGCCGGTGCCGCCGACGACGAGCGCGGCGTCGCGTACGGCCGCCCGACCGGCACCCGCCCGCCGGTCCGCACCGGCACCGGCCTGGACCGCCTGCCGCACCCGCTGATCGTCGGTCACCGCGGCGCCCCCGGCTACCGCCCCGAGCACACCCTGGGCTCCTACGACCTGGCGCTCCAGCTGGGCGCGGACGTCATCGAGCCGGACCTCGTCCCCACCAAGGACGGCCAGCTGGTGGTCCGGCACGAGAACAACATCGCGGAGACCACGGACGTCGCGGACCACCCTGAGTTCGCGAACCGCCGCACCACAAAGACCATCGACGGTGCCGCCCAGACCGGCTGGTTCACCGAGGACTTCACCCTCGCCGAGCTGCGCACCCTGCGCGCCAGGGAGCGGCTGCCGCAGCAGCGCCAGCGCAACACCCTCTACGACGGCCGCTGGGCGATCCCGACCTTCCGCGAGGTGGCCGACTTCGCCCGCAAGCGCGGCCGCGAGCTGGGCCGGGACGTCTGGGTGTACCCGGAGACCAAGCACCCGAGCTACTTCCGTTCGATCGGCCTGCCGCTGGAGGAGCGGCTCGCCGACGAGCTGCGCCGCACCGGGCTGGCCGGGCGCAACGGCCGGGCGATCCTCCAGTCCTTCGAGCCGAGCAGCCTGCAGCGGCTCGCCAAGCTGGTCGACAACCCGAAGATCTTCCTGCTCAGCGGCCCGACCACCCAGCCGTACGACTTCGTGCTGTCCGGTGACAAGCGCACCGTCGCCGACCTCGTGAAGCCCGAGAACCTGCGCTGGATCGCCTCCTTCGCGCACGGCATCGGTCCGACCACCACCCTGATCGCGCCGGTCGACGCGAGCGGCAAGCTGCAGCCGCCGACCACCCTGGTCCGGGACGCGCACACGGCCGGTCTGCTGCTGCACCCGTACACGGTGCGCAACGAGAACGCCTTCCTCCCGCTGGACTACCGCAGGGGCACCGACCCGAACGCGTACGGCGACGCGATCGGCTGGGCGAAGTACCTGTACGAGCTCGGGGTGGACGGCTTCTTCACCGACCAGACGGACACCAGCGTGCTGGCCCGCCAGGACTTCTGGGCGGCCAAGGGCGCGCACTGACGCCCGGCGCCGCACGCGACCGCGCCCCGGAACGTCCGTCGACGTTCCGGGGCGCGGTGCTGTCCAGGGCCAGGCCGGGCGGGTCAGCCGTCGCCGTGCTGCTCCTCGGACTGCTGGGTCTGCCGGTTCTGCCCGTCCTGCCCCTCCGGCTGCGCGGGCGGGGTCGGCTGCGCGGGCGGGGTGGACTTGCGCGTGGGCTGCCGGCCGGGGGGCTGGGTCCGCCCGCCGGGCCAGGTCGGGGCGACGTCGGTCGGCTGGCCGCCCGGCCAGGTCGTCCACGGCGAGCCGCTGACCGAACTCGGCGAACCGCTGCCCGGGCTCGCCGAGGGGTCGCGCTTGGGCGGCGGGTTGGGGATGAAGACGGTCGCGAACTCCTTCTGCGGCATGGTCCGGACGGCGTCGTTCATGGCCATCTGCCAGATCGGCCCCGGGCCGGTGGCGCCGAAGACCTCCTCGAACCACTTGCCGCCGATCCGGATGTTCTTCATCGGGACGCCGCCGGCCGGGCCGCCCAGCCAGACCGAGGTGGCCAGGTTGCCGGTGTAGCCGCTGAACCAGGCCGACTTCTTCTCGTCGGAGGTACCGGTCTTGCCGGCGATCTGGCGGTCGTCGTCCAGGCCGAGGTCACGGCCGGTGCCGCCCTTCTCGGTGACGCCGAGCAGCACGGTGTTGATGATGTCGGCGGTGCTCTCGGAGAACACCCGGTCGCACTTGGCCGGGGTGACCGGGACGTCCTTGCCGTCCATGGTGGTGATGCCGCTGATCGCGACCGGCGTGCAGTAGGTGCCGCGGTTGGCGAAGGTCGCGTAGACGTTGGCCATCACCAGCGGGCTCACCTCCTGGGTGCCCAGGCCGAGGGCCGGCAGCTCCTGCAGCGGCTTGCCGCTCGCCTTGCCCGCCACGCCCAGCTTGTTGGCCATCTGCTTGACCGCGCAGAGGCCGATCTCCTGCTCCATCTGCACGAAGTAGGTGTTGACCGAGAGCGCCATCGCCTCCTTGAGCTCGTACGGGCCGACCTCGCCCGACGACTCGTTGGGGATGGTGCCGCCCTTCTTGCCCTTCTCCAGGTTCTTCCAGGTGCCGTCGCAGGTGCTCATCGTCGGCCAGTCCATCTTGTTCGGCGACGGGTAGGACTGGGTGGAGGTGAGCCCGGCCTCCAGGCCGGCGGCGGCCACGATCGGCTTGAAGTTGGAGCCGGGCTGGAAGCCGTTGCCGCCGCCCATCACCGCGTCCACGTTGTAGTTGACCACGGTCTGGTTCTTGGCCGGGTCGATCCCGTACGGGCGGGTCTGGGCCATCGCCAGGATCTTGCCGGTGCCCGGCTCCACCATGGTCATCGCCGCCGACACCGGGTCGGTGACCTTGACCTTCGTGGTGACCGCCTTGAGCGCGGCCGCCTGCTTCACCGGGTCGAGGGTGGTGTGGATGGAGAGGCCGCCCTGGTCCCACAGCTTCTTGCGCTCGGCCGCGGTCTTACCGAAGACCGGGTCCTGCTTGATCACGTGCCGGACGTAGTCGCAGAAGAAGCCCATGCCCGCGTCGGCGGTGATGCAGCCGTTCTGCGGCGCCTGGTAGTGCAGGACGACCGGCCCGGACTTGGCCTCCCTGGCCTGCTCCGCGGTGAGGTGCTTGTTCTCCACCATCTTGTCGATGACGACGTCGCGGCGCTTGCGCGCGGCCTCCGGGTGGGCCTTCGGGTCGAACTGGGAGGGGTTCTGCACCAGGCCCGCCAGCGTCGCGGCCTCGGCGACGGTGAGGTCCTTGGTGTCCTTGCTGAAGTAGCGCTGGGCGGCCGCCTGGATCCCGTAGGCCTGCTGGCCGTAGTACGTGATGTTCAGGTAGTTGGTGAGGATCTGCTCCTTGGTGAGCTCCTCCTCCAGCTTGATGGCGAACTTGAGCTCCTGGACCTTGCGGCCGAGGGTCTTGCGCTGGGCCTCCAGCACCGCCACCGGGTCGTCGCCGGCCTTCTCGACGTTGACGTTCTTCACGTACTGCTGGGTGAGCGTGGACGCGCCCTGGACGGCGGTGCCGCTCTCCGCGTTCTTGGTGATCGCCCGCAGGACGCCCTTGAGGTCGACGGCGCCGTGCTCGTAGAAGCGCGCGTCCTCGATGTCCACCTGGGCCTGGCGTATGAGCGTGCCCATCTCCTCGGCGGTGATCACCCGCCGGTCGCGCTCGTAGACCTTGGCTATCTGCTGGCCCTTGGCGTCGTAGATCCAACTGGCCTGGGTGAGCGGCGGTGTCTTCAGGCCGTCGGGGATGCTGTCGAACTCCTCCACACCGCTCTTCATGCCGAGCCCGAGCGCACCCGCGGCCGGCAGGGCGATGCCCGCGAGCAGGACGCCCGCGAGGGTGCTGTAGCCGAGGAACTTCACGCCGTGGCCGAGCAGGCCCAGCGGGGTCTCGCGGCGCCGGGGGCGCGGTACCCAGGTGTCGAGGGGCTCCGGGGAGGGAGTGCGGCGGCTTCTCCGTGACATAGTCGGAACACTACGTCCACGAAAACCGCTCGTGGGGCCGGTGTTGGCCAACCTTTGTCACAAATCGGCGACAGATCGCCGACGTTGGGCGTGGCGTGTCGGGCGACCCGGGGGCAACCCGCTTCGGGAAAGGGTCGTTCGTTTACGGTTGATGGGATTCGATCAAGAACGGGCGGGCGATCGGAGCCGCTCGTTTCCGCACACCTGCGCGGTCACCTGCGTACACACCCGCGCACACTCGTGCGGTCACCCGTCGCGCTTCTTCCGTCGCAGACCGAACACCGCGCCCGCGATCGCGAGCAGGAACGCCACGCCGAGCACCTTGTCCCCGGTATCGGCCGGGGATCCGGCGGCGGTCGACGACGGGGCGCTGCCGGCCGACGGCGGGGCCGCCTCGCCCGACGCCCCGCCCGACGCGGGGGCCGACGCCGGGCCCGACGGGATCGGATCCGGGCCGCGCAGCGGCGCGACGGTGTCCGGAAGCTGCTTGTCGTCGAGCGGCGCGCGCCAGACCGGACTGTCCTTGCCCTCGCTGCCGTAGAGCAGCGCCCGGCCGTCCGCGGTGAAGGTGACCGACTCGCCCTGGCGCTGGAACGGCGTGGACAGCGGCCCGAGTTCGCTCGGCGCGCCGTCCTTCCAGCGGTAGAGGGTGGCCGCGAAGTAGCCGCGCAGCACCAGCCGGGTGCCGTCCGGCGAGAAGGAGCCGTCGGTCGTCCACGGCACGTCGGCGATCCGGCGGAAGGTGTTCACCCCGGTCGGGGAGAGCTTCTCCGGCCCCTGGTAGAGCCCGGCGCCGCCCTGCTTCTTGCTGGCGATGTAGACGCGGCCGGTCGCCGGGTCGACCATCAGCGCCTCGGCGTCGCGCGGGCCGTCCTCGTAGCGGACCTTGTAGCGGGTCACCTCCACGGTCTGGTCGCGGAGTTCGGCGGGTTCGGCGAAGGCGTAGATCCAGACCTCGGGCCACTTGCCGCCGAGGTTGTCCCCGATGTCGCCGAGGTAGAGCCGGCCGTCCGGGCCGAGCGAGATCGCCTCGACGTCGCGCGGCTCGATGCCGCGCAGGGTGACGGTGGCGACCGTGCGGCCCTGGGGGTCGACGGCGTAGACGTACGGGCCGTCGTCGCTGTCGTTGTGCGTCCAGACGACGCCGGGGTGCCGGCTGCTCGCCGCGAGGCCGCTGGACTCGGTGATCCGCGGGTCGCCGATGGTGAACGCCTGGCCGGCCGGGTCCGCCGCTGCGGCCGCGGGCGCGGCTCCGGTGGCGGTGGCGGTGGTCGCGCCTGTGACACAGGCCGCGGCGAGCAGCACGGCGGGGAGCCTGGTCGTTCGCATCCTCAGCACCGGTCGATCCTCCCACGGCCGCCCCGGCTCCTCCCCCGGGATCGACAGTCGGCCGGGGGTTGTTTTTCGTCACCTTGACGAGATCCCTCGTCAGTCAATATCGTCAGCATGACGAAAAGGAGCCCCTCATGGCCGACATCACCAAGCGCTTCGGGATGCGCCACCTGCGCGCCCTCCCCACCGCCCACATCCGGCACGTCCGGCGCGGCCGGCTCACCCACGACGGCACCGGGCTCGCCTTCTGGTTCCGCCCGCTCACCGCCGCCCTCTCCGAGGTCCCGGTCGACGACCGCGAACTCGCCATGCTCTTCCACGCCCGCACCGCCGACTTCCAGGACGTCACCGTCCAGGGCACCCTCACCTACCGGATCACCGACCCGGCCACCGCCGCCGCACGCGTCGACTTCGGCATCGACCCCGACACCGGCGCCTGGCGCTCCGCCCCGCTCGACCAGCTCGCCAACCTGCTCACCGAGACCGCCCAGCAGCACGCGCTCGGCCTGCTCGCCCGCACCCCGCTCGCCACCGCGCTGGCCGACGGCATCACCGCCGTCCGCGAACGGATGGCCGCCGGCCTCGCCGCCGAACCGCGGCTCACCGAGACCGGACTCGCCGTCATCGCCGTCCGGGTGGTCGCCCTGCGCCCCGAACCGGAGGTGGAACGCGCGCTGCGCACCCCCGCCCGCGAACTGGTCCAGCAGGAGGCCGACCGGGCCACCTTCGAACGGCGCGCCGTCGCCGTCGAGCACGAGCGCGGCATCGCCGAGAACGAGCTCGCCAACCAGATCGAACTCGCCCGGCGGCAGGAACAGCTGATCACCCAGCAGGGCGCCAACGCCCGGCTCCAGGCCGAAGACGAGGCGGTCGCCGACCGGATCCGCACCGACGCCGAGGCGCAGCGCCGCACCCGGCTCGCCGGCGCCGATGCCGAGGCCGCCCGGGCGCTCGGCGAGGCCAAGGCCGCCGCCGAGGCGGCCTGGCTGGCCGCGCACCAGCAGGCCGACCCGGCGGTGCTGCGGGCGCTCGCGCTGATGCGGCTGGCCGAGCACCTGCCGCGGATCGACAGCCTCACGCTCACGCCGGACGTGCTGACCGGGCTGCTCGCCAAGCTCGGCGCGGGGGGCGGCGGTACGGCGGGGGGCTCGCTCTCCGGTGGCTCCGGCGGGAGCGGACGGTGACGCTCGCGCCCCGGGTGGTCCTGGTCCACCGCCGCACCGAGTACCAGGAACTGGTCGCCCACCACGGCACGCCCGGCCAGGCCGCGTACTTCCTGAACAGCCGGGGCCGCTCGGTCGAGGAGATCGAACGGCGCCACCTCCGGCAGGTCGAGGCGCTGGCCCGGGCGGCCGGCGCCGTCCCGCTCGACTGGCGCCGCACCCGCGTCGAACGCGCCGACCTGCCGCGCTTCCTCTTCGAGCCGGAGGACGTGGTCGTCGTGGTCGGCCAGGACGGCCTGGTCGCCAACGTCGCCAAGTACCTCGACGGCCAGCCCGTCGTCGGCCTGGACACCGACCCCGGCCGCAACCCGGGTGTGCTGGTCCGGCACCGCGCCGACGACCTGCCGCGGCTCCTGCCGGCCGCCGTCGGCCGGGGCAGTGAGCGGCGCGTCGAGGAGCGGACCATGGTCGAGGCGGTCACGGACGACACCCAGCGGCTGCTCGCGCTCAACGAGGTCTACGTCGGCCAGCCCGGCCACCAGACGGCCCGCTACCGGCTGACCGTCGAGGAGCGGACCCCCTACGCGTCCGACGACGGTGAACCCCAGGCCTCCTCCGGGGTGCTGATCGGCACCGGCACCGGCGGCACCGGCTGGTGCCGCTCCGTCTGGCAGGACCGCGGCGCCCCGCTCGCCCTGCCCGCGCCCGCCGCCCCGTCGCTCGCCTGGTTCGTCCGCGAGGCCTGGCCCTCCCCCGCCACCGGCACCACCCGGGTGCACGGCCTGCTCGACGGGGCGCAGCGGCTCGTCCTGACCGTCGAGTCGGACCGGCTGGTGGCCTTCGGGGACGGCGTCGAAAGCGACGCGCTGGACCTCGTCCGCGGCCAGACCGTCCGGGTGGGCGTCGCCGCCACCCGGCTGCGGCTGCTCGGCTGAGTCCTGGAGCCCGTCTTCAAGCCCCCGCCGACTCCGCCTCGTGCCGGACCACCACCACCGGGCAGTGCGCGTGCTGGATCATCGCCTGACTGGTCGAGCCCAGCAGCATGCCCGCGAACCCGCCCCTCCCCCGGGCACCGACCACCAGCGGCCAGATGAACGCGTGCACGATCCGCAGTCCGCACCCGCGCAGCCGCGCCTCGCGGACCGCGACGTTCACGGCGGCGAGGCTCGCCTCCGAGCCGTCGACGCCCACCAGCACCGGGTCACTCATCGCCGCCTCCCGCTTCTCGCTCGCGCTTCTCGTCGGGGGTCCGCTCGTAGGGCACCACGGCGACCGGGCACGGCACGTGGTGCAGCACGGAGTGCGCGACCGCGCCGACATGTGCGCCCAGCGGCGACCGCCGGACCCGCCGCCCGATCACCACCAGCTCCGCGCCCGCCGCCGCCCGCTCCGCGAGCACCTTCGCCGGCCGGGCGTTCAGGGCCTCCTCGACCACTGTCACCCCGGGGTACCGCGCCCGCCACGGCTGGACCACCCGGGTCAGCTCACCCTCGGCGAACGCCTGCATCTCGCCCGACACGTCGACGCTCGCCGCGATGCCCGCGTACTGGTACGCCACCGGCAGCGTCCAGCCGTAGACCGCCCGCAGCGGCAGCCCCCACCGCTCCGCCACCCCGAAGGCATGGGCGAGCACCTCCTCGGCCCCCTCGTACGGATCGACGCCGGCCACCACCTCCCGGCCCGCCTCCCCTGCCTCCCCCTCCCCCCGCCGCACCAGCACCACCGGGCACCCGACCTTGGCCAGCACCCGCTGACTCACCGACCCGACCAGGAAGCCCGACACCGCCCCGAGCCCCCGCGACCCGAGCACCAGGATCTCCGCCCCCGGCTCCTCCCCCGCCTCCTCCACCGGCTCCCGCTCCGGATCGTGCGGCACCTGCACCGCCACGACCCCCAACTCCGGCCACCGCTCCCGCACCCGCAACTCCGCCTCGCGCAGCGTCACGTCCGCCTGCCGATGCGCCAAATCCACCGCCCCGAGCACCGACAACGGCGTCACCACCCTCGGCCAGGCCAGCACCACCTTCAACGCCACCCCCCGCCCCACCGCCTCCTCGGCCCCCCACTCCAGAGCCGCAAGACTCTCGGGCGACCCATCGACCCCGACCACGACGAAACCGGCCACCACAGCCTCCACCCATCACACCGAGCCAACCCCCGGCCGCACCCCACCCCCTCCCAATCCACCCAGAGTCCAACGCCCCCGCCACCCGACCGACGGTCCCGCCCCACCTCGCAGCCGCCTCCGGACGTCGTCCCGGAGCGCCGGAGGCGGCTGCGGCAGGGGCGACCACCGGGGACGATGTGCCGTGCACGGGTCAAGGGATATGTGTGAGGGCTAGAGTCTGGGCGCGTCCCCGGTGAGGGGGCGGGTGGGTTTCGGTGGATGGGGGAATCGGTGGGCGGGAAGCTTCGGTGGGTGTGGGGGGTCGGGGTGGTGGCGCTGCTGTTGGGTGGGGTGGTGCCCGGTGGGGTGGCGCGGGCGGCGGATCCGGTGGTGTCGTTGTGCACGTCGGTGGACGGGCCGTTCGGGTCGGCGACGGTCGGCGGGGGCCGGTACCGGATCATGCCGGACGAGTGGAACTCGAAGGCCGAGGTGTGCATGAGCAGTGACGGGGGGCCGAACTTCACCGTCACGCGCAGCGACCTCACCAAAGCCACCAACACCAAGCCGGGCGCGCCGGGCGCGTACACGCGGATCGAGTACGTGCCGCGGCCTGGGGAGTTGCCCGCGCCGGTGGCGACCATGGGGGACACGCTGACCGGTTGGCGGACCACCACCGGGGTGCCCGGTCAGTACAACGCGGCGTACGACCTCTGGTACGCGGACTCGGCACAGGGGTGCGGTCCGACCACCGGGCACGAGCTGATGATCTGGCTCACCCGGCAGGGCGGGCCCGTCCCGCTCGGCACCGCGGCCCAGCCGGTCACCCTCGGCGGGCGGGGGTACCAGGTGCACCAGTTCCAGGACCCCGAGAACGGGCGGCAGGTGATCAGCTATCTGATGACCAACCCCACCACCTCGGTCTACGCGCTGAACCTGCGTACGATCACCGCCGACGCCGTGGTCCGCGGTTTCGTGCCGGCGAACGGCGTCCTCTGCTCGGTGCAGGCCGGTTTCGAGATCTGGAACGGCGGCGCGGGGCTGGCCACCAACTCGTTCTCGTACCAGCCGGCCGACGGGCTGCCGACGGGCAACGTGACGTCCGGGCTGCCCGGCAAGTGCCTCGACGCCGGGAACGGCGCGCCGGACCCGGCCGCCGACGCCCTGCCGGTGGACATCCGGGACTGCGCCGCGATCCCCGGCCAGACCTGGACGGTCGGCAACGACGGCACCGTCAAGGCGCTCGGCAAGTGCCTCGACGTCACCAACGGCGGGCGCGACAACGGGACCCCGATCCAGCTGTACCCCTGCAACGGCACCGGCTCCCAGGTGTGGACGCCGAACGGCAAGGGCCTGGTGAACCCGCAGTCCGGCCTCTGTCTGGCCGACCCGGCCGCCTCGACCGCCGACGGCACGCAGCAGGTCCTGTGGAGCTGCGGCGCGAGCGGCCAGGACTGGCGCTACCCGTACGGCGGGCAGCCGCTCTGGACGTCGTTCACCAACAAGGCCGCGAACCTCTGCCTGAGCGGCGGCGTCGAGAACGCCACCTCGGTCAGCCTGCACGGCTGCAACAGCACGCCGACCCCGCCGCAGAACTGGCAGGTCGTCAAGGACGGCACCCTGCGGCTCTCCACCGGCGCCTGCCTGGACGCGGGTCCGACCGGGACGGCGGGCAGCCCGGTCCAGCTCGCCCCCTGCTCGGGTTCGGCGGCGCAGCAGTGGCTGGTGTCGCCGACCGGGTACCTGCTGAACCCCGGGTCCGGGAAGTGCCTGGACGACCCGAAGTCCACGACGACCCCGGGGGTCCCGCTGAACCTGTGGACCTGCAACGGCACCGCCGCCCAGGTCTGGTACTCGGCGGCGTAACCGCCGCGCCGGCCCCCAGGTCAGGGCAGGGTGAGGACGCGGGGGCCGGCCTCGGTGATGGCGACGGTGTGTTCGACGTGGGCGGCGCGGGTGCCGTCGGTGGTGCGGACGGTCCAGCCGTCGGGGTCGGTGGTGTGGGTGTCGGTGCCGCCGGCGACGAGCATCGGCTCGATGGCGAGGACCAGCCCCGGCTTCAGGGGGAAGCCCCGGCCCGGGCGGCCCTCGTTGGGGAGGTGCGGGTCCTCGTGCATCCGGCGGCCGATGCCGTGGCCGCCGTAGCCGTCCGGCAGGCCGTAGCGCGCGCCGCGGGCGACGGTGCCGATGGCGTGGGCGATGTCGCCGGTGCGGTTGCCGACGACGGCGGCGGCGATGCCGGCCGCCAGGGCGCGGCGGGCGGTGTCGATCAGCCGCTGGTCCTCGGGGCGGGGCGCGCCGACGGTGAAGCTGACGGCGGCGTCGCCCGCCCAGCCGTCCAGCAGGGCGCCGCAGTCGATGCTCACGAGGTCCCCGTCGCGCAGCCGGTAGCCGGTCGGGATGCCGTGCACGACGGCGTCGTTGACGGAGGCGCAGATGACGGCCGGGAAGGGCACCGGGGCGAAGGACGGCCGGTAGCCGAGGAAGGGTGAGGTCGCGCCCGCCTTGCGCAGCACCTCCCGGGCGACCTCGTCCAGTTCCAGCAGGCTCACTCCGACCCCGGCGGCCCGCTCCACCTCCGCGAGCGCGGTGGCGACCACGCGCCCCGACTCCCGCATCGCGGCCAGTGCCGCCTCCGACTTGAACTCCACCATGGGACCCCTCCGAGCCTAGCTCCAATTCTTATACCGGTATTTGTATCACGGTCGGGAGGGGGTCGGGAGGGGGTTGAGAGGGGCGGGAGGGTGGACGCCGGGCGACCGGGGTGGCCTACCATCGGGGGCATGGTGAGGACTCCGCTGACCCCCGGGGAACGCGAGCGCGGCGAGCGCTTCGGTGTGCTGCTGCGCGAGGCGCGGGGCGAGCGCAGCATGGTCGAGGTGGCGGCGGCGGCCGGTGTGTCCGCCGAGACGCTGCGCAAGATCGAGACCGGGCGCGCGCCGACGCCCTCGTTCTTCACCGTCGCGGCACTGGCGTACGCGCTGGGGCTGTCACTGGACGAGCTCGCCGCGGCGGCCGTGCTGCCGGGACCGGGCGAGGGCGCGGCCGAGGCGCTGTCGGCCTGACGCGAGGCGGCGGGGCCGGCGCCCCGGGCCGGCCCCGGGTTGGGGACCGGCCCCGGGTTGGGGGCGGAGGGGCTCAGGCGGTGACGCCGCCGTCGAGGACGAGGTCGGCGCCGACGGTGAACGCCGACTCCTCGGAGGCGAGGTGCAGGACGGCGGCGGCGACCTCCTCGACGGCGCCGGCCCGGCCGACCGGGACGTTGCTCTTCATCCGGTCCGCCTTGTCGGAGGCGGTCTCACCGGGCCGGGAGGACATGGTGGTGTCGATCGGGCCCGGGCTGACCGTGTTGATCCGCACCCCGTCGGCGATGTGGTCGCGGGCGGCGCTGCGGGTGAGGGTGGCGACGGCGGCCTTGGAGACGGCGTAGGCGCCGAGGTTCTCCATGCGGAGGTGGGTACCGAGGTTCGAGGAGATGTTGACGATCGCCCCGCCGCCGTTGGCGCGGAGGTGGGTGATCTGGTGCTTCATCGCGAGCCAGGTGCCGGTGAGGTTGGTGTCGATGACCCGCCGCCACTCCTCCTCGGCGATGTCGGCAATCGGGCCCATGCCACCGAGGACGCCGGCGTTGTTGACCGCGACGTCGAGCGCGCCCAGACGTTCGACGGTCTCCTCGACCAGGCGGGCGGCGTCCGTGGCGTCGGACACCGAGCCGACCAGGGCGACGGCGGTACCGCCCTCCTGCTCGATCAGCGCGACGGTCTCGGCCAGAGCGCTCAGGGTGCGGCCGGCGACGGCGACGCGGGCGCCCTCCCGGGCGAAGGCGAGGGCGACGGCTCGGCCGATGCCGCTGCCGCCACCGGTGACCAGGACGGACTTGCCGGTGAAGCGGGCGGCGGTGGTGAGGGTCATGCGAGTGCTCCTCGATCGAGGTCTATTTAGACCGTTCGGTTCAGTATCAGGACAGAAAAATGGGCCCGACGAGGCTCCGGGGAGGATGCGCAGGGGCGGGCGCGGGCGGGTCAGTCCAGCAGGGCGAGGGCCTGGTCGGCGGCGTCCCGCAGGCGGGCCGCGCCGTCGCCGGCCTTGCCGATCACCCGCATGCCCTGGAACAGCACCAGCAGCATCCGGGCCAGCGCCTGCGGGTCGCGCCCCTCGGGCAGTTCGCCCTGGACGCGGGCCCGGACCAGGGCGGCGGTGAGCACCGTCTCCAGATGGAGCAGGCTGGACTCCACCCGGCGGGCGGCGTCCTGGTCGTGCGGGGCCAGCTCGACCGCCGTGTTGGTGACGAAACAGCCCCGGCGCGGACCACGCGGACCGCGCGCGCCACCCACGCCGCCCACGCCGTCCTCGGCGGACTCGTCGGCGAACCGGCGGACCAGCGCGCGGACGGCCGGCAGGACCGGCCCCGGCTGCGACAGCTCGGTCAGCAGGACCGGTTGCTGCTGCTGGCCGTACCGCTCCAGCGCCCGCAGGTAGAGCTCGCGCTTGCTGCCGAAGGTGGCGTAGAGGCTGGCGCGGGCGATACCGAGGTGCTCGACCAGGTCGGCCATCGAGGTGGCCTCATAGCCGCGGCACCAGAACAGCTCCAGGGCCGACTGAAGTGCCGCGTCGGGGTCGAATTCCTTGGTCCGCGCCATGTCTGAAAGGTAGTCGGTTCCAGATCGATCGGTCAAGAAAGAGCAGAGGAAGGCCGGCCCGCCCCCGGGGGACGGGCCGGCCCCGGGGGCTCAGCCCTCGGCGAGGTGGCGCTCCACCGTGGCGACCTTGCTGCTGAGGCCGTCGGTCACGCCGGCCCGGTCGTCGATCTTGATGACGGTGCTGACCCGGTTGCTGTAGGCCTTGACCGCCTCGATCGCCTCCCGGATGACCGGCATCACCTCGTCCCACTCCCCCTCGATGCTGGTGAACATGGCGTCGGTGCGGTTCGGCAACCCGCTCGCGCGGACCACCCGGACGGCGGCGGCGACCGCCTCCCCGACGTCCTCGCCGACCCCCAGCGGGGTGACCGAAAAGGCAGCGATCACAGCGGTGTCTCCTCCCTCGCGCCGCGGCACTGGGCCGGCCGCGGCCATCGGGTGACCAGGCTAACCAAGGCCCCGTCCGGCCCCGTCCGATCCAGCGGGTCAGACGACGGTCGGCAGCGGCGGCTCGACCGCCAACGGGGCGGAGCTGCGGGCCCGGTGCTGCGCCGCCCAGGTGGTCAGCGCGACGGTGCAGGCGTGGTCCAGGTGGCGCAGCCCGGACCAGTCGAGTTCGACCGGGCGGTCCGCGGGGAGGCGTTCGAGGGTGTCGAGCAGCCGGGGCAGCCGCAGGAAGGTGGCGTTGCCGGTCAGCCGGACCCGCAGGGGCGACTCCTCGGTGCCGGGCGCGGCGGGCCGCTCCTCCACGCCGATCTGCAGGTGGGAGGTCTGCCAGGCCGACTTGACCACGGCCAGGCCGATGCCGATCAGCACCCCCTCGAAGAGGTCGGTGGTGATGATCGAGACTGCGGTCACGACGAGCACCGCCGCCTCCCCCCGGTGGTCGCGGCAGAGCGCGGCGATCCGGCGGAGCGGGACGAGCTTGGCGCCCGCGTGCACCAGGACGGCGGCCAGCGCGGTCAGCGGGACGAGGCCGAGCGCGCCCGGCAGCAGGGCGGTGAACAGCAGGAGCCAGCCGCCGTGCAGGACCCGGGAGGCCTTGGTACGGGCGCCGGCCTGGACGTTGGCCGCGCTGCGGACGATCACGGCCGTCATCGGGAGCGCGCCGAGCAGGCCGCAGAGCGTGTTGCCGATGCCCTGGGCGGTGAGTTCGCGGTCGTAGTCGGTGCGCGGGCCGTGGTGCATCCGGTCGACGGCGGCCGCGCTGAACAGCGTCTCGGCGGAGGCGATCAGGGTGAAGGCGAGGACGGTGCCGACGCCGGCGGTGGAGGCCAGCGCGCCGAGCGCGGCGTGGTCGGGCAGCTGGACGACGTCGAGCAGGCCGGCCACCTCGACCCGGGCCACCGGCAGGTCGGCGAGGGCCGTCACGGCGGCGGCCAGGCCGACGGCGCCCAACGGGCCGGGCACCGCCCGGGCGAGCCGCGGCGGCAGGTACTTCCAGGCGACCAGCACCAGCAGGGTGGCCACGCCGAGCGCGAGAGCACTGCGGTCGGCGGCACCGGTGACGGCGTCGCGCAGCAGGCCCGGCAGGTCGGCGATCTTCTCCGGTCCGGTGCCGGGGGCGCGGCGGTCGGCGAGCGCGTAGAGCTGGCCGAGCAGCAGGGTGAGGCCGATGCCGGCCAGCATGCCGTGCACCACGGAGGTCGACATGGCGCGGAACCAGCGGCCCAACCGCAGGGCGCCCATGGCGAGTTGGAGCAGGCCGGTGAGCAGCACCAGGACGCCCAGGGCGCCCACGCCGTACTCCTGGACGGCCTCGTGGACGAGGACGGTCAGGCCGGCGGCCGGGCCGCTGACCTGGAGGGAGCTGCCGGGCAGCGCGCCGACCACGAGGCCGCCGACGATGCCGGTGACCAGGCCGAGTTCGGCGGGTACGCCCGAGGCGACGGCGACGCCGACGCAGAGCGGGAGGGCGACCAGGAAGACCGCCAGGGAGGCGGGGAGGTCGCGGCGCCAGGGCACGGCGCGCAGGATGGCAGCCGGGGTGCGGGGAGTGTCGCGGCGCGGGGCGTTGAGGAGGGGGGCGTTGAGGAGGGGGGCGTTGAGGCGCGGGGCGGCGGGCGGGCTCTTCCGTCGGCGGGGCAGACCGTTCATCGGCGCACCGCCGGAGAGGTGACGGGGGCGGGGCGGGCCGAAGCGGTGAGGGTGGCGGTGGCGGGACATGCGAACAGGGCACGGCGTCGAGGCATTGGGAGGTTCCTTCCGCGCTGCCGCGGGTGCGTTGCTGCGAGTGCGTTGCTGCGGTGCGGGTGCGGCGCTGCGCTGTGCTGCTGGTGGCTGCGGTGCTGCGATGGCGGCTGGGACGCGCGGGACGGGACGGCCGGCGCGTCGAGCGTGCTGAACGGGACCCGGCGGCCGGAGCTCCCCCGCTCCCCGGACGGTCCCTGATCCCCTTGCCGCGGCCCTTGTTGAACATGGCAACCATGACGGGCCCGGCGTGGCACCGACGGTACCCAGCACCTCGGGACGGGCCAACCTCGTCCACCATCCCTTCACGTCGACGGCACGTGAGCGCCACATCCGGGTCGAAATCCGCGCGCCGGGCGGGTACGCGCATTCGTCCATCGGGTGACCGCTCGAACCGGCGACCGCCCGCGCCGACCACCCTCCCGCTCCACAATCTGTTGAACGGCCCCTTGACGCTCCGACGACCCCCGCCCTACTTTTCTTCCACATACAGAAACCGTTCTTCCGTATGGTGGAATTCTGGAGATGAGCCCTCCGACCCACTGCGGGCCGACGCAGGAGAGTCCCGATGCCCCGAATGACAGCCGCCCGCGCGGCCGTGGAGATCCTCAAGCTCGAAGGCGTCGACGTCGCGTTCGGCGTCCCGGGCGCGGCGATCAACCCCTTCTACGCCGCCCTCAAGGCCTCCGGCGGAATCCGGCACACGCTGGCCCGCCACGTCGAGGGCGCCTCGCACATGGCCGAGGGCTACACCCGGGCGCGCGCCGGCAACATCGGCGTCTGCATCGGCACCTCCGGCCCGGCCGGCACCGACATGATCACCGGCCTCTACTCGGCCATCGCCGACTCGATCCCGATCCTCTGCATCACCGGCCAGGCCCCGGTCGCCCGCCTCCACAAGGAGGACTTCCAGGCCGTCGACATCGCCTCGATCGCCAAGCCGGTCACCAAGGCCGCCACCACCGTCCTGGAGGCCGCGCAGGTCCCCGGCGTCTTCCAGCAGGCCTTCCACCTGATGCGCTCGGGCCGGCCCGGCCCGGTCCTCGTCGACCTGCCGATCGACGTCCAGCTCACCGAGATCGACTTCGACCCGGAGGCCTACCAGCCGCTGCCGGTCTACCGGCCCACCGCCAACCGGATCCAGATCGAGAAGGCGATCGCGCTGCTCCAGGCCTCCGAGCGGCCGCTGATCGTGGCCGGCGGCGGCGTGATCAACGCGGACGCCGCCGAGCTGCTGCTGGAGTTCGCCGAGCTGACCGGCGTCCCCGTGGTCCCGACCCTGATGGGCTGGGGCATCGTCCCGGACGACCACAGGCTGAACGCCGGCATGGTCGGCCTCCAGACCTCGCACCGCTACGGCAACGAGAACTTCCTCGCCGCCGACTTCGTGCTCGGCATCGGCAACCGCTGGGCCAACCGCCACACCGGCGGCCTGGACGTCTACACCGAGGGCCGGACCTTCGTCCACGTCGACGTCGAACCCACCCAGATCGGCAGGATCTTCGCCCCCGCGCTCGGCATCGCCTCCGACGCCCGGGCCGCGCTGGAGCTCTTCGTCGAGGCGGCCACCGAGCTCAAGGCCGCCGGCACCCTCAAGGACCGCGCCGGGTGGGCCGCCTCCACCCAGGAGCGCAGGGCGCGGCTCCAGCGCCGCACCCACTTCGACAACGTGCCGCTCAAGCCGCAGCGCGTCTACGAGGAGATGAACAGGGCCTTCGGCCCGGAGACCCGGTACGTCACCACCATCGGCCTCTCACAGATCGCCGGCGCGCAGCTGCTGCACGTCCACAAGCCGCGGCACTGGATCAACTGCGGCCAGGCCGGGCCGCTCGGCTGGACGATCCCGGCCGCGCTCGGCGTCGCGACCGCCGACCCGGAGGGCCGGATCGTGGCGCTCTCCGGCGACTACGACTTCCAGTTCATGATCGAGGAGCTGGCGGTCGGCGCCCAGCACCGGATCCCGTACATCCACGTGCTGGTCAACAACTCCTACCTGGGGCTGATCCGGCAGGCGCAGCGGAACTTCGACATCGACTTCCAGGTCAAGCTGGAGTTCGAGAACATCAACGCGCCGGAGCTGGGCGTCTACGGCGTGGACCACGTCCGGGTCGCCGAGGGCCTGGGCTGCAAGGCGATCCGGGTCACCGAGCCTGACGGGCTGCTGCCGGCCTTCGAGGAGGCGAAGAAGCTGGCCGCCGAGTTCCGGGTGCCGGTCGTCGTCGAGGCGATCCTGGAGCGGGTCACCAACATCTCGATGGCCGCCGCCGACATCGACAAGGTGATGGAGTGGGAGGAGCTCGCCACGCGCCCGGAGCACGCG
Source organism: Kitasatospora misakiensis (assembly GCF_042656005.1). NCBI lineage: Bacteria > Bacillati > Actinomycetota > Actinomycetes > Kitasatosporales > Streptomycetaceae > Kitasatospora > Kitasatospora misakiensis. Next base: position 257,227 of record NZ_JBHSOF010000001.1, on the reverse strand, counting down.
CCGACGGCGATCCGCCCGCTCGCGCTCTGACGCGCCCCCCGGCGGCGGGTTTCCACGCCGGGGTCGTACGGGCACGTACCACGGACTGCCCGCGCGCCACTGCGGCGCGCGGGCCTTCCCGCCGGGAGGCCGACAGCGTGTCCTTCACGATGAGCAGCACCGAGCGCGAGCGCTTCCTGGCCGGCGTGCACGTCGGCGTCCTCGCCGTGGACGGCACCGGGGACGGCGCCGGGGCCGGCGCCGGGGCCGGCGGGGCGCCGCTGGCCGTCCCGATCTGGTACGCCTACCACCCCGGCGGCCTGGTCACCGTGCTCACCGGCCGGGACTCCGTCAAGACCCGGCGGATCCGGGCGGCCGGCCGCTTCACGCTCTGCGTGCAGCAGGAGCAGCCGCCCTGCCGGTACGTGAGCGTGGCCGGGCCGGTGGTGGCGATCGAGGACCGGATCGACCCGGACGAGCGCGCCGCCCTCGCCCACCGCTACTTACCGCCCGCCACCGCCCGGTCCTACCTGGCCGCCACCGCCGAGCAGCTGGTGGCCGACGTCGCCGTCCGGATGCGGCCCGAGCGGTGGCTGAGCGGCGACTTCACCGCGATCGCCGAGCAGCTCCAGGGGGTCGTTCCGGCGGCCTCGGAGGGTGTCAGCCGTCCGCCTTCTGGCCTCGCTGGACCCGCTTGATCCGCTCGGCCTGGAGATCGGCGAACTGCTTCAGCGTCTTGTGGTCGCGCTCGTCCTCGTCCAGCTCGATCAGGGACACGACGGCGCCGACCCGCATCACCATGGACCCGGCCAGGAGCTTGGTCGCGGCCTGGCCCGAATCCCCGTCCTTGTCGACGTCCTTCTCGAAGGCCTGCGACTGCTCGGCGGCGGTCTTCACGCTGACCTTGCGCGCGGCGCCCTCCTCCTCCTCGAAGGAGGCCACCATCGCCTCGAAGACCGGACCGGCGTTCTCCGGCTTGTCGAAGGTCAGCAGGGTGAGCCGGATGTCGTTGGAGGTGCTGGTCTCCGACTTGTACCGGACGTTGCCGCCCAGCTGGAGGCCGAGGCAGTCGGCCTTCAGCTTCTTCCGGCAGGTGCTGGACGCGTCGGCCTGCGTGACGGCCTGCGGCGGCTTCGCACCGGAGGAGCGCTTCCAGCCGGAGGGGAGCGAGGTCTCGCTCGGCAGCGCGTCCCGCACCTGGTCCGGCTCCGACAGCACCACCTTCGCCCCGAACGCCGACCCGCTGCCACCGTCGGAACCGCACGCGGCGGTGCCCAGCGCGAGCGCGGCGATCGTCCCCGCCAGTGCGAGATTCCGCCCGCGCCGCTGCCACTTGTCCATCCTGGTGCCCCCGTTTCGTTCTTCCCCTGAAGATCAGCAGCGGACATCAAACCACATGATCACCGGATATTTCCGGCCGGCCGTCCAGGCCGACCCGGACCCGAAAGGGGCCCGACCTGAACCCGGAACACCTGCCCGCCGATGGTGGTTGAGCAGGCGGGAAGGACTACCGTTCCCCACGAGCACCGCCCGTTCGTCACCCACTCCTCCTCCGAAGGGGACCACCCGTGAGCCTGTACGACATCCCGCTGCGCACGCTGACCGGCGAGGCCGCCTCGCTGGCCGACTACAAGGGCAAGGCGCTGCTGATCGTCAACGTCGCCTCCAAGTGCGGCCTGACCCCGCAGTACGCCGGCCTGGAGCGGCTCCAGGCGCGGTACGCCGAGCGCGGCTTCACCGTGCTGGGCTTCCCGTCCAACCAGTTCGCCGGACAGGAGCCGGGCAGCGCCGAGGAGATCCAGACCTTCTGCTCCACCACCTACGGCGTGACCTTCCCGCTGTTCGAGAAGACCGACGTGAACGGCGAGGACCGCCACCCGCTGTACGCGCGGCTGACCGAGACCGTCGACGCCGAGGGCCAGGCCGGGGACGTCGCGTGGAACTTCGAGAAGTTCCTGATCTCGCCGGACGGCACCGTGGCGGCCCGGATCCGGCCGCGCACCGAGCCGGAGGCGGACGAGGTCGTCGCCGCGATCGAGGCCGTGCTGCCGGCCTGACCCCGGACACCTACCACCGGTACCGAGCCGGTACCGAAGGGCCCGGGGCCACCACCCCGGGCCCTTCGGCGTGCCCGAACGCGACGGCCGCAGGCCGCGTCCGCCGACAGGCTCAGCCCAGCAGCAGCCTGGTGCCCGGCGGCAGCTCGCCGGAGCGGGCCGCCTCCCGCAGGTGGGCCAGCAGGGTCTCGCGGAGCGCCGCCGCCGCCCTGGTCGGCGGGACTTCGTGGCCGTGCGCGACCGCGATGGTCCGCCCGAGGCCCGGCCCCGCGAAGGGCGTCACCGCCAGCCCGGAGCGGGCGGCGACCATCCCCGGCAGCACCGCCGGCCCCAGGCCCGCCCGGACGAAGCCGAGCACCGCGTCCATCTCGCCGCCCTCCACCGCGAACTCCGGCTCGAACCCGGCCTCCCGGCAGGCCGCCAGGGTCGCCTCCCGCACGTCGTAGCCCTCCCGGAACATCACCAGCGGCCGGCCGCGCAGCTCCGCCACCCGCACCCGGCGCCGCCGTCCGGGCGCCTCCCGGGAGACCAGCACCAGCTCCTCGTGCAGCAGGTCGGTGAGCGCCAGGGCCGGCGGCGCCTCGCCGCTCGGCGGGGTGATGATCAGCGCGAGGTCCAACTCCCCCGCCGCCAGCGAGCGCACGAGGTCCCGCGAGCCGCCCTCCCGCACCACCAGCGCCACCCCCGGGTAGCGGTCCCGGAACACCCGCAGGACGTCCGGCACCAGGCTGGTGCACAGGCTCGGCGGCGCCCCCAGCCGCACCCGGCCGCGGCGCAGCTGCACGGTCTCCTGGACGGCGAGGCGGGCGCTCTCGGTGTCGGCGAGGATGCGCCGGGCGAGCGGCAGCAGGGCCGCTCCGGCGTCGGTGAGGGCGATGTTGCCCCGGGTGCGGTGGAACAGCTCCGCGCCCAACTCCCGCTCCAGCGCGCGGATCTGTTGCGAGAGTGACGGCTGCGCGACGTGTTCCGCCTCGGCCGCGCGGGTGAAGTGGCGGGTCTCGGCGACGGCGAGGAAGTAGCGGAGCTGCTGGAGTTGCACAGCTCCCAGGATAGGCATCCAGCATAGGCACCGGCTATCGTCACGAGCCGCATCATGTCTTGGACTCACCATGGCGGCCGTCCCTACCGTGGACGCCATGACAACCGCGACTCGGACGGCCCGGCATCCGTCCACCCTGGCGACCCTCTGGCGGTCGACCGTCGGCAAGAAGGCGGTCATGGCCGTCAGCGGACTGGTCATGCTGCTGTACCTGGTCGCGCACATGCTGGGCAACCTCAAGGTCTTCTTCGGGCCGGACGACCTCAACGGCTACGCGGCCTGGCTGCGCACCATCGGCGAGCCCGTCCTGCACCACGAGTGGTTCCTCTGGATCGCCCGGGTGGGTCTGCTGGCCGCCGTCGGGCTGCACGGCGTGGCCGCGTACCAGCTGAGCCGGCGGGACCTCGCCGCCCGGCCGAGCAAGTACGCGCACCGGCGGCGGCGGGCGAGCTACGCGACGAGGACGATGCGCTGGGGCGGGGTCATCCTCGCGCTGTTCATCGTCTGGCACATCCTCGACCTGACCACGCTCACGGTGAACCCCAACGCCGAGCACGGCAGGCCGTACCAGAACATCGTGGCCTCCTTCGGCACCTGGTACTCCTGCGTGATCTACAGCGTGGCGATGCTCGCCGTCGGCCTGCACGTCCGGCACGGCTTCTGGAGCGCCGCGCAGACCCTCGGCGCCAACAACGCCCGCCGGGACCGCGCGTTGAAGCTGACCGCCAACGGGCTGGCGCTGCTGCTGACCGTGGGCTTCCTGTCCGTCCCCGTGGCCGTGATGACCGGAGTGGTGAGTTGAGCGAGTACCCGGACTACACCCTCGGCGACCCGATCGCCGACACCCGGGCCCCCGAGGGGCCGATCGAACAGCGGTGGGACCAGCGGCGGTTCGAGGCGAAGCTGGTCAACCCGGCGAACCGGCGCAAGCACACGGTGATCGTGGTCGGCACCGGCCTGGCCGGCGGCGCGGCCGGTGCCACGCTCGCCGAACAGGGCTACCACGTCGTCCAGTTCTGCTTCCAGGACTCCCCCCGGCGGGCCCACTCGATCGCCGCCCAGGGCGGCATCAACGCCGCGAAGAACTACCGCAACGACGGCGACTCGGTCCGCCGGCTGTTCTACGACACCGTCAAGGGCGGCGACTTCCGGGCCCGCGAGTCCAATGTGCACCGCCTGGCCCAGGTGTCGGTGGAGATCATCGACCAGTGCGTGGCCCAGGGCGTGCCGTTCGCCCGCGAGTACGGCGGCCTGCTGGACACCCGCTCGTTCGGCGGCGTCCAGGTCTCCCGGACGTTCTACGCGCGCGGCCAGACCGGCCAGCAGCTGCTGCTCGGCGCCTACCAGGCGCTGTCCCGGCAGATCGCCGCCGGGAACGTGGAGATGCACGCCCGCACCGAGATGCTCGACCTGCTGGTGATCGACGGCCGGGCGCGCGGGATCGTCGCCCGCGACCTGGTCACCGGCGAGATCTCCAGTCACACCGCCGACGCCGTGGTGCTCGCCTCCGGCGGCTACGGCAACGTCTTCTACCTCTCCACCAACGCCAAGAACTCCAACGCCACCGCGATCTGGCGGGCGCACCGGCGCGGCGCGTACTTCGCCAATCCGTGCTTCACCCAGATCCACCCGACCTGCATCCCGCGCTCCGGCGAGCACCAGTCCAAGCTGACCCTGATGAGCGAGTCGCTGCGCAACGACGGCCGGATCTGGGTGCCGAAGGCCAAGGGCGACGCCCGGCCGCCGGCCGAGATCCCGGAGGAGGAGCGGGACTACTACCTGGAGCGGATCTACCCGGCGTTCGGCAACCTGGTGCCGCGCGACATCGCCTCCCGGGCCGCCAAGAACGTCTGCGACGAGGGCCGCGGCGTCGGCCCCGGCGGGCAGGGCGTCTACCTGGACTTCGCCGACGCCGTCCGCCGGACGGGGCGGGACGCGGTGGAGGCCAAGTACGGCAACCTGTTCGAGATGTACGAGCGGATCACCGCCGAGGACCCGTACCGGGTGCCGATGCGGATCTATCCCGCGATCCACTACACGATGGGCGGGCTCTGGGTCGACTACGACCTCCAGACTTCCGTCCCCGGGCTGTTCGCGATCGGCGAGGCCAACTTCTCCGACCACGGCGCCAACCGGCTCGGCGCGAGCGCGCTGATGCAGGGCCTGGCGGACGGCTACTTCGTGCTGCCGCCGGTGCTCAACGACTACCTGGCCCGCGAGAAGCTGCCCGCCGTCCCCGCCGACCACGAGGAGATCGCCACGGTGGAGGCCGAGGTGGCGGACCGGCTGAACCTCATCCTCGCGGTGGACGGCGACCGCACGCCCGACTCCTTCCACCGCGAGCTCGGCGAACTGCTCTGGGACGAGTGCGGGATGGCCCGCGACGAGGCCGGCCTGCGCCGCGCGCTGGAGCGGATCCCGGCGCTGCGGGAGGAGTTCTGGCGCCGGATCAAGGTGCCCGGCACCGGGCAGGAGCTCAACCAGGCGCTGGAGAAGGCCAACCGGCTGGTCGACTACTTCGAGCTGGCCGAGCTGATGTGCCTGGACGCGCTGCACCGGGCCGAGTCCTGCGGCGGCCACTTCCGCACCGAGAGCCAGACGCCCGAGGGCGAGGCCGCCCGGCGGGACGAGGAGTACTCCTACGCCGCCGCCTGGGAGTTCACCGGCACCGGCCGGGCGCCCGTCCTGCACCGCGAGCACCTCGACTTCGAGTACGTCCACCCCACCCAGCGGAGCTACGCGTGAACCTCACCCTTCGGATCTGGCGCCAGGCGGGCCCCGACGCGCCCGGCTCGATGACCACCTACCAGGTCGGCGGGATCAGCCCGGACATGTCCTTCCTGGAGATGCTGGACACCCTCAACGAGGAGCTGATCACCCGGGGCGACGCACCCGTCGCCTTCGACCACGACTGCCGCGAGGGGATCTGCGGCGCCTGCGGCATGGTCATCAACGGCCGGGCGCACGGCCCCGAGCGCACCACCACCTGCCAACTGCACATGCGGCACTTCCAGGACGGCGACACCATCGACGTCGAGCCGTGGCGCGCGGCGGCGTTCCCGGTGGTCAAGGACCTGGTGGTGGACCGCTCCGCCTTCGACCGGATCATCGGCGCCGGCGGGTACATCACCGCCCCGACCGGCAGCGCGCCGGACGCGCACGCCACGCCCGTCCCCAAGGAGGCCGCCGACACCGCGTTCGAGCACGCCGAGTGCATCGGCTGCGGGGCGTGCGTGGCGGCCTGCCCCAACGGTTCGGCGATGCTGTTCACCTCCGCCAAGGTGGTGCACCTCAACGTGCTGCCGCAAGGTGCGCCCGAACGCGCCTCCCGGGTACGGAACATGGTGGAGGCGATGGACGCCGAGGGCTTCGGCGGCTGCACCAACACCGGCGAGTGCGCGACGGCCTGCCCCAAGGGCATCCCGCTGCCCAGCATCGCCGCGATGAACCGGGCGTACCTGCGCGGTTCCCTCGGCGGAGGGCGCTGACTCACCGGGCGGAGGACGGTAGTTCACCGGGCGGACGCCGATTCCCTGAGCGGAGGCCGCTCACACCCCAGAGCCGGAGCGGGGCGCGCGTGGTGCTCGTGCGCGCCCCGCTTCTTCGACGGATCGTCAGGATCAGTGCTGACTCCCCTGATTTCGCGCTACCGTGGTCCCCGCGCCGAGGAGGAACGCATATGCCCGAGGTTCAGGCCTGCTCCGCGTGCGGCGGGTCCGGGGGGACCCAGAAGACCGAGGCCACGGTCGAACTGGACGAGGAAGGAAGCATGGTGCCGAAGATCCACACCTTCTGGTCGCCATGCTGTCGGTGCCACGGATCCGGGACGGTGATCGTCGGATGAGGCTGATCTTCGAATGTGTCGAGTGCGGTAGCCACTACCTGCCGCCGGAGGCGATGGTGTACCCCGACGGGCCGGCCTCGCCGGTCTGGTGCACGCACTGCCAGGCGGCGATGCGGGCGGCGGGGGTCGGGGAGGACCCGCTGCTGGCGAGAGTCGCACTGGCGACGGCCCGGGCGGCCCGGGCCGGGAACGCCCGCGCCGGAGCCGGTCCGGAGGAGACGGCGGGCGGTCGCCCGGACGTCCGGCCGTCCCGGCCGCCGGTGTCCCGGCGGGCCCGCTCCGGGCCGGGCGCGCTGCGCGGCAAGCTGGCGTAAGCACCGCCGCCGCCGCGAGCGCCGGTAGGACGCCGCGAGCGCCGGTCAGAACAGCGCCTCCTGGGTGTCCGGAGCCTCCGGCCGCGCCCTGGGGACCAGCGCCAGCCCCGACGGCGGGCGGCCGACCGCCGGGGTGAGCGTCCAGCCGGTCAGCAGCCGGGTGTCCAGCAGCAGCGGCGGCTCGCCGTCCGCCCGGTCGAGCAGCAGGTGCCGGCCGACCGGCGCGCGCAGCCGGCCGGCCACCACCGCGCCGTCCGCGAGGCCCTCGACCGCGTGGTAGACGGCGGGAGCGCCCCCGGTCAGACCGAAGACCGCGACGTGGTCGACCACGGGGTGCTCGGGCAGCAACTCCACGTCGTGCCCGCGCAGCAGCGCGTGCGCGCGGGTCCGCGCCTCCGTCAGCACGGCACGGCGGTGGTCGGCGTCACCGTGCTCCCACCAGTGCTCCAGCTTCGCCCGGACCTTGAAGCGCTCGCGGGCCAGCCCGGCGGAGGAGACGGTGAGTTCGGCGCGTCGGACGGCGGGCAGTGCGCCGCGGGCGGCGAACGTCCAGGCCAGCGCGCCCTGTTCGAGCAGCCGGCTGGTGCCGCGCTGCTCGGCGGTCAGGCCGACCTTCAGCAGCCCCTCGCCGAACCAGGCCAGGTACAGCCGGTAGGTGCGGCCGTCGTCGAGGATCTGGTCGCGGGCCAGCGCCAGGCCGCGGTCCACGCTCTGGCAGGGCGCGCACTGCACGGCGCCGCCGTCCGGATCGATCTCGGCGTGGTGCGGGCACGGCGTGCGCTCGTCCCGGCCGACCAGCCAGGCGCCGGTGCAGCGCCGTGGTCCGGCCAGCAGCCAGCCGACCTCGGTGCCCGGCACCACCTCGCGCTCGTGCACCCGGCGGCCGTGGACGGCGCTCAGCACCGCCCGGCCGTCCCGCCACGTCAATCCGGTGGACACCCACCCGCCTGCCCCGCTCACCCGCACCTCGCCCGCGCCGTTCGGTCCGTCGAGGCTACCCGGTGGCACCGACAACGGCCGCCGCCCCTGCCGCCCCAGCCGCACAGGGGGCCGGATAGCGTCACGGCATGATCACCACCGACGCCGTGACCGACCCCGCCCCGCCCGGGCCCGTGACCCCGGACGACCTGGCCGCCGTCCTGCGGCTCGCCGCCGCCACCCTGCGCTCCGCTCCCGCCGACGCCGACTGGTCGCGGCCGGCCGGCGGCATCGCCTGGGACTGCTGGAGCACCGTCGAGCACCTGGCGGACGACCTGCTGGCCTACGCCGCCCAGCTCGGCCCGGACGAGCCGCCGCGCGACCGCTACGTGCCCTTCGTCGCACGGCGCGCCTACCCCGGCGGGCCGAACAACTTCGTCCTCGCCGAGCGGGCGGGCGGCCCGGCGGCCCTGGTCGAGGTGCTGGAGGCGAGCGGCGGGCTGATGGTCTCGATCGCCCGGACCAGGGGGCCCGAGGTCCGGGCCTTCCACCCCTGGGGGCTGGCCGACCCGGCCGGGTTCGTCGCGATGAGCCTGGTGGAGACCCTCGTCCACCTGCACGACGTCGCCGAGGGGCTGGGCCTGCCCTGGGAGCCGCCGGCCGAGGTCTGCCACCGCACCCTGGCCCGGCTCTTCCCGGACGTCCGGCCCGACGCCGCCGGCCCCTGGCCGACCCTGCTCTGGGCCACCGGCCGCGCCGGACTCCCCGGCCGCCCGCAGCGCACCGAGTGGCGCTGGTACGCGGACGCCCCGCAGGAGGCTCCGCAGGACGCGCCGCACGACACCCCGCAGGACGCGCCGGACCCGGCCGCCGGAGCCTGACACCCGCTCACCCCCCGACCGACGCCGCAGGTCGCGGGCCCTTTGCGCGCTCCCCCGGTGCACGTTCTATTGTGACGGGCGCGGGCGGCGGCGCGGCCGGGAGACGGGCGCCGCACCGGAGCGGCGCGGAGCGAAGGGGTGGACGTGGCGGGGCGGCGGAACGACGGGGTGCTGGCGGTCTGGGCGGAGGCGCAGCGGCAGGAGCAGCGCCGGGAGGAGGCGCGCTGGCGCGCCCAGGCCGCCGAGCAGCGCCGGCGGGAGCGGGAGCAGCGCGAGGCGCAGAAGGCGGCGGCCCGGACCGAGCGGGAGGCGCAGAAGGCCCACCAGCAGTCCCGGGAGGCCGAGGCGGCCCGGCGGACGGCCGAACTGGACAGCCGGGTGGAGGAGTTGCGCGGCCTGCTGGCGGCCGGCACGGGCCGTCCGGCGTTCCGGACGCAGAGCCTGCTGGCTCCCCGTCCGGTGCCGCCCTTCGAACCGGGCCGGCTGGGCGAGCCGGTGCCGATGCCGGACCAGGCGCGCTACCAGGTGCCGCCGCCGGACCCGGTGCAGGCCCGCAATCCCGGGGTGTGGCAGCGGTACGAGCAGTACGTGGCCCAGGCCAGGGCGCGCTTCGAGCAGGACTGGTACGCGGCGCAGGCCGCCGAGGCGGACCGGCAGCGGCGGTTGGCCGAGTACCACGAGCAGTACCTGGCGTGGGTGGCCCGGTTCCGCCGCGAGGACGAGGAACGGGCCGCCCGGACGGAGGAGTTGCTGCGCCGGCTGCGGTCCGGCGAGGCCGAGGCGGTGCAGGAGTACTTCACCGCGGTGCTGTACGCCTCGGCGGGCTGGCCGGAGGGCTTCCCGCACCGGCTGGTGGCGGCCTGGGAGGCGAGCAGCCGCCAGCTGGTGGTGAACTGGGAGCTGCCGGGCCCGGACGTCGTCCCGGCGACCGGCCGGGTGCGGTACGTGAAGGCGGACGACCGCGAGGCCGAGGTGGCCCGCCCGGCGGCCGAGCGCAAGGCGCTGTACCGGGAGGTGCTGGCGCAGAGCGCGCTGCGGGTGGTCGCCGAGCTGTACCGGGCGGACGGCGACGGGCTGCTGGCCTCGGTGGTGCTGAACGGCTTCGTCCGCGGCATCGACCCGGCGACCGGCCGGGAGGCGGAGCGCTTCCTGACCACGGTGACGGTCGACCGGGGCGAGTTCGCCGGTCTGGCGCTGGACCGGGTGGCGCCGGTGGAGTGCTTCCAGGCGCTGGGCGGGGTGCTGTCGGCGCGCCCCGAGCGGCTGGACGAGGTGCGGCCTGACCGGCTGCCGGAGACGGTCGGCGGCAGTGTGGCCGGGCAGGGCGGCGAGGACGACCCGGACCTCTTCGAGATGGACCCGATCGAGTTCGAGGAGCTGATCGCCGAGCTGTTCCGGCTGCGCGGCTTCCGGGTGATGACCACGGCGCGCAGCGGGGACGCCGGGGTGGACGTGGTCGCGGACGACCTCGACCCGGTGACCGGCGGGCGGATCGTCATCCAGGCCAAGCGCTACCGCTCGACGGTCTCCCCCACCGCCGTCCGGGACCTCCACTCCACGGTGCAGCACCACGGTGCGAACAAGGGGATCCTGGTGACCACGGCCGGGTTCGGGCCGGGCTCCTACGACTACATCAAGGGCAAGCCGCTGACGCTGGTGAGCGGCCCGGAGCTGGTGGAGCTGCTGGCCGAACAGGGCCTGCGCGGCCGTCTCGGCGAGCGCACCCACGGCGGGAGCGCACCGGGGACGGGGCCGGCCGCGGCGGGCGCGACCACCGTGCTGGCCCTGTCCTGGGGCAGCCGCACCGCCGGCGGGGACCCGGTCGAGCTGGACGTCTCGGCGTTCCTCTGCGCGAACGGGCGGGTGCTGGACGACGAGCACTTCGTGTTCTTCAACAGCCCGCAGGACCCGGACGGCGCCGTCCGGCTGCACCCCACCCGCTCGGTGCCGGGCGAGCCGGTCCGCCGGGCCGAACTCACGCTGGACACCGCCCGGTTGGCGCCCGGGGTGGACGAGGTGGTGGTGGCGGTCTCCACCGAGGAGGAGGAGCCGCCGGCGCTGCCGCTCGGCTATGTGCACGGGCTGGCGCTGGCGGTCGCGTTCGGCCCGGACGTGACCGGCCAGGCGCAGTGGACGGCGGGGACCGCCGGGGTGCCGGAGAGCGCGATGGTCGTCGGCTCCTTCCAACGGCATGGCGGTGCCTGGCGGTTCACCCCGAGCGGGACGCCGGTGGCGGGCGGCCTGGCCGGTCTCGCGGTGCGCTGGGGCGTCGCGGTCGAGTAGCCGCGCACCCGCGCCTCTAGCAGCACGGCGCCCGCCGGGATTCCCCCCGGCGGGCGCCGTGCTGCCGTAAGGACAAACGTTTCCTCAGCAGCCGTTGAGGATCGAGGACAGGGCGCTCTTCTCCGCGCTGTCGACCGAGAGGCCGTAGTAGAACTTCACCTGGACCCAGGCGCGGGCGTAGGTGCAGCGGTAGGAGGCCTGCGGCAGCCAGTTGGCCGGGTCCTGGTCGCCCTTGGAGCGGTTGGAGCTCGCGGAGACTGCGATCAGCTGCGGGCGGGTCAGGTCGTTCGCGAAGGCCTGGCGCTGGCTGGTGGTCCAGGCCCAGGCGCCCGAGCGCCAGGCCTCGGCGAGCGGCACCAGGTGGTCGATGTCGAAGCTCGACGCGCTGGTGGTGGTGACGTTGTCGTAGACCGAGAACCAGCTGCCGCTCACCGAGGCGCAGGCGGAGTCGGTGACGACGTTGCTGCCGTCGCGCTTGAGGACCGTCTCGCGGGTGTTGCAGGTGCCGGAGATGGTGATCCAGTGCGGGAAGAGCGCGCGGTCGTAGGTGGAGTCGTGGGACTCCGCGGTCACCGCGATCGAGGCGAGGTAGCCGCGGGCGGTGGCGGCCGAGACCGGCGTCGGCAGGGCGGCCTGGGCGGTGCCGGCGCCGGTCAGCAGGGTGGTGAGGGCGAGCAGCAGGGCGCCGAAGGCGGCGGCCAGGACGCGGCGGGGCGCGCGTATGACGGACATCGCGGACATACGGGGACTCCTGGGTCGAGGAGGGCAGGGGAAAGCCCCCGGGCGGGAACCGGCCCGGGCTGCCGACCAGCATGCGGCCCAGGGGGTTTACGCGGGTAGATCCAGGAGGTGAATTTTTTGACCGGATGTCAGGTACACCGCTCACCGCACCACGGCGGCCGGGCCCGCCGGTCAGTCGATGCCTTCGGTGATGCGGAAGTCGCGCCGGTAGCCGTCGGGGAGGGCCACCAGCGCCTTCTGGTACGCCTCGCTCTCGTAGGCCGCGACGGCCTGTTCAAAGCTGTCGAACTCGACCAGAACGACGCGATGCGTGGTTCCGGCGGCCTCGTGGGTGACGACTCGACTGCCCCGGGCCAGGGTTCGCCCGCCCCCGGCCCGGACCGCCGGACCGGCCAGCTTGTCGTAGGCGGTCAGGATCTCGGGGTCGGAAACGGCGGGGTAGACACTGACCCAGTAGCCCTTGGCCATGGAAACCTCCTGTGGTCGGCCGGACATGTCCGACGACGAATTGACACTCGGATCGATCGATCCCGCCGACGGGTACTGCGCGGTCGGTGGAATCGTCATCTGTGCAGGCTAGGGCTTGACAGGCGGTCGAGGGAAAGACCGGTTCGGACTAGCTCAGAACGGATCGTTGTCAATCGGCGGGGCCGGTGAACTCGGCGAAACGCCGCACGCCCCGCCCGGCGGTGGCCGGACGGGGCGTGTCGCGCTGGCGCGCGCGGGTGCGCCGGATGGCGCGAACTGTTCGCTCAGGCGGCCGACTTGGCTTCGCTGGGCTTCGGCGCGGCCGGCTTGGCCGGGCCACCGGCGGCGGTGCCGACCAGGAAGGCGGTCAGCACCGGGCCCAGGTAGGCCTCCCAGACGGCCAGTTGGAAGACCGTCGGGTCCGGCTGGAAGTTGAACACGCCCTTGAGCAGGGTGCCGTACCAGCTGTCCTTCGGGATGGTGCTGCTGATGTCGAAGGCCACCTGGTGCAGGCCGCCGAGCCAGCCGGCCTCCTGGAGGTCGTGCACGCCGTAGGCGAGCACGCCGGCGGCGACCACGACCAGCATGGCGCCGGTCCAGGTGAAGAACTTGGCCAGGTTGATCTTCAGCGCGCCGCGGTAGAACAGCCAGCCCAGCACCACCGCGGTGAGCAGGCCGAGCGCCGCCCCGACGATCGGGTTGTAGCCGTCCTCGGTGGCCTGCACGGCCGTCCAGATGAACAGCGCCGTCTCCAGGCCCTCGCGGCCCACCGCCAGGAAGGCGGTGACCACCAGGGCGCCGGTGCCCATCGCCAGCGCCGCGTCCAGCTTGCCGTGCAGCTCGCTCTTCAGGTGGCGGGCCGTGCGGCGCATCCAGAACACCATCCAGGTGACCAGACCGACCGAGACGATCGACAGCGAACCGCCGAGCGCCTCCTGGGCCTCGAAGGACAGCTGGGACGAACCGAACTGCAGCAGCGCGCCGAAGGCCATCGACAGCACCACGGCCGCGCCGACACCGGTCCACACCGGCGGGAGCTTCTCCCGCCGGCCGGTCCTGACCAGGTAGGCGATGAGGATGCAGACGACCAGGCTGGCTTCGAGTCCTTCGCGCAGGCCGATCAGGTAGTTGGCGAACACGCTGGCTCCTGGGGGTGGTGAAGAGGGTGGTGCGGGCGAGACGGGCGGGGGGTCAGCCGAAGAGGGCCTGGCCCCACCACTCGCCGGGCTTGCGGACGCCCGCGGGGCAGGCGAAGTGGGCCGAACCGACGTGCTGGATGTACTCGTTCAGCGCGTCGGAGGCCGCGAGCCGGGTCTGGAGCGGCACGAACGCCTTGCGGCTGTCCCGCTGGTAGGCGAGGAAGAACAGGCCCGCGTCCAGCCGGCCGAGATCGTCGGTGCCGTCGGTGAACGAGAAGCCGCGGCGCAGGATCATCAGGCCGTTGTTGGAGTCCGGGTGGGCCAGCCGGACGTGCGCGTCGTCCGGCATCGCCTTGAGGTCCGGGGCGTCGTGCTCCTTGGTCCGCCCGTACGCGGCGCCCTCGCCCTTGGTGCGGCCGAAGACGTCCTCCTGCTCCTTGAGCGAGGTGCGGTCCCAGGTCTCGATGTGCATCCGGATCCGGCGGGCCACCAGGTACGAGCCGCCGGTCATCCAGTCCGGGCCCTCGCCGGGGGCGACCCAGACGTGCTCGGCGAGCTTCGCGGTGTCGGTGCCGGCGATGTTGTGGGTGCCGTCCTTGAAGCCCATCATGTTGCGCGGGGTCTGGGCCTCCGGGGTGGTGGAGGAGGTCTTGCCGAAACCCAGCTGCGACCAGCGGATGTTGACGGTGCCCATGCCGATCCGGGCCAGGTTGCGTATCGCGTGCACCGCCACCTGCGGGTCGTCGGCGCAGGCCTGGACGCACAGGTCGCCGCCGCTGCGCTGCGGGTCGAGGTTGTCGCCCTTGAACTTGGGCAGGTCGATGAGGGCCTCGGGGCGCTTGGCCTTGAGGCCGAAGCGGTCCACGCCCTCCTTCTCGAACAGGCTCGGGCCGAAGCCGACGGTGAGGGTGAGCCGGGAGGCCGGCAGGCCCAGGGCCTCGCCGGTGTCGTCCGGCGGCGCCTCCGGCAGGCCGCTGGCGGCGCCGCTGCCGACCTCGCGGCCACCGGTCATCGCGGCGGCGGCCTTGGTCCACTCCTTCAGCATCTTCACCAGCGACTCGCGGGTGGCGGTCGGCGAGATGTCGAACGCGGCGAAGTGCAGCCGGTCCTGGACCGGGGTGGCGATGCCGGACTGGTGGTCGCCGAAGAACGGGATGTCGGCGGTGGCCGCGGCCGGCGCGGCCGGGCTGTCGTCGTCCTGGCGGGTCGCGGCGGCGACCGAGCCGACGCCGGCCGCGCCCAGGGCGACCCCGGCACCGGCCCAGCCGATCACGGCACGGCGGCTGACCGAGGTGCGGCCGGTGGCGCTGTCGGTGGTGGAGGTGGTGGGGGCGGCGGCGGCCTCGGTGGCGGCCGGCGTCCCGTTCTGCTGCTGGTTCTCGGCGTCCATGGCCGGGCGGACCCTTCTCTGTGCTGAACTCGCGGGCGCCGTGACGGCCACGGGCCGCCACGGCGGAGTGCCGGGGGGGTGCTGGGGCCCGGTGCGCGCGCCGCGGACGGACGCGCGCACCGGGCGGCGGGCGTTACTTCGCGACCACCGCGGCGGCCAGCTTCGACAGCGGCTCGCCCAGCGAGTTGACCGCGTCGGAGAAGGTCTTGCGCTCGGTCTCGGTGACCTTGTCGTACGAGGTGTAGGTGCCGTCGGCCTGCTTGTACTTGGCGAGCAGGGTCTCGATCGCGGCGAACTCGGAGTCCAGCGTCTTGGCCAGGTCGGCGTCCTTCTCGGCGGCGACCGGCTTCAGCAGCTCGTAGGCCTTCTTGGCGCCCTCGACGTTGGCCACGAAGTCGGCCAGGTCGGTGTGGCTGTAGCGGTCCTCCTCGCCGGTGACCTTGCCGGTGGCGACCTCGTCCAGCAGCTCCTTGGCGCCGTTAGCCATGCTGGTCGCGGTGATCTCCGCCTCGGGGATCTTCTTCTGCCAGTCCTTGAGGTCGGCGACCAGCTGGTCGCCGAGCTTCTTCTCGTCGTCGCCGATCCTGCCGTCGGCCCAGAGCGACTTCTCCAGCCGGTGCCAGCCGGTCCACTCCTGGCCCTGCTCCAGACCGTCCTCGCGGGTGTCGGTCTTCGGGTCGACGTCGCCGAAGCTCTCGGCGACCGGTTCGGTGCGCTCCCAGCCGGTGCGCGACGGCGCGTAGAGCGACTTGGCCTTCTCCAGGTCGTCGGCCTTGATCGCGGCGACGAAGGCCTCGACGGCCGGGATGGTGGCGTCGGCCTGCTCCTGGGCGTACGTGCGGTACGCGTCGACGGCCGCGGTCAGGCGCGGGTCGGTCGGGGCCGCCGAGCCGCCGTCACCGGTGACGGTGATCTTCTGGCGGATGCCGTCGCCGACCATGCCCGGCTTGCAGGCGATCTCGTACGAACCGGCCTTGATCTCGGCGGTGATGGTCGCCTTGGTGCCGGGGCCGATGTTCTCGCGCTCGGTGACGATCTTGTCGCCGGCGGCGTAGACGTAGACCTCGGTGACCTTCGAGCCCTTGTTGGCGATGTCGATGCTGACGTGACCGGCCGGGAAGCTGGTCTTGGAGACCTCGCAGGCGGTGTCGGTGGCGTTGACCTTGACGGCGTCGGCAGCGGCCTTGTCGTCCTTCTTCTGCGAGCAGCCGGCCAGTGCGGCGGTCGCCACGGCGAGGGTGAGCAGCGTGGCTGCGGTGGAACGACGGGCGGACATGCGGGCTCCAGCGGTCAGGGCAGGGCGTTTCAGGGCAGGGGTGAGCGTGGATGGGGGGCGATGACGCCGTCGGCGCCCCCGGCTACTTAGCTAAGGCATACCTTAGGGATATCGGATTTCGCCGTCTACACCGGGGGCGGTCACGAAACGGTGCAGGTGGGAGTAGGCCGACGGCGCCCCGGTGGTCGGTCCACCGACGATTTTCGGCCACCGGGGGCGCGCTCGGGCGTGGCGGCGAGGGCAAAGAAGTGGTAAAGGGGCGCGCACCGGCTGGTGCGCGCCCCTCGGGTTCTCGGGTTCTCGCGTTCTCGGGTCCTCTGGTTCTCGGTCCCTCGGCTCCTCAGTCCCTCGGCGTCCGGCGGGCGGCGGCCCGGGCGGTCCACCGGCCCTCGTGCCGGGTGATCCGGATCGGGTGCTCGAAGGTGGCGCTCACCAGCTCCGTGGTCATCACCTCGTCCACCGGCCCGGCCGCGACCGTCTCCCCGCCGCGCAGCAGCAGCGCGTGCGTGGTGGACTCCGGCAGCTCCTCCAGGTGGTGGGTGACCAGCACGCTGGCCAGCTCCGGATGCTGATGGCGCAGCAGGTCCAGGCTGTCCAGCAGCACCTCCCGCGCGGTCAGGTCGAGCCCGGTGGCGGGCTCGTCGAGCAGCAGCAGCCGGGGGCTGGGCATCAGCGCGCGGGCGATCAGCGTCCGGCCCCGCTCCCCCTGGGAGAGCGTGGTCCACCGGGACTCCGCCGCCGCCGTGATGCCGAGGGTGTCGATCAGCCGCTCGGCCCGCTCCGCCTCCTCCGGGGAGGGCTTGCGGTACAGGTCCGGCTCGATGGTGCTGGTCGCGCCGGTGAGGACGACCTCGCGCACGGTCAGCGGCGAGTGCAGCGGGTGGCGCGGGTTGACGTGGCCGAGGTGGGCGCGCAGCTCGCGGACGTCGACCCGGCCGAGCCGGCGGCCGAGCACGTCCACCTCGCCGCGGGTGGGGTGGGAGACCGCGCCGAGCAGGGCGAGCAGGGTGGACTTGCCTGCGCCGTTGGGGCCGAGCAGCGCCCAGTGCTCGCCCGGGTGGATGGCGAGGTCGATCCCGCGCAGCAGGTGGCGCCCGTCCCGGACGACGTCGACGCCCCGGGTGCGCAGCAGCGGCTCGGCGCCGGCCTGCCCGGCGGGCGGGCGCGGGCCGGACGAGGACGGGTGCGGGTCGGGCGTGCTCATACGGGAGGGCCTCCTGGGCTCCTGTGCGGGGCGGGGTCACAAGCGGGGACGCGGACGGGGCGCCGCACCGGACGGGTCGGCGCCGACCGTCCGCGTGCAGAGTACAACCGTCACCCCGGGCGACGGCACGGGCGTCCGAGCGGTGGACAACCGTCCCGCGGCGACACTCTTGCAGCACGCCCCTTTTGCCGGAGGGCAGTTGGCGCGAGGATCAGGGGCACCGGTGGTGGAACCGGATCGGGCCGGCGGATCGTGGAAGCGATGCGGGAGACCGCTCGCGAAGGACCTCGCGGAGGAATGCGCGCAGGACGGAGTGCGGGGCACCCGCACGCCGCCGGCCGGAGTGCTGTGCACGGTGGAGGGGGCTGGTCATGGCAGGGACGTACGAGCCGGTGGAGGTCGGGACGGGGCGCGCGGGGACGCTCCCCGGGCGGTTCGAGGAGCACGCGCGCACCGCCCCCGGGGCGGTCGCCGTCCGGTGGGCCGGGGAGGAGCTCGACTACGGCGAACTCGACGCCAGGGCCGACCGGTTGGCCCGGCACCTGGTCGACCGGGGGCTCCGGCCCGGCGACCGGGCCGCGGTGGCGCTCGGCCGGGGCGTCGAGGTGTACGTCGCCCTGCTCGCCGTGCTGAAGGCCGGTGCCGCGTACCTGCCGCTGGAGCCCGGCGCGCCCGACCCGCTGATGCGGCACCTCCTCGCCGAGGCCGGACCGGCCCTGGTGGTCACCGAGGAGGCCCACCGGATCCGGCTGACCGACGCCGGCGCCCGGGAGCTGGTCTGCCTGGACTCGGCCGCGGCCGTGCTGGCCGCGCTGCCGGCCGGGCCGCCGCCGGTCGCCCTCGACCCGGCGGGTGCCGCGGTCGTCCTCACCACCTCCGGCACCACCGGCGCACCGCGCTGCGCGGAGCTCTCGCACCGCAACCTGCTCGCCGCCCACCACGGCTGGCGCACGGTCTACGGCATCGCGCCCGCCGACCGGATCCTCAGCACGGCGAGCCTGGAGTTCGACGTGTTCACCGCGGACTGGGTGCGCGCGCTCTGCTCGGGCGCCACGCTGGTGGTCGCCCCGCGCAACCTCACGCTGGACCGCGGCGCCGACATCGCCGACCTGCCCGCGCTGGTCGCCGACGAGCGGATCACGCTGCTCGAACTGAACGTGCGCACCGCCCGCCGCCTCGCCGCGCACCTCGCGGCGGCGGGCCCGGCGGACGGCACTGCCGGAGGGCTGTCCGGGCTGCGGCTGCTCACCGTCGGCGCCGAGAAGTGGTGGCTGGACGAGCAGTCGGCCATGCGGCGCCTGCTCGGCGGCCGCACCCGGGTGGTGAACGTCTACGGCCTGGCCGAGGCCGCCGTGGACAGCACGTACTTCGAGGTCCGGGCCGCCGACGAGGTGCCGGGCAGCGGTTCGCTGTCGGTGGTGGGCGTGCCGTTCCCCGGGGCCCGGGTGCACGTGCTGGGCCCGGACGGCCGCCCGGCGGCTGGCGGGGCGGTCGGTGAGATCGCGCTCGCCGGCCCTGGCCTCGGCCGGGGCTACCTCGGCCGGCCCGAGGAGACGGCGCGGCGGTTCGTCCGGGCCGACTTCGACCCGGACGGGCGGGTCCTGCTCACCGGCGACCTCGGCCGCCTCGCCGAGGACGGCACCCTGCACTTCGTCGGCCGGGCGGCGGGCGTGGTCGGGCCGACCGACGGTCCGGTCGCGGCGCTGGCCCACCGGGTGGCCGTCGCGGCCCGCGCCGAGGCGGCGCTGCGCGCGCACCCCGGGGTCCGCGAGGCGGCCGTCGCCGAGGTGGAGGTGACGCCCGGTCGGCGGGAGCCGGTCGGGTACGCGGTGACCGTGCCCGGCGCGCCGGAGACGGACGGCTGGTCGCTCTCCGGGCACCTCGCCGCCCGGCTGCCGAACGGCGAGTCGCCGGCCGCCGTGGTACCGGTGCCCGACCTGCCGCGCACCCGGGCGGGCAAGCTCGACCGGGACGCCCTGCCGCTGCCCGCGCCGCCCGACCACGCGGCGCCGCGCCGGGCCGGCGGCGGGAAGGGGTACCGCGGCAAGGGCGGCGGGGGCGCCGGGAAGGCCGGCGACACCGCCCCCGTGCTCGGCTGCGCCGTCCTCGTGATGGGGCTTCCGGCGGCGCTGGCCGCCTGGCTGCTCACCGGGGAGCTCTGGCCGGGTTCGACGGACGTCTCCCGGGTCCCCCACCCGTACGACCACTTCTTCCGCGGCCTGTACCTCGCCGAGTGGGCGTCGTTCGGCCTGGGCGTGGCGTGGCTGTTCGTCGGGGCGCGGGTGCTCGCGCCGCTGCGGCGGCCGGCCGGGCTGTCGGCCGCGGCGCTGCTCGCGGTGTTCTGGCTGCTGGCCTCCTGGTGGCCGCAGGACAACCTGTACCGGACGGCGCGCCGGACGGAGTGGTCCACCGAGGTGTGGCTGGTCTACGTGTTCAACATCGCGCTGATGGTCGCGGCGGCGGTGGTGGTCCGCTTCCTGGCCTGGCGGCCGAAGGCGGCGCAGGACCCGTCGCCGTCGCGCCGGGGCTGAGGGCCGCGCCCGGGACCTGTGCCCGGGCGCGCACTCACCGGAGACTCAGCGCAGGGCCTCGAACATCCGGCCGAGCCCGTGGTGGGCCGCCGCGAGCAGGGCCTCCGCCGCGTCCAGCGCCTCGGCGCTCCGGGCGGCGAGCGCCAGGCCGACGGTCGGCTCCGGCTCGTGACCGGCCGTCACGATCAGCGGCAGGACGGTCGCGCCGAGCCGCGCGCACGCCGGGCGCAGCCGATCCAGGTGCCCGTGCAGCGCCTCCTGCGGGAGGCGGGCGCCGAGCGGCATGGCGTCCAGGGTGCGGACCAGGTGGCCGGGGCCGCGCACCTCGTCCAGGCGGTGGCGCAGGACGAAGGCGATCGCCGGGCCGGTGAGCCGCAGATTGGTCTCGGTCGGGGCGAGCCGTCGCTCGTGGTCGGTGACGAAGTCCACGTCGTACCAGCCGCGGTGGCCGGCCGCCGCGAGCCGCTCGCCCACCGCGAGCCCGAACCGCTCGGCGGTCGCCGCGGCGCCGGGCGGCACCGCACCGGGGCCGACCGTCACCCCCTGGTAGCGGGTCCCTTCCACCGCCATCTCGCCGACGCCGACCGGGTGGACCAGGCCGTCGGCGCCGATCACCGCGTCGAAGGTGAGGTCGCGCAACCGGCCGGCACCGGCCGGGCCGGCGTCCACGTACTCCTCCAGCAGCAGGGTACCGCCGGGCGGCAGGACGTCCTCGCGGACCAGGCGGCGCAGCAGCGCCCGCGCACCGCCGGCCGCCAGGACCTCCTGCGGGGTGACCACGGCGGTGCCGTAACCGCCCACCCCGTACGGGGACTTGAGCACGGTGGCGCGGCCCCGGGCGGCGCGGGCGGCCAGCCGGCGGGCGGCCCGGCGGGGGCCGTCGACGGGCTCCTGGTGGGGCACCCGCACACCGGGGTGGTCCGGGGCGAGCTCGGCGAACAGGGCGTGCGCCGCGTCCTTGGCCTCGTACCGGCGGACGGCCGCCAGCTCCGGACCCTCGCCGCAGTCGGCGGTGCGGCCCCAGAACAGGACGGGGTCGGGGCCGGTGGCGAGCCGTTCGGCCAGCGCGGGGCGGGCGGCGAGGGCCCGGGCGACCGTCTCGCCGGGGGCGATTCCGCTGTACAACTCGACCGGGCCCCACTCCAGTTCGTGGGCGAGCCAGTCGATCCAGGCCCGGTCGACCTCGGCGGGCAGGACCAGGGCGGCCGGGTCGGGGCCGTAGCCGACGGCCAGGCCGGCGTAGTGGTGCGCCTGACGGAGGCGGTGGGCGCGCCGCTCGGCCTCCTCGCGGCGGGCACCGGCGGACCGTTCGCCCGGGAACCACCTGCCGGGGGGCCGCCCGCCGGTGGACCGCCCGCCGAGGAACTGCTCGTTGAAGTCGGCGACGTTCCCGACGTGCACGGCGCGCCGTCCGCCGGTCCAGGCCCCCACCCAACCGTCCATCCCGCGAGCGTACGACACCGCACCGACACTCCGGGGCGAGATCGCGGCGAGACCGGACACCCGGCCGGGCGGGCCGTCAGAGGGCGAGCAGCCCGGCGTCGGTGGGGCGGAAGCCGCAGGCGTCCTGGTAGTAGCCGCGCAGATGGGGCTCGTAGTCGACGTGCAGCCAGTCGCAGCCGGCCGCGCGGGCCCCGTCGGCGGCCGCGGCGACCAGCCGGGTGCCGAGGCCGCGCCGCTGCGCGTCGGGGTGGACGGCGGTGTCGAGCAGGAAGGCGTGCGCGCCGCCGTCCCAGGCGAGGTTGACGAAGCCGAGCAGCGAGCCGTCGGGCGCGGAACGGGCGCAGACCCAGCCGAGGCTGTGGCGCTCCAGCCTGGCGCGCCAAGGCGCGGGGTCGCGGTCGACCTCATCTCCACCCCCGCCTCCATCCCCGCCCCCGAAGGCGGCGGTGTGCAGGGCGTCGAGTTCACGGTCGCCGAACTCCCCCCGCCAGTGAAGGAGGAGGGCCGGCGGCTGCGAGGTCGTCATGGCACGAGCGTAAACAAATAACTCAAAAGCAATCACATTTGATTAGTACAGGACACGAATTGGCAAAGTTCTGACGTCCGCTCTAGCCGTGACTGACTGCGCACCGTCAATCTCATCGCAGCTGTCATCCCTGCACCGCGCAGCAACCCCCGACTGGAGTCAGAGTGAGCCCCACCTCCTCTTCTCGCCGCTACCTCGCGGCCGGAGCCATAGCGGCCACCGCCGCGCTCGTCGCCGCGACCGTCACCACCGGCACCGCCTCGGCCGCCCCCACCGGCCGGGACGCGGCGATCGCCCAGGCCCGGGCCAACGTCGCCCGCAACGCGGCGGTCTTCGGCTTCGCCGACGGCCAGGACCTCCTCGTCAAGGACGTCGTCCTGGACGCCGACGGCACCCAGCACGTGCGCTTCGACCGCACCTACCTCGGCCTGCCCGTGGTCGGCGGCGACCTGGTGGTCCACCAGGACGCCCGCGGCCGGCTCAAGGACTCCACCCGCGCTGCCGCCCACGACGCCGCCGTGCGCACGATCGTCCCCAAGGTCTCCGCCCAGCACACCGCCGGCCGCGCGCTGGAGGCCGCCCCCGGCGTCGGCAACGCCACCAGCAGCCCCGAGCTCGTGGTCTGGGCCGCCGACGGCACCCCGCGGCTGGCCTGGCGCACCACCGTCGCGGGCACCGGCGACCACGGCCAGCCGGCCGGCCGCGTCGTCGTCTCCGACGCCAACACCGGTGAGCAGATCGAGGCGTACGACTCCGAGCACCAGGCCAGCGGCACCGGCCACTCCGAGTACACCGGCGACATCACCATCGACACCACCACCCAGACCGGCGGGTTCGCGCTGAAGGACCCGGTGCGCGGCCACATCACCAAGGACGCGAACAACGTCTCCGCCAGCTCGCTCAACGCGAACTCCGGCACCCTCTTCACCGACACCGACAACGTCTGGGGCGACGGCAGGAAGTTCTCCACCGACCGCTCCACCGCGGCCGTCGACGCCCACGCCAACACCTCCTGGACGTACGACTACTACAAGAACACCTTCAACCGCAGCGGCATCAAGAACGACGGCAAGGGTGCCACCGTCTTCGTCCACGTCGGCACCAAGTGGGACAACGCCCAGTGGTCCGACAGCTGCTTCTGCATGATGACCGGCGACGGCGACGGCGTCACCGACCCCGAGCAGGTCGACCTCGACACCATGGGCCACGAGATGACCCACGGCGTCACCAGCGCCACCGCCAACCTCCGCTACAGCGGCGAGTCCGGCGGCCTCAACGAGGCCACCTCGGACATCTTCGGCACCATGGTCGAGTTCTACGCCAACAACGCCGTGGACAAGGGCGACTACCTGTTCAGCGACCAGTCCACCCCGCCGTGGCTGCGCCGCTTCGACAAGCCCTCGCTGGACGGCAAGTCCGCCGACTGCTGGAGCCGCAAGGTCGGCCAGCTCGACGTGCACAACTCCTCGGGCGTCGGCAACCACTGGTTCTACCTGGCGAGCGAGGGCAGCGGCGCCAAGACCATCAACGGCGTCAGCTACAACAGCCCGACCTGCAACAGCTCGACGGTCACCGGCATCGGCAACCAGAAGGTCGCCAACATCTGGTACCGCGCGCTGACCGTCTACATGACGTCCACCACGGACTACAAGGGCGCGCGCGTCGCGTCCCTGAACGCCGCCAAGGACCTCTACGGCCTCAACAGCACCGAGTACAAGGCGGTCGCCGCCGCCTGGAGCGCCGTCTCGGTCGCCTGACCCCTCACCACCTGCGCGCCGCGGCCCGTCACCCCCTCCCGGGTGGCGGGCCGCCGGCCTGCCGGCCGCCCGCGGCTCAGTCGCCCAGCACCCGGACCGGGGCCCCGGCCAGGTACGCCGCGATGTCCTCCACCGAGGCCGGATGCTCCCGCCGCCTCCCGCCCCCTTCCCTCGGCGTGGCTCGGTCGGACACGGACCGTCGTCTGCCATCGTGAGTCGCGAATCCGACCGGGGAGACCGCCATGGCCAAGCTCTTGCTCACCACCTTCCTGACCCTCGACGGCGTGATGCAGGCCCCCGGCGGACCGGAGGAGGACCCCGCCGACGGCTTCGCCCACGGCGGCTGGCTGTTCCCGTTCGCCGAGGAGGAGTTCGGCGAGCTCATGACCGGGCTCATCGAACGGGCGGACGCCTTCCTGCTCGGCCGGCGGACGTACGACATCTTCGCGAGCTACTGGCCGAACCAGACCGACCCCGAGAACCGGATCGCCGCCCGGCTCAACGCCCTCCCCAAGTACGTCGGCTCCACCACCCTGCGGGACCCGTCCTGGCACGACACCACCGTCCTCACCGGCGCCGGCCCCGGCGGCCTGGCCGGCGAGGTGGCCGCGCTCAAGGACCGGCTCGGGGACGCCGAACTGCAGATCCACGGCAGCGGCGCCCTCGCCCGCGCCCTCATGCCGCACGGCGTCATCGACGAGTACCACCTGGTCACCGCCCCCGTCCGCCTCGGCACCGGCCAACGCCTCTTCCCTGCAGCGGGCCCGGCCACCGCCTTCCGCCTCGTCAACACCCGCACCACCCCCTCCGGCATCATCGCCAGCACCTACCACCCCACCGGCCCGGCCACCTACGGCACCTTCTAGAGCTGCCCGGCCCGGGCCGGGCCGGGCAGCTGGTAGTGACCTATTCGGCGGGGGCGAGTTCGACCGCGAGCCTGCGCAGGTCCGGTCCGTACTCGGGGTTGGCCAGGGCGGCGGCGAACTGGGCGCGCAGGTAGGCGGCGGGGTTGCCGGTGTCGTACCAGGTCCCGTCGATGACCTGGCCGTAGACGGCACGCCGGGCCGCGTACGCGTTGATGGCGTCGGTCAGGTAGACCTCGTCCTCGGGCTTCTCGTGCCAGCGGCGGGTGAGTTCGCGGATCTCGTCGACGATGCCGGGGGTGATGACGTAGCCGCCGATGGCCGCGTAGGAGGACGGGGCGTCGGCCGGCTTCGGCTTCTCGACCAGGCCGGTGATCCGCAGGGAGCCGACGCCGAGGTCCTCCTTCACGACCGGGACGCCGTAGCGGTAGGAGTCCTCGGGGGCCATCGGCATGAGCGCGAGAACCGGCGCGTTGGTCTGCTCGTACGCCTGGATGAGCTGCTGCGCGCGGGGGACGTCGGCGACGAAGACGTCGTCGGGCCACAGCACCAGGCAGGGCTCGTCGCCGAAGTGGCGGGCGGCGTTGAGGACCGGGGTGCCGTTGCCGTAGGGGCCGTGCTGGTACAGGAAGCTGATGTGGCCCTTGCGGGAGAGCTCCCCGACCTCCTCGACCGCGTCCGCGAAGGCGGCCTTGCCGTCGCGGCGCAGCTGCTCGACGAGGACGGAGTTGGGGCGGAAGTGCTCCTGGATCAGGCCCTTGTCGCCGTTGACGACGATGGTGATGTCGGTGATGCCGCTGTCGACCAGCTCGCGGACGGTGTGCTCGATCACCGGCTTGTCGCCGACCGGCAGCATCTCCTTCGGCGTGGCCTTGGTCAGGGGCAGGAGGCGGGAGCCGAGGCCGGCGGCGGGGATGACGGCTCGGCGGATCGTCTTGGGGGCCATGTGACCCTCTCTCATCTCTCGGTGCCGCGCCGGGGTGGCGCGGCGGGCGGCCGACGCTACCAACGATCACGACGTGATCACTTACGGTGTCCGGGCCCGCCCTCTTCGACGTGACCGGGTGCGGACACCCCCCGGGGCCGGGCCGGCGCGGCGGTGTGAGAGGGTCGGCGGCCGGACGGAGGAGGTGCCGATGCGGGTGAGTGGGTCCGGGGGCGAGGCGGGTCCCGGTGGACGGGTGCTGGTCGTGGACGACGACGCGGCGATCCGGCGGGGCCTGGAACGCGGCCTCCGGCTGAGCGGCTTCTCGGTGGCCCTCGCCGAGGACGGCGGGGCGGCGCTCGCCCGGATGGCCGCCGAGCCGCCGGACGTCCTGGTGCTCGACGTGTCGATGCCCGGCCTCGACGGCGTCGAGGTCTGCCGCCGACTGCGCGCCCGCGGCGACGACCTCCCGGTGCTGATGCTCTCGGCCCTCGACGAGCCCGCCGACCGGGTCGCCGGGCTCCAGGCGGGCGCCGACGACTACCTGGTCAAGCCGTTCGCCCTGGAGGAACTCGCCCTGCGGCTGCGGGCCCTGCTGCGCCGCCGCCCGCCGCAGCCGGACGACCGGGTGCTCGCCGGGCCCCTCAGCCTCGACCCGGGGACCCGCCGGGCCCACCTGGACGGCGAGGAACTCACCCTCACCCGGCGGGAGTTCGAACTGCTCACGCACCTCGCCCGGAACACCGGCCTGGTGCTCTCCCGCGAGCTGCTGCTGGAACGCGTCTGGGGCTACGACGCCGAGGTGCGCAGCGACGCCGTCGACACCTTCATCAGCTATCTGCGGCGCAAGACCGAGGCCGGCGGGCGGCCCCGGCTGATCCACACCGTGCGGGGCGTCGGCTTCGTGCTGCGGCTGCCCGACGGATCCCCGCGGTGAGGCTCTCCACCCGGATCGCGCTCTGGGCCGCCGCCGTGGTGCCGCTGCTGGTGCTGCTCGCGGGGCTGCTGCTCCTGCCGCTGGTCGGCCGGGACCTGCGGCACCAGCAGGACGCCCGGCTCAACGACCGCGCGGCCGCCCTGCTGCCCGGCGTCCGGGCGCTGGTGACGGCCGACAGCCGGGGCCGTCCCAAGGTGGAGCAGAACCAGCAGCGCAAGGTGGTCGACGCCGCGCTCGACCTGGGGGTGCGGGTGACCGGCACGGACGGCGGCGTCCTGCTGTTCGTGGGTCCGCAGCCCGAGGGACCAGGTCTCCTTCCGACCGAGCCCGGCGGCGGACCGGTCACGGTGCGGGAGCACGGCACCGCCTGGCGGGTCCTCACCGTGGCCGTCGGCGGCGGCGGTGGCGGTGGCGGCCACGGCGGCCGGCTCCAGGTGATCGCCCCCACCGGACCGGCGGACCGCCAGGCGGCCGCGGTGCGGCGGCGGGTGCTGCTGGTCGCCCTGTTCTCGGCGCCGGTGTCCGCGCTCATCGGCTTCGCGCTCGCCGAGCGGGCCACCGCCCCGCTGCGCCGCCTCAGCCGCCGCGCCGCCGTTCTGGACCCGGCGGCGGCACCCGCCGGGCCGGGTGGGCCTGCCGGTCCGGACGGCTACGGGTTCGTGCCCGAGCGGACCGGCACCACCGAGGTCGACGAGCTCTCCGCCGCCCTCGCCCTGCTCCTCACCCGCTACGACGAGCAGGCCCGGCGGACCGCCCACGCGCTGGACACCGCCCGCGCGTTCTCCGCCGACGCCTCGCACGAGCTGCGCACACCGCTGATGAGCCTGCGCACCAATGTCGACGTCCTCGCCGCCCACCCCGACCTGCCCGCCGCCGACCGGGCCGAGATCGTCGCCGAGCTGCGGCAGGACCACGCGCGCCTGCTCGATCTGCTCACCGCGCTCAGCACCCTGGCCCGGGGCGACCTCGTCCAGTTGGACGCGTTCCAGCCGGTGGACCTCGCCGAACTCGTCGACGCGACGGCCGAGGAGGCCCGGCGCCGCCACCCCGACACCGCGTTCACCGTGCACGCCCCGGCGGAACTACGGGTGTTCGGCTGGGAGTCCGGCCTGCGGATCATGATGGCCAACCTCCTCGGCAACGCCGCCGTGCACGGCCGCACCGACGGCGCCCCGGCCCGCGTCACGGTCCGCCTCACCGCCGACGGCCCGTCGGCCCGGCTCACCGTGGACGACACCGGCCCCGGCGTCCCCCCGGAGGACCGGTCGGCCGTCTTCCAACGCTTCCACCGCCGCCGAAACAGCCCCGGCTCGGGCCTCGGACTCACCCTGGTCGCCCAACAGGCCGCCCTCCACCGAGGCACCGTCACCCTCACCACACCCCCCACCCCCACCGGCTGCCGCGCCGAAGTAACCCTCCCCCTCCCCCGCCCGGACACCCCGACCATCGAACTGCCGGCCCCCCGCGACTGGCTCACCACCCACACCCACTGAGCCACCCACACCCGCTGACCCGACCGGTCACGACCCGGCCGCCGGGACCACCGCCTACGGGACCTCGCCGACGAAGCACAGGAAGCTGATCTTCTTCGACAGGACGGCGAAGTCCTCGGGGAACAGCTCACGGGCGGCGGGGTCCGGCTGCGGCTCGCTGATGACGGAGAGCCGGAGGCCGGCGGCGGTGAAGGCCGCCGTCATCGCCTGCAGCGGCCTGCGCCAGAAGCGCAGCGGGTAGGGCGTCCCGTCGAACGTCCAGGTGGCGTCGTAGCTGGTGGTCGCGAAGTAGTCGGGCCTGGGGTCCTGGATCGCGTAGTCCACGAACGGGTGGTTCACCGACGCGATCAGTCGGCCGCCCGGCCTGAGGACCCGTCGGATCTCGGCCAGCGCCGGCCCCCAGTCCTCCAGGTAGTGCAGCACCAGCGACGCGACCACGTCGTCGAACGCGCCGTCCTCGAACGGCAGGGGGTCGTTCAGGTCGGCCACGGACAACGGCACGTCGTCGCCGAGGCGTTGCCGGGCCAGCGCCAGCATCGCGGCGCTGGCGTCGATGCCGACGACGGCGGCCCCGGCGTCGCGCAGCGCGGCGGACAGCGGGCCGGAGCCGCAACCGGCGTCCAGGATCCGGCGCCCGGCCACATCGCCGGCGAGGGCCGTGATCGCGGGCCGGGCGAGGTACGCGTTCAGGAGGTTCCGCTCGGTGTCCGCCGCGTACCCCGCGGCGAACGCGTCGTACTCGTTCACCGCGGCCGGACCGGCGGGCCGGGCGGGGGCTTCGGGTGCGTCGGTGACGTGTTCCATGGTCGCAAGTTAGGTCGTGCCCGGTCGGTAAAGTGGCCCGGCCGCTGCTCTGTTGCAGAACCAGGACCTGGCGGGGCTCGATGGAGCGGGGTGGCGGGTGTTCCACAGGGTTTCCACAAGAAGGTGGCCTACCGTGCCGGGCGACCACCATCCCGGGCCGTTCGGGCCCGGGTCGGAGAGAGGATGTTTCCATGTCCGCAGCCAACCGCCTTCCCTCCGGTCGCCGGGGCGCCGTGCTCGGGGCCCTTGCGCTGGCCGGGTCGCTGCTTGCCGGCGCGCCTGCCGCGCAGGCCGCTCCGGTCTCGCCGAGTGCGGCGGCGACGCCGAAGGGGGACGGGGCCAAGGGCATCTGCAAGCGGCTGCCCAAGACCGAGGAGCACCTCAGCAAGGCGCTGAACCGGCTCAACGGCAATGCCGGTGTGGCCGGCTCCGTCGCGCGGCTGGAGCAGCGGGTCGCGCATGCCAAGGCCGCCGGGCGCGGCGAGGTCGAGACGTACCTCAACGGCAAGCTGACCGCCCGCAAGGCGCTGGTCGGCACGTTGCGGTCGCGGCAGAACGATCTGAAGTCCGTGGCGACCTGGTGCGCCGCCAACGGCCAGGGGTCCGGCAAGTGACCCGCCGACCGGGCGCGGCGGCGCTCGCGGCCGTCCTCCTCGCCGGTGCGGCCCTGCTCACCGCGTGCGGCCCCGGTGCCGACCACGGGCGCGCCGCACCCGGCGCGTCCGACAGCGCGCAGGTCGGGGACCTCCAGCAGAAGCTGGACGCCGCCGAGAGCGCCGCCGCCGAGGCCGACAGCGACACGGCGGCCGACGACGGCTGAGCCGAGGTGGTGGTCTCAGGGCCGCCTGATGTCCTTCCACCAGAGTCGCCGGCCCGGCCGGTCGGCCGGGCCGGGCGGATCTCCCACCGGCGCGGCCGGGCCGGCCAGCCGCGCCGCCAGCTCCCGGTCGCCCAACTGCTCCAGGCACCACCTGATCGCGGCGAGATCGTCCTGCCGGCGTGCGGTGACCGTGGCGAGCGCCTGCCGGAGCACCGTTTCGTGGCCCGCGCGGCCGAGGTGGTGGAGGAAGTCCGCGACGTCCTCCGGCTGTCGGTGCCCGCAGTGGTCCACCGTCAGGCGGTGGACGGCCTCGGGCGCCACGCCCGCCGCGGCCAGGCTCGCCACGGCGTGGGCCATCGCCGCGCCGCCGCCGTCCAGGGCCGTGAGGGCCCCGGTCAGCAGCTCGACGCTCCGCGGCCGGCCGTTCTGCACCAGCCGGCCGATCACCTTGGCCACCGCACCGTTCGCCAGCACCTGCCGGGCGAGCAGCCTGGCCGCGCGGGAGGCACCGTCCCCCGAGGCGCCGCCCCCCGGTGCGGCCTCCAGCAGGTCGGCGATCCGGCCGACAGGCTCCTCGGCGAGGAGGTGTTCGACGATCCGCTCGGCGTCCTCCTGACGGCCGTTGTCCTCCAGGGCCGCGAGGACCAGGTCGAGTTCCGGGGCCGGTCGGGCGGCGGCGAGGATCCGCCACAGCTCGGCCTGCTGCGCCGTCGCCCGGGGCGGGGCGATCGGGTCCTCCTGAGAGACGGAGAGCCGCGACGACGGCGGGAACGGGGACGGCAGCGGGGGCGGTCGCTCGGCCAGGGCGGCGAGCAGGTCGGCGACGTCCTGCGGCCGCCGGTACATGGCCGCCGCCGCCAGCGCCGCCCGGGCCGAACCGGCCGCGGCGAGTTCGGCCGCCGGGCCGTCCGCCTGCGTCGCCCGCAGCAGGGCCGCCCGGTCCACCCCGGCGCCCGCCCCTGGCAGCTGCCGGAACCAGTCCGCGATCGGCGTGTCCGGCAGAGCGTCGTCGACCAGCACGGCCGCGTACCGGAACCAGCCGCGCTCGTTCAGGTCGGCCCAGAGGGCCGGGACGTCCGCCGCCCTGCGGGCATGCGCCCGGAGCACGGGGAGCCCGAACTGCTCGACCCCGTGCCGGTGCAGGTGGTCCAGGACGCCCAGGGCCAGCGCTGCGGGCAACTCCGGGGCCAGCGCGTCCATCGCCAGGCGGTGCGCCTCGTCGCCCCGCTCGTCCAGGGCGATGAAGAGCCGGCCGAGTTCCTCGGCGGACCCGGTCCAGGGGGCGGCCCGCAGCACGGCGCCGGCCAGCGCGTCCTGCCGCCCGGCGAGCAGTTCGACCACGAGGTCCCGACAGCGGTCCGGGGCGGCCGTCCGCGCCACGTACTCCACGAGCCGGTGGACCACCGGCAGCCCGGGTCGCCGCCGCACCAGCGGGAAGTGCCGCAGGACGGCGGCGATCTCCGTCACGGGCCGCTCCGCCGCCGCCCGGCAGAGCGCCTCGAACGCCTCGTCGTCACGGAGTTCCTCCAGCAGAGCGGTCACCACCCAGGGCGGCTGGCGGCGCCCCAGCCGGTCGAGGACGAGACCGGCCTCCCGCCCGCCGCCGGTCCGGCGCAGCTCGTCGAACAGTGCGCGGAACTCCGCCGCCGGGAGGGGCAGGTCCCTCTCGAAGGCGCTCAGCAGGTACTGCGTGCCCGGCTCGGAACCGCTCGCCCGGGCCGCCTCGAACAGCACGGCGGCGTGCGCCCGGAGGGCCTCGGTGAGCCGCACGCCGGGTCCGTCCTCGGGGTGCCGCGCGCGCAGCGCCTCGACCAGCGCTCCGGCCTCCGCCGGCGATCGGGCGTCGAGGAACGCGGTGAGCAGCCCGGTGACGTCGACCGGCGCCTCGGCCTGCCACCGGGTGTCGAGGGCGAGGACCAGCTCAGCCACCTCGCCGGGCGTGCGGCGCCCGGCCGCCCGCAGGAGGATGCCGGCCGCCTCGTCGGCCGAGGACGGGCCTGTCCGGTCGCCGCCGTGGAGCAGTGCCTCGACGGCGTCCAGGAGTTCCGGCAGAGACCGGTCCTCGGCCGGGGCTTCCTGGTCGGTGGACGATCGGCCGCCGGACGTGGACGCGCGCTCCACCTCCGACGTGTCCTCCGGGACGGGGGGCCGGAGCCGGTCGCTCAGGAGTTGGGCGACGACCGGCCGGTCCCGGGCGCGGAGTTCGGCCAGCACACCGATCAGCGCGGCGTCGTCGTGCTCGGCGGCGACGGCCGCCACCAGCGCCTCGGCCAGGAACGCGAACGGCTCGTCGGCGCACAGGTCGAGCAGCTCGACGAGCTGGTCCGAGCCGCGCCGGATCGCGGCGATCCGGCGCAGGAGCGCCGGACGGGCCGTCACCGGGGTGCCCGCCAGCACGGTCAGCAGCTCCGCCGCCGGCCGGTCGCGCGCCAGGGCGTCCCGGAGCCGGGCGGCCACGGCGGGCAGGCGCCGCTGCTCCAGCGCCGCGAGCAGCGGCCACAGCCGCTCCGCCGGATAGCCCCCGCCCCCGCCCCCGCCCAGGAACGAGACGGCGGCGTCGACCGGATCGCGCTCGGCCGGCCCCTCGGTGGGGAGCTCCCACACCCCCGCGAGGAAGTCCGCCACCCGGTCCGGCGGCTCCTCGCGCAGCTCCGCGAGGACGGGTGGCAGCAGGTCGGCCGGCCCGTGGTCGCAGAGCAGGACGGCCAGCTCCGCCGTCGCGCGCGAGCCCCACCGCCCGGCCGCCAGACGGGCGACGGCCACGGCGTCCTCGGCGGCGCCGGCGTCCGCCAGGTCGTGCAGCGCCCGGAGCAGGGCCCGGGGATCCGGCCGGACGCACGCCTCGTGGAACAGGCCGAGGTACCTCGACAGACCGGCCCGGCGGAGCGCGGCCGGCAGGCGGGGCCACTCGGGATGCCCGGCCACGACGGTCCGAATGACGAGGGCCGCGTCCCCTTCCAGGCCCTCCCGTGCTCCCGCGGACCGCAGCCAGTCGACGATCCCGTCCACCGGCCACGCCGCCGTCGCCGTCAGCACCGCCGCCCTGGGATCGGCCTGGCCGGCCCGGGACAGCTCGGCGAGGAGCCCGTCCACCGACCGGGGGCCGAGCCGGTCCACCGTCGCCAGCAGCACGCGGCGTGCCTCCGGCCGGAGGCCCTCGGCGTCCAGGGCGGCCAGCAGCGGCGGCAGGTCCTCCGGCGGTCGGGGCTCCCCGGCCACCTGGGCGGCCTCGGCGACGAGCCCGGCCCGGTGCAGGTCCACGACGGCCGCGGCGAGCGCGTCCGCCGGGAGCTTCGCGAGCGCCCGGAGGATCGTCGCCCGCAGCTCCTCGGCGGTCCCGGACGGCAGTCCGGCGGCGGTGAGCGCGGCCGGCAGTTCGGCCGCCGGGCGGCAGGCCGCCGCGGACTCCAGCAGCCGGTGCGCGACCTCGGTCCGGTCGGCCGCGCAGAGGGCGGCGACCAGCTCCATCAGCGGGGCGAGGGGTCGCCGGGCGGCGGCGGCCCACATCGCGGCGACCGGCGAGGCCGGCAGCTGGACGCCCAGGAGGAGCAGTTCGTCCGCCGGTCCGACGACGGCGTACTCGGCCAGGAGCTCGGTGCTCCCGGTGGTCTGCACCTGGTGGACGGCGTCGGCCAGGAGCTTCGGCAGGTTCAGGGCGCGATCCGGCTCGCTCGTCGCGGGGAGCGAGGGGGACTCTGGGGGCTCGGTGGGTTCGGAGGCGACGGGCGTGCGCCGGTCCGCGACCAGGAACGTCGTCTGGTCGGCATCGGTGAGGACCCGGATGTCCTGCGCGGGGCCCGTCTTGCCGTACGCCCGGTGGAGCTCCTCGATCCTGGGCTGCACCGCGCTTCGCAGCTGTGCCAGGGTCAGCCGGCCGTCGTGCGAGAGCAGGACCTCCAGGACGGCACGCGAGAACAGGCTGAACGAATCGTCCCCCGGACCGCGCTCCGCCTCTCCCGGGTCTCCCGGGCCGACGAAGTACGCGTAGCCACCGGGCGAGCAGGCGTACAGGTGGGCGACCCTCCGCTCCCTGACCTTCATGGCCTTCCGGCTCGCCCAGCCGGCCGCGCCCCCCATGGTGTCGTTCCGGACGCCCTCCCGGCAGGCGTCGATGAGGAACAGCACCTGCGCGGCGGGGGTGTTCTCGATCTCGTTGCGCCAGTCGATGGCGACACAGCCCGCCGAGAGCGGCCACCGGTGGCGGTGCAGGTCCTCCGGGACCAGGTAGTCCACGCCGTCGGCGTGCAGGCCGTGCCCGCTCAGGCAGATCAGCAGCGTCTCACCGTGGCGGGCGTGCGCCAGGAAGCGGGAGACCTCGCCGTTCACGTAGTTCCAGTTGATCTGGGTGCCCGCCTCGGGCCGCTCGACCCGGAAGCCGCGCGCCCGCAGGGCCCCGTCCAGCCGTTCGAGGTCCCGGAGGACGAAGGGCAGCGGGGTGAAGCCCACGCGCCCGTAGTCGCTCGCGCCGATCAGCAGTGCGGCGAACCCGCCCATGCCGTACGGCTAGTTGCCGAAGACGAAGGTGATCCCGCGGGTGCCCTGGACCTGGGAACTGCCGACCAGCTGGACCCCGCCGGAGGCGGACACCTGGAAGCTCAGCTGGACCTCCTTGAGCGGCAGCGGGCCACCGCGCTCGGCGACCTGCTCGAACAGCGTCTGGAGCGCGTCCACCGTCTCCGCGAGGTTCGTGCGCAGCGCCCCGAGCGGCACCCGGCGCAGCACCGCCTCGCGGTCGCGCCGGAAGACGCCCATGGTGTCGCCGCCGTCCTCGTCGTCCTCGGTCACCCAGAACTCCAGGGACTCCAAGGACTCCACCTCGTCCGCCACTTCTCCCCCACCCCGGCGATCCACGCCCCAGGCCCACGTCGGTGTGATCCACCGCAGGGCGAGGATAGCCGCCGGGGGTCGGCGAATGAAGTGGATCTGCCGATTGATCACACTTGTTGACGCTGTGCCAGGTGTTCACCTCGGTGCCGGGTGGGGCGGACGGGGCCTTCGGGGCGGACGAGGCGTTCGGTCACTGACGGGCGGCGGTCCAGCCGGCCAGTTCGGCCGGGCGGTTGGTGATGATGCCGTCAACGCCGGCGGCGTCCAGGGCCTTCCAGCGGGCGGGCTCGTCGACCGTCCAGACGTTGACCGCGACGCCGGCCGCGTGCAGGGCGGCGACCACCTCGGGGCGGGCGGCGAGGGCGGCGTCGGCGGGGTTGTAGGCGGCCAGGCCGAGGTCCCGGGCGACGGCCACCGGGTCGGCGTCCAGGGTGGAGCGCAGCAGGCCGAGGGGCAGCTCGGGCGCGAGTTCGCGGGTGAAGCGCAGGGCGTCGACCTCGAAGCTCTGCACGAGCACCCGGCCGCTCATACCGTGGTCGCGGACGTCCTGGACGATCCTGGCGACCTCGGCGCGGGTGTGCGGGCCCTTGATCTCCAGCAGCAGGCTGCCGCCGCGGGTGCGCAGGTCGTCGAGCTGGGCCGCGAGGCTGGGGACGCGGGCTCCGGCCGTGGCGGGGGCGAACCGGGAGCCGGCGTCCAGCGCGTCCAGCTGCGCGGCCGTCAGGTCGCGGATCCGGCCGGTGCCGTTGGTGGTGCGGTCGACGGTGTCGTCGTGCAGGACGTAGGGGACGCCGTCCTTGCTGGGCTGGACGTCGTTCTCGATCCAGTCGGCGCCCGCGCGGCGGGCGACCTCGTCGGAGAGCAGGGTGTTCTCGGGCGCGGCGGAGGAGGCGCCGCGGTGGGCGAGGACGGTGACCGGCGCGCCGGGCTGCCGGAGGAAGGCGCCGGGGGCGAGGGCGGTCACCTTGAGGTCGTCGAAGGACACCGTGGCGCCGTTGACCAGCAGGGCCTGGCCGCCGTCGGCGCTTCGGGCGAGCCGGGTGGTACGCATGACCTCCCGGCCGTCGAAGCTCCAGCGGGCGGCGGTGCCGTGCACCTCCACGGCGATCCGGACGTCCCGGCCGGTGCCGGCGGCGGAGGGCGCCAGGGCGGTGTCGGTGACGTCCCAGGTGTCCGCGGGGGTGCGCCGGGCGAACTCCAGGCCGTTGGCGGCGGTGGTGCCCGAGCGCATGGTGGCGATCGACCACGGCGGCGCGCCGCTCGCCGGCACGTCCAGGCCGAGCGCCGCCCAGCGGGCGGCGTCGACGACGCTCTCGAAGCGGGCGGTGGCCTCGATCCGGAAGTCGGTGAGGTGGCGGCCGAAGGTGATCCGGGTCTGCTGGTTCCAGTTCGCGGAGGCGCCGACCAGGCGGCCGTTCTCCACCTTCCAGGAGCCCTCGACGGCCGCCCAGCCCGCCGGCAGGCCGGGGCCGGTGAAGTGCTCGTCGACGACCACCTCACCGGCGCCGGGTGCCGGGGCGACCTGGTCGGCCTGGTCGGCCGGCGCGGCCGGGGTGCCCGGCGCCGCGGAGGCCACGTGCGGGGCGGTGAGCACGACGGTGGTGAGGCCCAGGACGGCGGCGAGCAGCGCGGCGGCGAGCGGGCCGGTGCGGGCGGTGCGCCGCCCGTGGTCCGGCCCGGCCGGGTGTGAGAGGTGACTGCTGGTCATGCGCGGCACGCTAGGGGATCAAGGCCCGCGACGGAAACCCTCCCGGCCCGAACAGTCGCACGGACGGCCGCGCGGACGGCCGCCGTCCGGTCAGCGGGGGCGGGCTCGCCCCTCCGGTCAGCGGGGACGGGCGGACGGGGTGAGGTGGTGGGCGAGGGTCGCCAGGGCGTCGGTGACGGCCTTCAGCGCGGCCGGGTCCGGGGTGCCGCCGTCCGGTCCGGCGAGCGCCGCGGCGAGGGCGGCGTCGGCCGTGGTGGTGCGGACCTCGGCGACGCGGCGCGAGGGGTCGGCGGCGGGGCGGACGAGCCGGCGGCGGCGGTCGGCGGGGTCGGGTTCGGTCTCGACGGAGCCGGCCTCGACCAGGCGCGCGACGGCGGTGGAGACCTGACTCTGCGGCAGGCCGGTGCGGGCGGCGATCTCGCCGACGGTCGTCCCCGGGTTGGCGACGATCTCGCCGAGGGTGACCAGCACCGAGCGGATCGAGCCGCGCGAGCCGGTCGCCGGTTCGGGCATGGCCTGCTCGCCGATCTTCATCAGCGTGCGGCCCAGGAGGAACAGCTCGACTCCGTTCATGGCCGACAGGCTACATCGCCGTCGATGCATTGAGATTGATGCATCTCCATTGATGTATCTATTTCGATGCTCTACTGTCTGTCGTGCCGGGCAGGACACCGGCCACCACCACCGAAGGGACCACCGCCATGACCGCCACCGCCCTCCACCGCACGCTCACCGTCCCCGGCGCGACCCTCCACTACCAGCTCGCGGGCAGCGGCCCCGTCCTGCTGCTCGCCCAGAGCGGCGAGGGCGACGCGGACCGCACCGTCGACCTCGTCCCGCACCTCGCGGACAGCTTCACCGTGGTCACCTACGACCGCCGCGGCCTCTCCCGCAGCACGCTCGACGACCCGGCCCGGCCGGTCACCATGGCCGACCACGCCGACGACGTCGCCCGGCTGCTCGCCGAGGTCGCCCGGATCACGGGTTCGGACGGGACGGCCGGGCGGGCCGTGATGGTCGGGTTCAGCATGGGCGCCGCGATCGGCCTCCAGGTGGTGGTCCGCCATCCGGGCGTCCTCGGCACCCTGATCGCGCACGAGCCGGTGATGCCGAACCTGCTGCCCCCGGCGGACCGCACCGAGCACGTCACCGAACTGCTGGCCATCAGGGAGGCGCACGCCACCGGCGGCGCGGCGGCGGCCTTCCCCGCGATCGCCCGGCACCTGGGGATCGACCCCCGGCACGACGACACCGAGGAGGGGCTCACCCCGCAGCCGCTGACGCCGCGCCGACTGGCCAACTTCGACTTCTTCATCGGCACCGAGTTCGCCGCCGTCACCACGGACGGCCTCGCCCCGGCCGAGCTGGCGGCGGCCGCGGGCAGCTCCGGCACGCGCATCCTCCCGGCCACCGGCCGCACCACCCGCCCCACCGTGCACACCTACCGCTGCGCGCTGGCCCTGGCCGAACTGCTCGGCACGGAACCGGTCACCTTCCCCGGCGGGCACAACGGGAACACCGCCTTCCCCCGGGCCACCGCGCGGACCCTCAAGGCCGTGCTCGGCCGGTGACGGCGGCGGCTCCGGCCGCTTGTCCGCCTATCCGACCGCAGATTCGCGTTCGAGGACCAGGACGGTCCAGTGCACCCCGGAGCGGCCGTGCAGATCGGCGCGTTCGGTGCGCAGCACGGGGCGCAGCCCGCAGGTGCCGGCGAGTTCGACGGTCTCCTCGGCCGACACGTCATACATTCGCCGCCCCGCCGGGACGGGGCCGTGCCGCAGCGAGAGGAAGAGGCGGCCGGCCGGCGCGAGCAGTCCCGTGAGCGCCGCCATCGCCCGGGTCCGCTCGTCGGCGGCCAGGTGCATCCAGACGGCGGTGAGCAGCACCACGTCGAAGCGTTCGCCGGTCGCGCCGAGCCGGGGCAGGGCGGGCAGGGCGTCGTCCACCCAGCGGACGCCGCTGCCGGCGTGCAGGCGCTCGCCGATCCGGCGCAGTTCGGCGGTCGGTTCGGCGGCGACCACCCGGTGGCCGAGCCCGGCCAGAGCGGCGGCGTCGCGTCCGCTGCCCGCGCCGACGTCGAGGACGTCCACCGGCCGCTCCGGGAACAGGTGGAGGGCCTCGCGGTGGACTTCGGCGAAGGTCACGGCCTCGTACTGGGCGGCGAGCTGTTCGGCGGCCTCGCCGTAGCCGGCGGTGCTCGCCGGGCGGTCGGTCTGCTGTGCTTCCACGGGCCCTCCCCCTGGGTCGTCCGGTCGGCCCCGCAGGCGGACGACCCCCGCGCCTCCGCTGAGGCACCGGCAGCGGGCGGGGAGTCAACACGTCGCGTCAAGGGGCCGCGTCAACCCTACCCCGGTGATCATCACACCTACGGTCAGGCTTCGCCCGGGTGCCAGGCGGGCCATTCCCAGGGGCGGTCGGCCCAGTGGACGCGGTCCGGGTCGCGCGGATCGAGGTCGGGGAAGAGCTGATGGATCCGGGGTTCGAGTTCCTCCGGACCGAGGGGCTCCCAGCCGTGCCCCTCGAAGTGGACCAGCCGGTAGCGGCTGTCGGTGCGGAACTCGGCGACCTCGACCAGGGGCTTCGCGGTACCGGACGTGCTGTTGGTTTCCATGTTCCCCAGCATGTGGCGGACCTCCGGGGAGCGCACCCGGGGTACGGCAGGCAGCGTACGGCGGGGGCGCGGGCGCGGGCGGGCGGCCCGCCCGGAACCGCCACCGGGTCATGTCCCGGCGTCGGCGCGCTCGTTGAGTACGGCGAGTCCCGCGTCGGCGGGTGGACCGGCCGGGGCCGTGGAGGATCCGCCGGAGAAGCACGGCGGGGGCCCGCGGAGCCTCGGCAGGCGATGGTGGACGCGACGCAGGAGGACGAGGACATGAGCGGGCAGGCGGCAGGCGACGGGAGCGCACCGAACGGCGGTACCCCGCAGTGGCAGTGGCCGACGCCCGCGTGGCAGCCTCCGCCGGTGCCGGTCCCGCCCCCGGCGCCCGTCGCGACACCCCCCTGGGAGGCGATGGCGGAGGCCGCCGCGGCGGACCGGCGACGACGGCGCCGGACGTGGGTGGTGAGCGCGGTCGGGATCGTCGCCGGGCTGGCGGCGGTGCTGACGATGTGCGGGCCCGGGTCGGGCGAGGAGACGTCGGGGGTCGTGGCCTTCTCCGGCCCCTCCGCCACACCGCCGCTCGCACCGCCGCTCGCACCGACCCCGGCCGTCTCGCCGACCACCGGTCTGCTGCCGGTCCCGGCGCCGTCCCCGCTGCCGTCGCCGACGAGCAACGAGGACCCGCCGCCCGGCGCGGCACCCGCCGTGGCGGACCCGGGCCCGACCGGCGCGGGCGGCCCCCCGGCCGAAGCCGCGCCTCGGGCCGACGGCGGCGACCGCTCGGCCTCGGCCGTCCCCCGGCCGAGGCCGAGCCGTTCGCCGCGTCCGGCGCCCACCCGCGCGACGGGCGGGGCCGGCACCGCGTCCGCCCCGGCGTCCACGCCGGCCCCTGCGGCGAAACCCGGGGCCGCAGCGCCCGCGCACTCCCCCGCCCCGGGCGGCCCGCCCGCCGGGTCGGTGCCCGGGGCGGGCACGATCTGCGACCAGGCGGAGCGCTTCGGCCGCTGGCCGGCCGGTTCCGAGCAGGCCCGCATCTGCCGCAGCATCTACGGCTGACCGGGCGTCGGCGGCCGGGCGGCGGGCGGGCGGGCACCGCCGCGTCCGTCAGGAGACGGCGCCGGCGCCCAGCAGGGCGTGGTCCAGGCACGGGGCGAGGACCCGGGCCAGGGTGTCGGCGAAGTGCCCGGTGTCGCGGAATTCACGCACCACCTGACCCACCGCCACCGCTACCGCTACCGCTACCGGACAGTAAGGGACTTGATCAGCTTCTCGAACCGCAGGTCGGGGCGGAGCGGGATGCCGAACCGCTCGTCGCCGTACGGGAACGGCGAGTAGTCGCCGGTGCGGCGGAAGCCCCGGCGCTCGTACCAGGCGATCAGCTCGGCGCGCTGCTCGATCACGGTCATCTCCATCTCGGCCACGCCCCACTCCTCGGCCGCGTACCGCTCGGCCCGCGCGAGTACGGCCCGCCCGAGGCCGCCGCCCTGCCGGCCGGGACGCACCGAGAACATGCCGAAGTAGGCGCGCCCGCCCCGGCGTTCCAGCTGGCAGCAGGCCAGCAGCTCGCCGTCCAGCTCGGCGAGCAGCACCACGCCCTCGGCGTGGGTGACGGCCGCGGTGACGCCCTCGGTGTCGGTGCGCTGCCCGGCCAGCAGGTCGGCCTCGGTGGTCCAGCCGGCCCGGCTGGTGTCGCCCCGGTAGGCGGACTCGACCAGCTCCAGCAGGGCGGGCACGTCGGCGGTGGTCGCGGCGCGGAAGCCGAGCCGGTCGGTGGCGGCGGCCTCGGCGTCCGCGCGGGTGCTGCTCTCGGGCACGGGACCCTCTTCTCGGCGCGGCCCGGACGGGGGGTGGCCCGGGCGGGGGGCGGCGGCCGTTCGGCCGATCCCTCGCATGGTGCCACAGGCCGCCGGGCCCCCGACCTGCCCGGACAGGGACGGCGGGCGGCCCGGCGTCCAGGCCGGCGTCCGGCCGTGCATCCGGCCTGCATCCGGCCTGCATCCGGCCAAAGGTCGCCCCGAACCGCCCGGCCGCCGTCCGAAAGCCGGACGCCCTCCCCCGCACAGCGCCCCCTCCGGCAGGATGGCAGGGCGCCGAACCCCGCCCTTCACGCCCGAACCACTCACACCGGAGGCCCCATGACGACCGTCGAGATCCCCGGCTCCAAGTCGGTGACCGCGCGGGCGCTGTTCCTCGCCGCCGCCGCCGACGGCACCACCACCCTGCTCCGCCCGCTGCGCTCCGACGACACCGAGGGCTTCGCCGAGGGCCTGGGCGCGCTCGGCTACGCGCTCACCCGCGAAGAGGGCCGGTGGACGGTCGAGGGCCGCCCGCAGGGCCCGGCCCACGACGCCGACGTCTACTGCCGCGACGGCGCCACCACGGCCCGCTTCCTGCCCGTCCTCGCCGCGGCCGGCCGCGGCGACTTCCGCTTCGACGCCTCCGCCCAGATGCGCCGCCGCCCGCTCGGCCCGCTCACCGAGGCGCTGCGCACCCTCGGCGTCGACCTCCGGCACGAGGAGGCCGAGGGCCACCACCCGCTGCGGATCGCCGCCGCCGGCGTCCGGGGCGGCGAGCTGACCCTGGACGCGAGCCTCTCCTCGCAGTACCTGACCGCGCTGCTGCTGCTCGGCCCGCTCACCGAGCAGGGCCTGCGGATCACCGTGACCGAGCTGGTCTCCGCGCCGTACGTGGAGATCACCGTCGCCATGATGCGGGCCTTCGGCGCCACGGTGACCCGCACCGGCCAGGTCTTCGAGGTCGCGCCCGACGGCTACCGGGCCACCGCGTACCCGGTCGAGCCGGACGCCTCCACCGCGAGCTACTTCTTCGCCGCCGCCGCGCTCACCGGGCGCCGGCTGACCGTCCCGGGGCTCGGCAAGGACGCGCTCCAGGGCGACCTGGGGTTCGTCGACGTGCTGGCCCGGATGGGCGCGCGGGTGGAGATCGGCACGGACCGGGTCACCGTCGAGGGTCCCGCGGGCGGCCGGCTCTCCGGCCTGACCGTCGACATGCGCGACATCTCCGACACCATGCCGACGCTCGCCGCCGTCGCCCCGTTCGCCGACGGGCCGGTCCGGATCGAGAACGTCGCCAACACCCGGATCAAGGAGTGCGACCGGCTGGACGCCTGCGCCGAGAACCTCCGCCGGCTCGGCGTCGACGTCGCCACCGGGCCCGACTGGATCGAGATCCGGCCGGGCACCCCGCGCGGCACCGAACTCGCCTCGTACGGCGACCACCGGATGGTGATGTCCTTCTCCGTCACCGGCCTGCGGACGCCCGGCATCACCTTCGACGACCCCGGCTGCGTACGGAAGACCTTCCCCGAGTTCCACGAGGTGTTCGGGCGCCTGCGCGAGGAGTGGACGGCCACCGGCTGACCCTCGGGGGAATCACTGGCGCGGCTCGGCCGTGCGGGTGTCGGTGGCGGCCGCTTTTGGCCGGAGGTCGTAACTTTCCGGACCGTCGTTCTTTGGTCCGGGCAGCAGTGACGGCAACCGGTTCAGGGCGTGTGCACCACCTTCAGCCGGCGCCCGTTCGACCGCCAACGGGTCGACCAGTGCTTCGAATTCATCTTGAGAGGAATGCGGAAATGTTCAAGAACTCCCTCGCCGCCGCCGGCCTGGCCGCCGCTGTCATCGCGATGTCCGCCGGGTCGGCCTTCGCCATCGCCGACTCGGACGGCTCCGCCGTCTCGGCCCAGGGCAACGGCGGCACCAACCAGACCGGCACCGACGGCGACCACAGCGCCAACTACCACACCCTCAACAACCCGAACATCTGCCTCCCGGAGGTCCACAACATCGCGGTCGGCGCCGTCATCGGCGTCGCCGTCCCGATCGAGGTCCCGATCCTCAACAAGACCCCGAAGCAGATCTGCAACGTCGGCGAGAACACCCAGTCCTCCGGTGACGGCGGCGTCTCCCACCTGATCGGCTGATCCCGCAGAGAACGACTGGAAG
Source organism: Kitasatospora misakiensis (assembly GCF_042656005.1). NCBI lineage: Bacteria > Bacillati > Actinomycetota > Actinomycetes > Kitasatosporales > Streptomycetaceae > Kitasatospora > Kitasatospora misakiensis. Next base: position 214,499 of record NZ_JBHSOF010000001.1, on the reverse strand, counting down.
CACCGCCGCTCCGAGCCCACGAGGAGTCCGGTGGAACGCCCGGCCGGGGCTACCCGGCCGGGCGTTCGCCTGTGTGCGGCAGGGGGCCCGGGGTCAGAGCCCGCAACGAGCCCCGGTGCTGCTCCCACCCGGCGGCGCGTCGTGAGTCGTCCAGGTGGTCGGAACCATTCCGCTGTGACCGCCGGTCAGAATGTGACCACCGATACTGGCGGGCTGGCACGTACATGGCTACCCTACTGCGGCCGGACGCCGTCACCGGCAGTCCCGGCAGTCCGCACCCACCCCACGGGTCGTCAGCACCGGACCAGAGGAGTGTCATGCCCAGCACTTCACGCTCCGCCAGCCCCTCCGCCGGCCCCTCCGGCACCACCGGCCTCCGGAAGCCCCGGCAGCGTCGGCAGCGCCGGCTCGGCACGTTCGCCGCCGTCGCCACCGCCGTCGCCCTTGCCGTCGGCAGCGCCGCCCCCGCGCACGCGGCCGGCGGCCACCTGCCCCCGATCCACCCCGAACTCGACTTCGCCGGCTCCACCGTGGCCGCCCACGAGGGCCGCGACGGCACCGCCCCCCTCGCCGAACTCGCCGTCACCCAGACGCCCGGCCTGGACGTCGCCAGCTACCAGGGCAACGTCAACTGGTCCTCGGTACGCGCCAACGGCGCCCGCTTCGCCTACGTCAAGGCCACCGAGGGCACCACCTACACCAACCCCTACTTCACCCAGCAGTACAACGGCTCCTACAACGCCGGCCTGATCCGCGGCGCCTACCACTTCGCCCTGCCGGACCGCTCCTCCGGCACCGCCCAGGCCAACTGGTTCGTCGACCACGGCGGCGGCTGGTCCCGCGACGGCAAGACCCTCCCGCCCGCCCTCGACATCGAGTACAACCCCTACGGCGCCACCTGCTTCGGCCTCAGCCAGAGCGCGATGGTGAGCTGGATCCGCGCCTTCAGCAACACCGTCCACACCGGCACCGGCCGCTACCCGACCATCTACACCACCACCAACTGGTGGACCACCTGCACCGGCAACAACTCCTCCTTCGGCGCCACCAACCCCCTCTGGATAGCCCGCTACGCCTCCACCGTCGGCACCCTCCCGGCCGGCTGGAGCTACCAGACCATCTGGCAGCACGCCGACTCCGGCACCTTCCCCGGCGACCAGAACCTCTTCAACGGCGCCTACGACCGCCTCCAGGCCCTCGCCAACGGCTAGCGCCCCACCAAGGGTGGGCCCCGCACCGGCGGGGCCCACCCCGCGCGGCACTGGTTCATGACGGCCCGCGGCGTCCGGGCTGCGTGCCGGGGTGCAGTCCGGTCCGGACGGGAGCAGGCTGGAAACAGCTCGCGTGGGTGGATCCTCGTGCCCAAGTGTCCACTCTCCGCAGCTGTTCATCACTGTCCGTTCCCATGGAGTCCCGGGCGGACGGCCGCGGCCTGCGCCCGCCGCCAACCGAGGGGTGAGAGAGATGACCGAGGGTGAGAAGCGGGACGACGCCCGTCGTGGTGACGGTGAGCGTCGGCCGCGCCGGGTGCGCGTTCCCGGCTTCGTCACGGACGAGGACATCGGCCTCGGGGACGCCGTCCGGCGCGTGACGAGCACGATGGGGATCAGGAGGCCCTGCGGCGGCTGCGAACGGCGAGCGGCCGCGCTCAACCGCCGGCTGGTGCTGTCCAGGGGAAACGGGAACGGACACCGATCGTGACCTCCTGTGGCGATCACCCGGCGTGACAGGTCCGCGTCCCGCACGGCACGCAAGGCGTGACGCAAGGCGTGAGGAGTCATCCATGGACCAACCGATGGACCAGGAGTTCCAGGCACAGCCGGAGCCCCCGGTGGAGAACCGGCCGCCGGCCGAGCCCGACCGCTTCGAACCGGTCCTCGCACCGGCCGCCTCCGCCGCCGCCACCATCTCCACGGCGCACTGCGGTTGCGAGGCCGCGCCGCCCGCCGAGCGGGGCGGCGGACCCGAGCCCGCCAACAACTACGTGTACGTGCTCGGCCAGATCGACTACCGGATCCCGAGCCTGGCGGTCGAGAAGGAGCTCGCCCAGGCGGTGGGCCGGTCCGAGAGCGCCGACCTGACAGATCGCCAGGCTGTGCACGCGGTGATCACGGATCCGGAGAACCGTTACCTCGCACGGCAGTTGTGCTACGTGTTGAGCGTGCAGGGGATGGAGACCTACATCCTCCGGCCGAGGGACCCGGTGGAGTTCGACCGGCTGGTCGAGGCCGTCCGCCCGGAGCCCAAGTGCACCGACCTGGACGTGGTCATCGGACACCGCGGGCCGCTCGCCCCGCCCTCCCTCTGCAACGGCCTGACGATCCCGGTCGTGAGCTTCGAGCAGATCTACTCCTTCACGAGCGACGAACTGGTGGCCTCGATCGGCAGGCCCCCGGGGATGAGCGACGAGCGGTTCGAGTCCTCGTCCCGTGAACTGCTGCGCAGCGTCATGCAGTTGGCCGACAACGCGGGCGACACCGACGAGCACCGCGCCATCAACTACCTCGCCGTCCGCTACCCGCGGATCTACGAGAAGACCGTGGAGGCCTTCGCCGCCGACTCCTCGCTGAGCGGGGTGAGATTCCAGGAGTCCCGGCTGAGCGGCGCCCGCCGGATCATCGACGTCGTGCTCTGCTACACGGACCGCCGGACGGACGTGAGTGAGAAGTTCTTCGTCCGGGTGGACACGAGCGAACTGTTCCCCTTCCTGGCCAACAAGCTGTGCCCCTTCTACGACCGTTGACCTCGCGCCCGACCGGCGCGGGACCAAGGAGGTGTGAGAGATGAGTGTTCCGGGCTTCACCGCCGACTCGACGGTCTACCGGACGAACGGGCACTACCGGACGACGTCCGGCAGCGACTTCCCCGGCCGTCGATCGGCCATCACCCCGCAGGGGCTCTGCGCGCTGGAGTGCGGCCACCTCTGCTCCCGTTACTGCCACGGCAACCCCTTCAGTTCCGACTGCGAGGACTGCAAGTGGGAGTGCATGACGGGCTGCAACGCCTAGGGTCCGACCGGCGCGGACCAAGGAGGTGCGAGAAATGAGTGTTCCGGGCTTCACCGCCGACTCGGCGGTCTACCGGACGAACGGGCACTACCGGACGACGTCCGGCAGCGGCTTCGCCGGGCACCGGCAGGCCATCACCCCGCAGGACGGGTTCTGCAGTCTGATCGAGTGCCCGGTGGAATGCCGCTCCGCGTGCAAAGGCGGCCTGGAGAGCGCCAAGTGCCAGACATGCCTGACGCAGTGCCGGAAGGACTGCCACGCCGAGGACTACGGTCCGGCCACCAACCGCCGTGCCGTGAAGGTCTGTTGACGGCCCGCGGCCGACGACCGACGACGCGGAGGAGGGTGCGATGACGGGGCCACTGGACCAGGTCGGGCTGACGTCCCTGATGGCGCGCAGCGCCGGCCGGCCGGAGGTCGCCGTGGGGGTGGTCGACGGCCTCGTCGCCCTCGACCACCCGGGGCTGGCCGGCGGGCGGCTACGCCTGCTGCCCGGCGGCGTCGGGGGCGGACAGCGCGGGCACCGGGCCGACTGCCGCCGCGCGGACGGGGACCTCTCCTGCCGTCACGGCACCTTCGTCGCCGGCCTGCTCGGCGCCCGCCGGACGTCGGAGCCGCCCGGCATCTGCCCGGGCTGCACCTTCCTACTGCGCCCCATCTTCGGGGGCGGCCGGTCGGCCGACGGGGGCGCCGCGCGGGTCGCCCCGGCCGCGTGGCCGGAGGACCTCGCCGCCGCCATCGTGGAGACCGTCGACGCGGGCGCCCGGGTGCTGAACCTGAGCGTCGCGCCCGAACGCCCCTCCAGCGCCGGCCACCGCGAGTTGGAGTGGGCGCTCGACCACGCGGCCGACCGGGGCGCGATCACGGTCGTGGCCGCCGGGAACCAGGGCGCGATCGGCTCGTCCGTGCTCACCCGCCACCCGTGGACCGTCCCCGTGGTCGCGTACGACCGGCTGGGGCGGCCGATGGGCCTCTCCAACCTGGGCGGATCGATCGGCGGACGCGGCGTCGGCGCACCCGGCGAGGCGGTCGCCGGGCTCGGCACCGACGGCCGCCCGCTGGCGCTCACCGGCACCAGCGCGGCCGCCCCGTTCGTGGCCGGCACCGTCGCCCTCCTGCTGTCCGAGTTCCCGGCGGCCTCGCCCGCCGAGGTGCGGTCGGCCGTCCTGCGCACCGGCACCGGGCGGCGCCGGACGGTGGTGCCGCCGCTGCTGGACGCCTGGGCCGCGTACGGTGCGCTGCGTCGGGCCACGGGCGGCTGACCGGGTCCGGAGTTCGCCGCCCGCACCGGCAACGAGGGCGCGGGGAAATTCGGTTGCCGCGAGCCGCCGGCTCGATCATGATCTGCCGCATGGACTTTTGATGACTGCCACGTAGTACGTACCTGTCGCGCGATCGACCTCGGAGCCTGACGACCCGGCCCCGGGGCGATGGGTCGCGCCCCTCGTGAGCATCCGTCAGAGAGCGGGAGCCGCCGAGTGAGTTCGGCATGCCCTCCTGCTGAGTCCTGAAAGCACCCAGCACACATATGAATACCGACCGCAAGGCCCTGTGGGCCGTGCGTCAGTCCGCCCTGCCCACCGTCGTCCGGTCCTGCCCGGACTGCCCCGGCACGCGGCACCGCGCCTCGGGGAAGATCCGCGTCAACGCGAACGGCAAGCTGCTCGACGTCTGGCTGCTGCTGAGCTGCGCGACGTGCGACCGGACCTCGAAGGTGCCCGTCCACGAGCGCGCCCACGTCTCGACGCTGGAGCCGGCCCGGCTGGTGGCGTACGAGAACAACGACCCGGCAGCCGTAGGTGAGCTGGTGATGAGCGCGTCGCTCGCGGCGAAGAACCGGTACCGGCTCGACTGGACCGGGACGTGGGAGCTGGAGGCCCGCATGCCGCTGTACGCGCTCGACGACCCGAACCCGCTCTCGGTGCGGGTGCGCTTCGAGCTGCCCGCGCCGGTCCGGGTGGAGCGGCTGCTCCGGCTCGGTCTCGGCCTGAGCCGGTCCGAGGTGCGCCGTCTGGTCGCGGACGGGCGGATCCGCCTGCCGTTCGCGCCGGACGCCAAGGCCCACCAGGACTTCGAACTCACCATCCACGGACCCGGTTCCGTCGACGCGGCCAAGCACGCGAAGTCCCTCGACGCGCCCGACGCCGAACGCACCGACCTGGCCCGGATCGGACTGCCGCCCGCACCGGGCCAGGAGCTCCCACGCCGGGCCGTGGCGGCTGGGACTTCTCCGGTCGATCATGCGCGGAGCCGGCCGACGAGGGCGGCTGCGGTGACGGTCCCGAGGTAGCCGTACCACCCCGCGGCCGGGCGGGCGAAGCATCGCTCCGCCCGCCCGGCCCCGCACGGGTTTTAGGTCGCACGGGCCGCCCCGACCGCCGGAACGGCGGTGAGGGAGTCCAGGAGGAGGCGCCAGGCCGCGTCGTAGGCGGCCGGGTCGTCGGGGGCGCCCGGGGGGCCGAAGGCGACGTGCGGGGCGCCGTGGAGGACGGCCAGGAGGAGTTGGGCGACCAGCTCGGGCGGGCGGGGTGCCATGGTGCCCTCGCCCTGGGCGCGGCGGATCAGGGTGACCAGGCCGCGCTGCACGTCCTCGAAGATGTCCGGCGCGCCGGAGGGTGCCGCGACGGCCGGTGCCGGGCCGACCGGGTCCGGGCAGTCGGTGGCCAGCCGGAGCGCCGCCCGCAGGCGGACGTCCTCCTTCAGCCGCACCGCCAGGTCCAGCACCAGGCCCTCCAGGACGGCGGTGGCCTCGACGCCCGGGACGTCGCGGGCCAGTCGCATCTCCTCCCAGACCTGCCGCGACTGCGACATCAACGCCCCGGCGAGGGCGCGCTTGGAGGCGAAGTGCCCGTACAGCGCGCCCTTGGTCATGCCGGTGCGCTGCGCCACCGCGTTGAGGGTGGCCCGGCTGTAGCCCTGGGTGGAGAACTCCTCGGCCGCGGCGTCGAGCACCTTCTCCCGCGTGCGCCGCGCCCGCTGCTGCTTCATCATGCGGCCCTCCCTGGAACGAGAAGATTCCTTTCTGAAGGAATGTTCTCAGTACGGCCTCATGTCCGCCGCGCATCCGACGAAATCGGACGGAAATCGATCGGTGACGATCAGTCAACTTGCCGACGATAGAAAAGCCATGCCGAGAACCGCGGCCGCGCGGCCGGGGGCAGCCGAGGGTGGCGCGGCGGCGGTTCTCGCCCACCGCCAGGGCGGTGGCCCCTTCACGAATCCCCCTCCCCCGGAGGTCGCGAAGGCCTGGGCGGGCCCGCTACATTGCGGTGCCCCTATCGTGCGACAGCCCAGGAACATACCTTCCGGAAGGTTTGGCATCGCGCCGGATCTTCCCCCCGGATCTTTCCAACACGCCCTTCTCCACAGCGTGTTGACCCATCGCACCACCCACCCCCACCGCGCTCACCCCCCACCACCGAGGAGCCGACCATGTCCGATCCCGAACCGGCCGGCCCCTTCCGGGTCCGGCCCATCGCCACCCGGCGGGGCCCCGACCCCAAGCAGGACCGGGCGGCCCGCACCAGACTCCTGGTGCTCACCGCCGCCGCCGAGCTGTTCGCGGCCCGGGGCTTCCGTCACACCTCGGTGCAGGAGGTGGCCGACCGGGTGGCGATGACCAAGGGCGCCGTCTACTTCCACTACCCGACCAAGGAGGCGCTGGCCGTAGCCGTGGTCGAACAGCACTACGCCCGCTGGCCGTTGCTGCTGGCGGAGGTCACCGCCGAGGGGCACGGACCGCTGGCGACCACCGTCCGCCTGCTGACGGGCGCGGCCACCGCCTTCCGGGACGACATCGTCGCCCGGGCCGGTGCCCGGCTGCAGATCGAACGCCCGCAGATCGACGCCGAGTTGCCGGACCCGTACGTGGACTGGACCGAGCTGCTCGGCAGCCTGCTGACCCGCGCCGAGGCGGCGGGCGAGCTGCGCGCGGGCGTCTCGCCGCAGGCGGCGGCCCGGTCGCTGGTGGCCGCGTTCTTCGGCACCCAGCAGGTCTCGGACGGCCTGCACGAGCGGGCTGACCTCGTCGAACGCTGGTCGGAGACGGCCGAGTTGCTGTTCCGCGCGATCAGGGCCTAGCCGAAGCGGCCGGCACCCCCACCGCGCCGGGGCGCCCGGACGCCGTGCCGGACACCACACCGGACGCCGTGCCCCGGGTGGCGGCCCGGGCCGTGGCCGCGGCGACCAGGGCGAGCCCGGCCGCCGCCAGCGGGAACCAGCGCCCGCCGAACAGCGCGATGGCGGCGCTGCCGACCGCGCCGCCGGCGGCCGTGCCCAGGTAGAGGGCGCTGCTGTTGAGCGAGATCAGCAGTTGCGCGTTGGCCGGGTCGAGCGAGGCGAGCCGGTGCGGCAGCGCGACCGAGACCGCCCAGCCGGCCAGCGGGGTGACCACGGCGTAGGCCAGCGCGCCGGGCATCGAGCGCCCCGCCCACGGCAGCGCGGCAAACGCGACCGCCGCCACCGAACTGCCGACGAGCAGCACCCGCCGGACGCCGACCCGGTCCACCAGCCGCCCGCCCAGCCAACTGCCCGCCACCGAGGCGAGGCCGGAGACCAGCAGGACCAGGCTCAGCCGGTCCGCGCGCCCGCCGGTGGCCGGGGCGATCGCGGTGGCGAGGTAGATGTAGACGGTCTGGAAGGCGAGGAAGAAGACCAGCGTCGTCGAGGCCGCCAGTCGGTGCGCCCGATCCAGGTGCCGAGCGGGACGCCGAGGGCGGTGGCGACCGTCATGCCGCCGAGCACGGTGGCCAGCGCCCGGCCGCGCCGCTCCGGGGTGACAAGGGTGGTGGCGACGGCGTTGGCGGTCGGGGTGTAGAGCGCGGCGCCCGCGGCAGCCAGCACTCGGGTGGCGAGCAGGGTGCCGTACGAGGGGGCGAGCGCGCTGAGCGCGTTGGCGGCGCCGAACACGGCGAGCGCCGTGAGCAGCAGCCGGCGGCGCGGCCAGCGTGCGGTGAGCGCGGCGAGGGGCGGGGCGAGCAGGGCGTAGCCGAGGGCGAAGACGGTCACCAGCTGGCCGGCGGCGGTGACCGAGACCCCGAGGTCGTCGGCGATCGGGCCGAGGATGCCGGCCATGACCATGGTGTCGGTGCCGACGGCGAAGGTGCCGAGGGCGAGCAGGAGCAGGCGGACGGGCACGTCGATCCCCCAGGAGTGCGGTGGCGTGGACATCACCGGACGTGATTGTTTGATCCGCTTCCCCGGGCTGCTCGACGCCCTGCTCGCCGCCACCCAGGCCACCACCGGCTGAACGAACCGGTTGAACCCACGGGCGGAACGGAACCACCCCACCGCCCGTCCGGCCGCACCGGACCGGCGCCGGCGCCGCCCGCTCGGTAGCGTGACCGGGACGGCAAGGGCGCGGACCAGCGGAAGGCCGGGCGAGTGCGATGATCGGAGAGATCGGCGGCGCGGCCGGCGGCGAGTTCGGTGGCGAACTCGATCTCGGCGGGCTGCGGCGGGTCTACGGCACCGTCGGCCACCGGCTCTTCTACACCCTCGTCTGCCGACGGGCCCGGCACTGGGGCTGGACCGAGCCCGGCCAGTCCAAGTGGCGCTGCTGGCGGGCGCAGCGCCAGCTGGAGGGGGTGCTCGGCCGCAAGCTCGCCCTGCCGCCCAACGCCCGCGTCCTGGACGCCGGCAGCGGCTCCGGGGTGGTGGCACGCCAGATCGCCGCCCGCTTCGGCCTGCGGGTCACCGGCGTCGACCTCATGGACTTCCACGTCCGCGAGGCCCGCAGACTGAGCGCCCGGGCCGCCCTGGAGGACCGCACCACCTTCGCCTGGGGCGACTTCCACGACCTGGAGTACCCCGACGCCTCCTTCGACGGCGTCTACTCGATGGAGACGCTCTGCCACGCCTACGACCCGGCGCGGGCCCTCGCGGAGTTCCACCGGCTGCTGCGGCCCGGCGGGCGGCTGGTGCTGCTCGGCCCGGCCGCCGTCCCCCGCGCGGAGATGCCCGACCCGCAGCAGGCGCTGCTGGAGCCGTACCTGGACGCGATGGTGCTGCCCGGCGCCCGCCGCTACACCACCCGGACGATCGGCGGGCTGATCACCGGGGCCGGCTTCCGACTGGAGGAGGAGCTCGACGCCACGCCGTACTACCTGCCGACCACGGAGGCGCTGTACGCGTACTTCCGGCTGCCGTACGCGGCGCTGCGGCGGCTCGGGGTGACCGAGCACTGGCTGGGGCTGCGCTCCACGGTGGAGATGTACGAACTGCGCCACCATGTCGCGTGGATGGTGCACACCGCCGTCAAGGACGGCTGACCGGCCGCGCGCTCAGCCCGCGGCGCCCAGCATCCGCAGCACCAACTCCCCGTAGCGACGGCCGAGTTCCTCGGGCGTCTCGCTGCTGCGGTCGGTGTACCAGCGGGACACGTCGATCCCGAGCGAGGTGATCGCGCGGGCGGCGGTGCGCACCTCGGCGACCTCGAAGACCCCGGCCGCCAGCCCCGCCTCGATCTGCGCGCTGACCTCCCGCTCGATGTCCAGCCGCAGGGCCGCGACCGCCACGTAGTCCTCCTCGGGGAGCGCGTGCAGCTCGTAGTTGACCACCCGGCCGACCGTCCGGGCCCGGGCGTGCCAGGCGGTGAAGTCCTCGACCAGACGCCGCATCCGGGCCACCGGGTCGCCCCCGCCGGCCACCGCCGCCCGGACCAGGGCGAGCGCCGCGGCGTGCCCGGCCCGGCTGATCTCGGCCAGCAGGGCCGCCTTGGACGGGTAGTGGATGTAGAGCGCGGCCGGGCTCATCCCGGCTCCGGTGGCGATGTCCCGGGTGGTGGTGGCGTGGAAGCCGCGCTCGGCGAAGGACTCGACGGCGGCCCCGAGCAGCCGGTACACCGCCTCCGGGCGGGTGTCGGCGCCGCCGGGCAGGGTGGGCCAGAGCTCGGCGATGGGCGTGCTGGTCATGGCGCCATCCTCGCAGATCGGTCGTCCGGGCAGTCGTACGGGCATTCGGCCCGCGCGGGCCCGTCGAGCCCACGCAGGCCCGTCGGGCGCGTGATCCGAGGGGCACGGACGGCGGGCACGGACGACGAGCACGGCTGTTGACAGGGTCCCGCACCGACACCATGCTGAGCAAGCGCTTAGTCAGTGGCTCCGTCAGCGGCCCGGTCAGCCGGTCGGCCGCCCTCCACGCCGAGAGGACCCCCGTGGTGCACTCCTTCAAGGGCCGGGTGGCCGTCGTCACCGGATCGAGCCGGGGCATCGGCCTCGGCATCGCGCGCGAGCTGGTCGCCCGGGGGGCCAAGGTCTGCCTGACCGCCCGCACCCCGGAACCGCTCGCCGAGGCGGTCCAGGACCTCGGCGGCCCCGAGGTCGCCATCGGGGTCGCCGGCCGCTCCGACGACCCGGCCCACCAGGAGGAGGCCGTCACCCGCACCCTGGAGGCCTTCGGACGGCTCGACCACCTGGTCAACAACACCGGCATCAACCCGGTCTACGGCCCGGTGCTCACCGTCGACGAGGCCGCCGCCGCCAAGATCCTCGCCGTCAACGTGCTGGCGCCGCTCGCCTGGACCCGCCGCGCGCACGCCGCCTGGATGGGCGAGCACGGCGGCTCGGTGGTCAACGTCGCCTCGGTGGCCGGCATCCGCGCCTCACTCGGCATCGGCATGTACGGGGTCTCCAAGGCCGCGCTGATCCGGCTCACCGCCGAACTCGCCGCCGAGCTGGGCGGTCAGGGCATCCGGGTCAACGCGGTCGCCCCCGCCGTCGTCAAGACCAAGTTCGCCGAGGCGCTGTACGAGGGCCGCGTGGAGCAGGTCGCCGCCGCCTACCCGCTGGGCCGGCTCGGGGTGCCCGAGGACGTCGCCGGCGCGGTGGCGTTCCTGCTCTCCCCCGACGCCGCGTGGATCACCGGGCAGACCGTGGTCGTGGACGGCGGCGTGACCCTCGGCGGCGGCCTGTGAGCACCAGCAGCAGCACCTCCCCCGCCGCCCCGCCGTTCGCCGGGCAGGGCGTGGTGGTCACCGGCGGCGGCCGGGGCATCGGCGCCGCCGTGGCCCGCGCCTTCGCGTCCGCCGGCGCCCGGGTGGTGGTCAACGACCTCGACGGCGCCGCCGCCCGCGCGGTCGCCGCCGACTGCGGCGGCACCGCCCTGCCCGGTGACGCCGCCTCCGCCGAGGGGATCGCCGCCCTGGTCGGCGCCGCCCGCACCGTACTCGCCGGGCACGGCACCGAACTCGACATCTGGTGCGCCAACGCGGGCGTCGCCCCGATCGGCGGCGCGGACGCGTCGGCCGCCGACTGGAGCTCCGCCTGGGAGGTCAATGTGCTGGCCCACGTCCGGGCCGCCGAACTGCTCCTCCCCCGCTGGCTGGAGCGCGGCAGCGGCCGGTTCGTCGCCACCGTCTCGGCGGCCGGGCTGCTCACCATGCTCGGCTCGGCCCCGTACGCGGTCACCAAGCACGGCGCGCTCGCCTTCGCCGAGTGGCTCGCCGCCACCTACCGCCACCGCGGGCTGCGGGTCCACGCGCTCTGCCCGCAGGGCGTGCGCACCGCGATGCTGGCGAGCACCGGCGCGGTCGGCGAGACGCTGCTCGCGCCCACCGCCCTGGAGCCGGAGCAGGTCGCGGCGGCACTGCTGGACGCCCTGGCGGCGGACCGCTTCCTGGTCCTGCCGCACCCCGAGGTCGCCGACTACTCCACCGCCCGCGCCGGGGACCCGGACCGCTGGCTGGCCGGGATGAACCGTCTCCAGCGGCAGCTGGAGCAGGAGGGAGCACTGTGAGGGCTTGGCAGGTACCCGAGACGGGCGAGCCGCGCGCGGTACTGCGGCAGGTCGAGGACGCGCCGCGCCCGGTGCCGGGCCCGGGACAGCTGCTGGTCCGGGTCCGGGCGGCGGCCGTCAACTTCCCGGACGCGCTGCTCGTCCGGGGCCAGTACCAGGTGCGGCCACCGCTGCCGTTCACCCCCGGGGTGGAGCTGTGCGGCGTGATCGAGGCGTGCGGACCCACGGCGGACGACGCGGTGGACGGCACAGCGGACTCCGCGAGCGACCCGGCTGAGCCGTGGCGCCCCGGTGACCGGGTGGTCGGCACGCCCGTCCTCCCGCACGGCGCGTTCGCCGAGTACGCGCTGCTCGACGCCTCCGCCGCCTTCCCGGCCCCCGAGGCCCTGGACGACGCCGAGGCGGCCGCCCTGCACATCGGCCACCAGACCGCCTGGTTCGCCCTGCACCGGCGGGCCGCGCTGCGCCCCGGCGAGACCCTGCTGGTCCACGCGGCGGCCGGCGGGGTCGGCAGCGCCGCCGTCCAGCTCGGCCGGGCGGCCGGCGCCCGGGTGATCGCCGTGGTCGGCGGCGCCGGCAAGGCGGCCACCGCCCGCTCGCTCGGCGCCGACCTGGTGGTGGACCGCACCTCCGAGGACTTCGTCGCCGCGGTCAAGGCCGCCACCGGCGGCCGGGGTGCCGACGTGGTCTTCGACCCGGTCGGCGGCGCGGCCTTCACCGGCTCCACCCGCTGTGTCGCCTTCGAGGGCCGGATCGTGGTGGTCGGCTTCGCCGGCGGCGAGATCCCGGCGCCCGCGCTCAACCACGCCCTGGTGAAGAACTACGCGATCCTCGGGCTGCACTGGGGCCTCTACCAGACCCGCGACCCGCGGGCCGTCCGCGCCGTCCACCGGGAGCTGACCGACCTCGCGGCCAAGGGTGTCGTCCGGCCCCTGGTCACCGCGCGTCTGCCGTTCGACGCCGTTCCCGACGCCGTCCAGCGGGTCGCCGACGGCACCACCACCGGCCGGCTGGTGATCACCCCCTGACCGGGACCAGGCCGCACCCCTTCCCGCAGGCCGTCACCAGGCGGCGTCGATCCCGCCGGTGATCACGTCGAGGGCCGGGCGCGGGGCGCGGCCGAGGAGGGCGGCGAGGTCGCCGGGCTTGCCCGGCCCGGCCAGGAAGCCGTGGGCGATCGCCGAGCAGGTGCTCGCCACCATCGGGACCTGGAAGGACTCGGCGCCCGAGGCCGCGATCGCCGCCCGCCCCTGGGCGAGGGTGCCCGGGCGGTACTCGATCGGGCGGCCGGTGGCCCGGGTGAGCGCCGCGGCGACCTCGGCGCCGCCCACGGCCTCCTCGCCGACCAGCTCGTAGACCCGGCCCGCGTGCCCGGCCGGGGCCAGTGCGACGCCCGCCGCGACCTCGGCGAGGTCCTCCCGGGCGACCGCCGCCAGCCGGCCGTCGCCGAGCGGGGCGGTGATCGCGCCGTCCGCGTCGGGCTGGGCCACGAAGCCCAGCAGCTCCGCGTAGAGGCCGTTGCGCAGGATCGTCCAGCGCAGGGTGGCCGACGCGCGCAGCCGCCGCTCGGTCCAGCGGTGGGCGAGCGCGTAGGTGAGGTGGTCGCCGTCGCCGGAGAGGCTGGTGTAGATCACGTGCTCCACCCCGGCCCGCTCGGCCGCCTCGACGGCCGCCCGGTGCCGGGCGATCACCACGTCGTCCTCGCCGTAGCCGGCCGAGATCAGCAGCAGGGTGCGGACTCCGGTGAAGGCCTCGGCCAGCGTCTCCGGCCGGTCGAAGTCCACCGTCCGCACCGGGACGCCGAGCTTCGGCGCGCGCTCCGGCGTCCGGCTGCCCGCCACCACGCCGTCGAGCCCGCCGGGCCGCTCGGCCAGCCGCTCCAGCACCAGCGAGCCGAGACCGCCGTTGACGCCCGTCACGAGAAGCATCGTTCCTCCAGAGATCCGCACCGGGCCGGCGGTCCGTCCGCCCCGCCCACGGCCACTCGCCCTGCTCAGTGGCCCGACGCCCATCCTCGATAACCTGGGCGTTCGACATAAGGAGGCACTTCGATGTCAGTGGGGCACACTGCGGTAACCACCCCGGCCGAGGAGACGCGGCCGGTGGTCTGGTGCGAGGAGGGCGTGGACTGCGGCATCCGCGACCTGCTCCACCGGCTCGGCGACCGGTGGACCGTCCTGGTCGTGGTCGAACTCGCCCAGGGCGTACGGAGGTTCCGGGAGCTGCAGCGCGCCGTGCCGGGGATCTCGCAGCGGATGCTGACCCTGACCGTCCGCCGCCTGGAGCGCGACGGCCTGGTCTCGCGCACCGTCCACCCGACGATCCCGCCGCAGGTGGAGTACGAGCTGACGCCGCTCGGGCACAGCCTGACCCATCTGGTGCGCGCGATGGCCGACTGGTCCTACGACCACCACGACGCGATCGTCGACTCCCGGCAGAGCTGGGACGCGGCCAACCCGGAGTCGGAAATCCGCTGAACACCAACGCCACATGACGCTACGTCAGCTCTCGAAGCGCATCTCCGGGAAGCGCGACGAGGGCCCGTCCAGCAGGTGGTCGTCGTGGCCGCGCAGCCAGCGGTCGAGGAACGAGCCGACGTACGCGCGGGTGGCGAGCACCGCCCGCTCCGGCCGGACGTCGCCGACGTCGCCGCGCACGGCCTCCTCCGGCACGGCGCCCTGGCGGGCGAGCTGCGGCAGCAGCGACTGCGCGTCCGTGTACGAGCCGTGCCGGGAGCCGAGCAGGGTGACGTCCGCCTTCCAGCCGCGGGTGTGCTGCCAGAACGCCGCCCAGCCGGGCTGGCCGCGGTAGTCGCCGGAGTCCTCGCTCTGGGTGCCCATCAGCAGGAACGGGCGGTCCAGGCCCTCCTCGGCGACGCTGCTCAGCTGGACGCCGGTGCCGTCCGGGCCGGGGAAGTGCAGCTGGCCGTCCAGGTTGACGCCGGCCTTGATCCGGGGGTCGTCGTGCATCGCCTGGGCGGCCGTGAAGCCGCCGGCGGAGTGGCCGACCATGCCGATCCGGTCGAGGTCCAGCGAGCCGGCCAGGGCCGCCGGGAGCCGCCGGTCGGTGCGCAGCGCGGCCAGCTCGTCCAGGACGAAGCGGGTGTCGGCGACCCGGGTCGCCAGCGCCTTGCGGAGCAACGCGCCGATGTCCAGGCCGGGTTGGCCGGCCAGGGTGGGGAGCACCGAGGTGGCCAGCCGGCCGTCCGGGAAGGCCACCTCGGAGGCGTCGTAGGGGTGGTCGACGGTGACCACGAGGTAGCCGCGCGAGACGAGGTCCTCGACCAGGCCGGTCCCCCAGGTGCGGGGGTCGCCGAGCCCGGCCGAGTAGAGCACCACCGGGCGCGGCCGGGTGGCGGGCAGCGCCGGGGCGTCCCGCAGGGCGTGGGTGCGGACGCCGGACCAGTCGGTGCGGCCCGGGTCCGTCCGGTAGTTGAAGACACCGGCGCCGTCCGGGCCGCCGAAGTGCTCGGCGGCGGGCGGCTCCATGTAGCGGGCGCGCTCGTCGCCGTGGGCCGGGCGGGTGGCCGGGTACCAGAGGCTGATCATCAGCTCCCGGGCCCGCTCCGGCTGCCAGGGGTCCGGCCGGCCGCGGTCGACGAGGCGCAGCGCGGTGGTGCCGACCGCGTACGGGCCGGTGGGCTGCGGAAGTCCGGCCCGCGCCTGGCGTTCGGCGACCGCCGGGACCGCGGTGGCGGGGGCGACCGCCGCTCCGACGCCGCCCAGGACGGCGGTGGCGGCCAGGGCGACGGCGACGCCCGTCCGCAGACCCCGCCCGTGGTCCGCCGCACCCCACCCGTGCACCCGCTCGCGCATGTTCCCGACTCCCCGCGCCGTGTCGGCCCGCCGCCCTCCGGCCGGCCCGTACGGCGACAGTACGGGCCGGGACGGTGCGTGGACGTCATACCGCGGTGCCAACCCGCCGGGTGCTACCCGGGTATGACGCGGGCGGGGGTGTCGCACCGGGGTGCCAGGGAAGCGGGTGCCAGGGGTTGCTCGGCCGTCAGCGGTGGCGGCGCAGCTCCCGCCGGGCGAGCGAGCGCTTGTGCACCTCGTCCGGCCCGTCCGCGAGCCGGATCGTCCGGTTGAACGCCCACAGCTGGGCGAGCGGGGTGTCCTGGCTGACCCCGGCCGCGCCGTGCGCCTGGACGGCCTTGTCCAGGATCCACTCGACGGTACGCGGGGTGGCGATCTTGATGGCCTGGATCTCGGTGTGCGCGCCGCGGTTGCCGACGGTGTCCATCAGCCAGGCGGTCTTCAGCACCAGCAGCCGCAACTGCTCGATGCGGACCCGGGATTCGGCGATCCAGTCCTGGATCACGCCCTGGTCGGCGAGCGGCCCGCCGAACGCGACCCGGTCCAGGACGCGCCGGCAGGTCAGCTCCAGCGCCCGCTCGGCGATGCCGATGGCGCGCATGCAGTGGTGGATCCGGCCGGGGCCGAGCCGGGCCTGGGCGATGGCGAAGCCGGCGCCCTCCTCGCCGATGAGGTTCCCGACCGGGACGCGGACGTCCTCGAAGGTGATCTCGGCGTGGCCGCCGTGGTCGGCGTCGTCGTAGCCGAAGACGGTCATGCCGCGGCGCACGGTCACCCCGGGGGTGTCGCGCGGCACCAGGATCATGCTCTGCTGCCGGCGCGGTTCGGCGGCGGGGTCGGTCTTGCCCATCACGATGAGGATCCGGCACTCCGGGTTCATCGCGCCGCTGATGTACCACTTGCGGCCGTTGACCACGTACTCGTCGCCGTCGCGCTCGATCCGGGTGGCGATGTTGGTGGCGTCGGCGGAGGCGACGTCCGGTTCGGTCATCGCGAAGGCGGAGCGGATCCGCGCGTCGAGCAGCGGTTCGAGCCAGCGTTCGCGCTGCTCGGCGCTGCCGAACTCGGCGAGGAGCTCCATGTTCCCGGTGTCGGGGGCGGCGCAGTTGAGGGCGGGCGGGGCGAGGTGCGGGCTGCGGCCGGTGATCTCGGCGAGCGGCGCGTACTGGAGGTTGGTCAGTCCGGCGCCGTGCTCGCCGGGGAGGAAGAGGTTCCACAGCCCCTGCTTGCGCGCCTCCACCCGCAGGTCGGCGATGACCGCGGGGATCTTCCAGACCGGCCGCGCCGGGTCGGCGAGCTGGGCGGCCAGCACCGGCTCGGCGGGGTGGACGTGCTGTTCCATGAACTCCAGGAGCCGCTCGCGGAGTTCGAGGGTGCGCCGGTCGTAGGCGAAGTCCATCGGTCAGTGTCCCTTCAGCGTGGTGAGGCCGTGCTCGATGAGCACGGGCGCCATCGCGCCCGCCCGCTCGAAGCCGGAGCCGAGGGTCCGCCCCTGCCGGAACCGGTAGTGGATGCCCTCGGCGACGACGGCGAGCTTGTAGGAGGCGAAGGCGACGTACCAGTCGAGTTCGGCGGCGTCCCGCCCGGTCGATTCGGCGTAGCGGTCGACCAGTTCGGCGCTGCGCGGGAAGCCGGCGGCGGTCGCGGCGGACGGGATGAGGCCGCCGCCGACGCCGGCCAGCTCGGTGTACATCACCAGCAGCCCGACGTCGGTGAGCGGGTCGCCGAGCGTGGACATCTCCCAGTCGAGGACGGCGGCGATGACGTCCCGCCCGTCGCGCTCCCGCTCCCCGCGCTCCTGGAGCAGCACGTTGTCGAGCCGGTAGTCCCCGTGCACCAGCGCCGGGGCCGGGGAGGCGGGTCGGCGGGCGACGAGGAGTTCGTGCAGCCGGTCGATGCCGGGCAGCTCACGGCTCCGCGAGGCGTCCAACTGCGCCGACCAGCGCCGCAGTTGCCGGTCCAGATAGCCGTCCGGCCGGCCGAAGTCGGCGAGCCCGACGGCCGCCGGGTCGACCCGGTGGAGGGCCGCGAGGGTGTCCACCAAGGCCTCGCCGATCGCCCGCACCCGGCGCTCACCGAGGGCGGCGAACGCTGCGGCATCCCGGTGCACGACGCCGGGCACGTACGCCATCAGGTACCAGGGGGCGCCGAGCACCTCCGTACCGGGATCGAGGTGGACGGTGCCGGGCACCGGCACCCCGGTGTCGCGCAGCGCCGTCATCACCCGGTACTCGCGCCCCATGTCGTGCGCGGTGGCGAGCACGTGCCCGAGCGGGGGGCGGCGCAGCACCCAGTCCGTGACGCCGTCGGTGAGCCGGTAGCTGAGGTTGGAGCGGCCGCCCTCGATCAGCTCGGCGCGCAGCGGGCCGGCCACCGTACCGGGCAGGGCCCGCTCCAGACGGGCGCGCAACCGCTCCAGGTCCAGCCCCGGCGGGGCTACGGCCGAGGCCCCCAGCGTGTGCTCCGGCGCGTGCTCCGGTGTGCTCTCCGGCACGGGCACTCTCCCTTCGTCCGCCGACCGCGCCTTCGATGACTAAGCGCTTGCTCAGCATTCAGCCGACGGCGGTGCCCTGTCAATGCCGACGTGACGTCACAATGAGCGCCATGAGGTTGATCCACACCGTCGTCGGCGTGCTGCTCCTGCTGCTCACCATCGGCAGCATCCTGCGCACGCTCGTCGTCCCGCGCGGCCTGTACAGCTCCCTGGTGCACGGGCTCTGGCGGGCCCTGCGAACCACGCTGCGCCTCGCCGCCGCACCGTTCGGCACCTACCGGGCGCAGGACCGGGCCCAGACCTGGCTGGCCCCGCTGATGCTCACCGGCATGCTCGGCGTCTGGCTCGGCGGCATGCTGATCTCCTACACGCTGATACTGCACGGCACCTCGGAGCTGGACTGGGAGGTCGCCCTCCGGGAGGCCGGCTCCAGCCTCTTCACCCTCGGCTTCGCCAGCGGCGACCGGCTCCACCTCTCCCTGATCGACTTCGTCGCCGCCGCCAGCGGCCCCCTGGTGATCGCCCTCCAGATCGCCTACCTGCCCACCCTCTACGCCGCGTACAACCGGCGCGAACTGGAGGTGACCCTCCTCCAGTCCCGGGCCGGCGAGCCCGCCTGGGGCCCGGAACTGCTCGCCCGGCAGTCCCTGGTGGACACCGAGACGGCCCTCCCCCAGCTCTACCGGGACTGGGAACGCCTCGCCGCCGACCTCGGCGAGAGCCACTCCAACTACCCGGTGCTGATCTCCTTCCGCTCCCCGCAGCCCAACCGCAGCTGGGTGGTCGGGCTGATCGCCGTCATGGACGCCGCCGCCGTCCACCTGGCCATCTGCCCGCGCAGCGCCCCGCCCGAGGCCCGGCTGGTGCTCCGCGCCGGCTTCACCGCGCTGCGCGACATCGGGCGCTCGATGCGGGTCGGCTTCGACCCCGACCCGTCCCCGGACACCCCCATCCGGCTCGGCTACACCGAGTTCGACGCGGCCGTCTCCATGATCGCCGCCGCCGGCTTCCCGCACGAACGACCCGCCGCGGAGGCCTGGCCGCACTTCCAGGGCTGGCGGGTCAACTACGAACCGCTCGCCTACGAACTCGCCCGCCGCAGCGACGCCGTCCCCGCCCTGTGGACCGGCCCCCGCGACTTCCGCGCCCCGGTCATCCCCCCGGCCCGCCCCGCCGACCGCCGCCCACCGTCCGGGCACGGGGGGTGAGGTGGGGTGGGCACTGTGCTGGCGTTTCCCTACGGCTCGTCTCGGGCGCCCCGTTGAGCCTCCTCGGATTCGGCGTCCGCCGGGTGGTCGTACATCGAGGAGATGTCGAGGCAGAGGAAGCCGTCTTCGGTGCCCGCGATGAGGAGACCGTGGCCCGCTGTCAGGGAGTAGATCACTGAAGCCAGGGGTAGCGCGGTTCCCGTACCGGTGGCGGGGCCCCAGATCCGCACCGTCCCGTCATGGCCGGCCGAAGCGAGGCGAGGGGTGCCGTCGGGCGCGGCGAACACCGCCACCGCGTTCACCCGGTCGGTATGGCCGACGAGGGGCTCACCGATCTGGGTGCCGGTGGTGGGGTCCCAGATCCGCACCGTCCTGTCATCGCTTCCGGTGGCGAGGCGGGGGGTGCCGTCGGGCGCGGTGAACACCGCCACCGCGTTCACCCGGCCGGTGTGGCCGGTGAGGGGTTCGATGGTCTGGGTACCGCTGCTGGGGAACCAGATCCGCACCGTCCTGTCGACGCCTCCGGTGGCGAGGCGGGGGGTGCCGTCGAGAGCGGCGAACACCGCCACCGCGCTCACCGCTCCTTCGTGGCCGAAGATGAGCGCGCCGGTCTCGGTGCCGGTGGAGGGGTCCCAGATCCCCACCAACGATTCGTTGTTGGCCGAAGCGATGCGGGGGGTGCCGTCGGGCGCGGCGAACACCGCCACCTCGTACACCGCTCTTCCGTGGCCGGTGACGGGCTTGCCGATCTGGGTACCGGTGGCGGGATCCCAGATCCGCACCGATCCGTCATTTCCGCCCGAAGCGAGGCGGGGCGTGCCGTCGGGCGCGGCGAACACCGCCACCGCCAGCACATGGCCGGTGTGGCCGGTGAAGGGCTCGCCGATCTGGGTACCGGTGACGGGGTCCCAGATCCGCACCGACCCGTCGACGCCTCCGGTGGCGAGGCGAGCGGTGCCGTCCGGCGCGGCGAACACCACCACCGCGTACACCCGGCCGCTGTGGCCGGTGGGGGACTCACCGATCCGGGTCTGGGCGGCGGGGTCCCAGATCCGCACCGTTTTGTCGTCGCTTCCGGTGGCGAGGCGGGGGGTGCCGTCGGGCGCGGTGAACACCGCCATCGCGCCCACATTTCCGGTGTGGCCGGTGAAGGGCTCGCCGATCCGGGTACCGGTGGCGGGATCCCAGATCCACACCGTCCTACCGGTAGCCGAAGCGACGCGAGGGGTGCCGTCGGGCGCGGTGAACACCGCCACCGCGTACACCCAGCCGGGGTGGCCGATGAGGGGCTCACCGATCTGGGAGCCGGTGGCGGGGTCCCAGATCCGCACCGTCCCGTCACCGCCGCCGGTGGCGAGGCGGGGCGTGCCGTCGGGCGCGGCGAACACCGCAATCGCCAGCACCGATTCTTCGTGGCCGGTGAGGGGCTCGCCGATCTGGGTACCGGCGGCGGGATCCCAGATCTGCACCGACCCGTCATATCCGCCCGAAGCGATGCGAGGGGTGCCGTCGGGCTCGGTGAACACCGCCAACGCCCGCAGATAGCCGATGTAGCCGGTGAGGGGCTCGCCGATCTGGGTACCGGTGGCGGGGTCCCAGATCCGCACCGACCCGCCACCGCCTCCGGTGGCGAGGCGGGCGGTGCCGTCCGGCGCGGCGAACACCGCCACCGCCCGCACCCCGCGGATGTGGCTGATGTCGAACTCGCGGGTGTGGCCGGTGAGGGGCTCGCCGGCCTGGCTGCCGGTGGCGGGGTCCCAGATCCGCACTGTCCCATCGACGCCTCCGGTGGCGAGGCGGGGGGTGCCGTCCGGCGCGGCGAACACCGCCACCGCGTTCACCACGTTGGTGTGGCCGGTGAGGGGCTCGCCGGTCTGGCTGCCGGTGGCGGGGTCCCAGATCCGCACCGACCTATCGACGCCTCCGGTGGCGAGGCGAGGGGTGCCGTCGGGCGCGGCGAACACCGCGATCGCGCTCACCCAGCCGGGGTGACCGGTGAGTTGGAGGTGGAGCCGGCGCCGGCGGACGGAGCCCGTGACCAGGTCGGGGAGCCTTGTTCCGGGGCCCTGGAGGGCTGGTTCGCTGGGGGGCGGCGTGCCTTGGATGTAGGTGGTGCCGAGCCGGCGCGACCATCGGCGCCAGGCCGTGGCGGTGGCGGTCGGCTCATCGGGGATGGTGCTGCGGGCGTCGTGCTGGAGGAGGACGGTTCCGGCGATGGCGGGTGGCAGTGCTCCGGTGGGCAGGCCGTGGCCGAAGACGGCGGTGGTGATGCTGGTGAGGTCGAGCGTGTCCAGCACATCCGGGTTTTCGCCCAGCGCGTCGAGGGCTCCGGCGGAGTGGCCGAGGCGGGCGTGGGCGGCGAGGTGGTGGCGGATGTAGGGGCTGACGGCCGCCGGGGCCACATGGGGCCCGTCGCCGTCGTGGGTGTTCGACGGCCCCAAGGCCGAGGTGGCGTGGTGGATCAGTGCGGTGGTGACGGCGGCGTGGGCCCGGGCGGCGTCGGGTGCGGCGGTGAAGTGTTCGGTGAAGGTGCGGTGGGCGAGGCGGTAGACGCTCTGGTCGTGCTCCTGGTCGAGGGCGAGGTAGGGGGCGGCGTCGCGCAGCAGGCCGGGGATGGCGTTCCGGGTCTCGGTCGGGAGGGGCGCGAGGGCGTTCGCGATGGCGGCCCAGATGCCGTCCTGGTCGGGCAGGCCGCGGCCCTGGGCCAGGCCGAGGGCCTGGAGGAGGGGGGTGTAGCGGGGGTTGGTGCGGTGGAGGCGTTCAAGGGCGCGGGTGAAGAGCTCGCGGTGGGTTCGGCCGATCAGCGGTGTGGGGTCGTGGAGGAGGCGGGGGTCGTTGAGGAGTTCGTGGGCGGCGAGGCGGACGTAGAGGAACTGCTGCGGCTCGCCGTCGCCTCGCGGGTGGTCGACGACCAGGCGGTGGACCGCGGCGGTGATGTCGGTGTCGTCGGCGTCCAGGGTGCCGCGGTGCTTGGCCGCGGTGAGCTTGGTCCGCAGGTACCCGGCGAGGGCCTCCTGGTCCTGGCCGACCTCGACCACCTCCAGGCCCGCTACCCGGCTACATCCCAGGGGATGGGGCCGGGGCTGGAGGGCGTCGAGGAGGTCGGTGTCGGCGGGTGCGGGCCGGTCGGGTCCTTCGCGGGTGGAGCGGCGGGTGCCGACGACCAGGCGGATGCCTGGCACGGCGGCGAGGGGGCGGAGGAGGGTGTCGGCGATGATCAGGGGTTGTTCGGCTTCGTCGAGGGCGTCGAACAGCAGTGTCAACCGGGCCCGCCGGGCCCGCAGTTCGGTGATCAGGCGGCCGGTGAGGTCGGCGGCGGGCCCTCCCTCGGCGGCTTCCTGGGCCAGGTCGGGCAGGCCGGCCGCGTCGGCGATGAGCTGGACGGTGCGGTTGAGGGTGAGGCCCGCGAGGTGGGCGGTGAGGTCGAACGGGTCGTCGGGGCAGGGGGTTCCGGGCGGGAGCGCGTCCAGGTGCTCGTGGCGGACGAGCAGGTCGCGCAGCAGGCTGCTGGTGTGGAGGAGGACGTGGCCGAGGAGGGCCGACTTTCCGGCGCCGGCGGGGCCGGTGACGACGAGGGTGCCCTGGTGGATGGTGGTGAGCCAGCGCAGGATGTGGTCGCGCTGCACGGTGCGGCCGTGGAAGTACCAGGCGAGTTCGCCGAACTCGGCGCCGGAGGCCTTGGGCACGAAGTGGCGGCGCTCGTCGGGGGGCAACTGGTCGATGAAGGACCGGAGTTCGTCGAGCTGGTCGAACGGCGCGGAGACGGCGGAGGCGATGTCCTCGTCGAGGCGGACGAGTCGGTCGCGGTGGTCGTCGGCGCTGGTGCCGCTGTAGCCGCCCAGGTCACGGGCGAGCTCCTGGCCGAGCTCGACCAGCCCGACGGCCTTCCTCCCGCGGAAGGCGACGGTCAGGGCCCGCTGCAGGGCGTGGGTGAAGGCGCCGAGTTCGGCGTAGCCCTGGGCGGCGGTGGACAGCAGCAGGTACCGCTTGGCGGCGCGGTGTCGGCGCAGGAGCGCGAGGTGGACGTCCTGGGCGAACTCGTGGGAGAAGCAGGCGTCGAGGACGACGATCACCCAGGTGTGGGCGGCGTCGGGGTGGAGTTGGCGGCCGCCGATGGCGTGGGCGACCTCTTCGGGGAAGATGCCGTCGTCGATGGGGGCGGGGGTGCGGTGGTGGGCGAGGTGGTCGGCGCTGCCGTGGCCGGCCCAGTACAGCACCGAGTTGCCGTAGTGGGAGGCGGCGGGCCGCTTCCAGGTGCCGAGCCGGTCCTCGACCGCCTGGCGGTTCCGCTCGTGGCCGGGGACCGTCCACGGCCGGACGTGCGGGCCGAACGGGGCGAGCAGGTCCGCGATCGCCTTGACGTGCCGGTCGGTGTCGAGGTCGGGGTGGTGACGGTAGGCGGTGAAGTTCACCGGGAACAGCTCGACCCCGCCTCCGGTCTCCGCGTTCGGGCCGAAGGTGTCCGAGGTGTCCCAGGTGTCGGCCGGGGTGCCGGATGCGGTCATGGGCCGGCTACCGCCGCCCGGTGTCGGGCGGGCTGACGAGGACGAGCTGGGAGATCGGCGGATGGGTACCGGTGTCGAGGGTGACCCGGTACAGGTCCGGCGCGTCCGCCGTGAACCGGGCCGTCAGGGCGCCGTCCGCCCGGTCCGGGTCGCGGGTCAGGGTGAGGGGGTGGCCGGGGCGGCCGGTGGTGGCGGAGCGGACGCTCAGGGTCACCCCGGCCGGGGTGGCGAGGCCGGTGACCGCGAGGGCGAGCGGTTCGCCGAAGGTCCCGCCGAGCCGGGGCACGTCCAGGCCGGGCTGCGGACCGTCGCCGGCCAGGCGGCCGCCCGGCCGGCGCTCCAGGGCGATGTTGCGGACCTGGCGCAGGACTTCGTCGTGGCACGTCAGGGTGCCGTGCTGGCCGTGCACATAGGCGACGGCGCCGGTGC
This sequence comes from Kitasatospora misakiensis, assembly GCF_042656005.1. Taxonomy (NCBI): domain Bacteria; kingdom Bacillati; phylum Actinomycetota; class Actinomycetes; order Kitasatosporales; family Streptomycetaceae; genus Kitasatospora; species Kitasatospora misakiensis. Next base: position 190,307 of record NZ_JBHSOF010000001.1, on the reverse strand, counting down.
CGACCTGGGCGGAGGGGGTGTGGACGGTGCCGTCGCCGTAGGTGTTGCGGCGGGCGGGGATGCCGGTGGCCGGGTCGCGGAGGAGTTCGCCGTCGTCGTCGACGTCGAAGGCGTGCTGGCGCCCCACGACGACCGCGAGGCCGGCACGCTCCTGCTCGTCCAGGGTCTGCACGGTCGGCTGGGCCACGCCGACGATCGCCCGGTGCCCGGGCAGTTGGAACGGCTGCTCCCAGTGGCGGGTGTGCGCGGCGAGGGAGCGCGCCGCGAGGTCCGCGTCGCCGCCGAACCGGGCCACATCCGCCGGGGTGAGCCGTTCGACGTCGAGGCCGCGGTCCAGGCACCGGTAGCCGGGCAGCAGGTCGTACAGGCCCGGCAGCGTCGCCGCCATCGCCTGGACATGCCGCTGAAGCCATGCCGGCCTGGCGTCGGCGTGCAGGAGGTTGAGCGTCAGGACGGCACTCGCCGAACCGAGGAACGGCGTCCCCACGGTGATCACCGCCCGGGTGTCGGCCGCGAGTTCCGGGTCCTGCTCCAGTGCGGCCCGCACCACCAGGCCGCCCATCGAGTGCGCCACGAACAGCAGCCGCGGGGCCCGCTCCCCCGCCGCACGCCACCCGGGCTGGGCGGCGACCTGCTGCCGCCACCGCGTCAGGTGCGCGCGGGCCGCACGGGCCAGCACCGCCGCGTTGTAGGCGACGGCCAGCCGCCAGTCGTAGGGGAACGGCAGGACGGCTTCCCGCGCGAGGGTGACTCTCCGCAGCGCCGCGGTCAGCTCGGTGTACGGTTCCAGGCCCTCCAGCACGGGCAGCCACCACGGCTTCGACACCAGCCCGCTGGCCCGGATCCGGGCCAGCGGCGCCCTCCGGAAGGTGCCGGCGTCGGCGGCCCGCTCCTGCGCGTCGGCGTGCAGCGCGCCCAGGAAACCCCTGCCCAGCAGCGGGTTGGTGAGCATCGACAGGTCCGCGCCCCACAGCGGGCGGCCCGTCGCGGCGTCCTGAAGAACGCTTCCCATGATGCCCGGCACGACGACGCAGGCGTCCCGCATCCGGTCGTCGAACACCGGCGGATCCCCCGCGTACGGCATCGCGCGGCCTGCCCCGTCATTTCCCGCAACCCCCACCATGCCATCCGACAATAGGGGAGCACCCCCGTCCGGGCAGGAGCTTTGCCGAAGGACGAACCTTCCGCCGCACGCCGAGGGTCTTGATCATCGCCGGGTAGGTTCATCGTCATGACTGATGATTGGCGGACGGACAGGATCGGCAGCGCGCTGCGGGGAGAGAATCCCTCGGTGCTGAGGCGGCTCGGCGCGGGGTTCGCCGTGATCGGGGATGTCCAGTTCCTCCCCGGCTACTCGGTGCTCCTGACCGACGAGCCTGACGTGCAGCGGCTGTCGGACCTCCCTCGGGCGCAGCGGCTGGCGTTCCTGGCCGACATGGAGCGGCTGGGGGAGGCGGTCGAACGGGCGTGCCGACGGATGGATCCGGCTTTCCGGCGGGTCAACCTGGAGATCCTCGGCAACACCGACGGGTTCCTGCACGCGCACGTGTGGCCGCGGTACGAGTGGGAGTCCGCCGATCTTGTCGGCATGCCGGTCTGGCTGTATCCGCACGAGCGTTGGCGCGATGAGCAGTTCAGGCTCGGGTCGCAGCATGACGAGCTGAGGGAGGCGATCGGCGCCGAACTGGATCGGTTGGCTCACGACAGCGCGCAGTCCGTGAGCTGACCCGTGTCAGGATCTAGCCGGCCCTCCGCTGGGTGAAGCGCAGCATGTTGCCGGCCGGGTCGCGGAAGGCGCAGTCGCGTACCCCGTAGGGCTGGTCGATCGGCTCCTGCAGGACCTCGCCGCCCGCCGCGCGGATCCGCTCGAAGGTCGCGTCGCAGTCCTCGGTGGCGAAGATGACCGCCCGGAGGAGGCCCTTCGCCAGCAGTTCCGCCATGGCCTGGCGGTCGGCGGCCGAGGCGTTCGGGTCCGCCAGCGGGGGTTCGAGCACGATGTTCACGTCGGGCTGCGACGGGGCGCCGACCGTCACCCAGCGCATCCCCTCGAAGCCGACGTCGTTGCGCACCTCCAGACCGAGGACGTCCCGGTAGAAGGCGATCGCCTTGTCGTGGTCGTCGACGGCGATGAAGCACTGTGAAAGCGTGATGTCCATGCGCCTCACGCTACGACCGGGGCGGGAGTTCTGCTTCTCGGTTCCTGACCGGTCTGGTGTAGAGCTTCGCGTAGCAGGCCGGGATCGCCGCTCCGTCCTCGTGGCAGCGGGCCCGGTAGGCGCTCGGGCTCTCCCCGACCAGCTCGGTGAAGCGCGAACTGAACGACCCCAGCGAGGTGCAGCCCACCGCGAAGCACACCTCCGTGACCGACAGGTCGCCGCGCCGCAGCAGCGCCTTGGCCCGCTCGATCCGCCGGGTCATGAGGTAGCTGTAGGGCGTCTCCCCGAAGGCGGCCCGGAAGCTGCGCGAGAAGTGGCCCGGCGACATCAGCGCCACCCGCGCCAGCGCCGGCACGTCCAGCGGCAGCGCGTAGTCGCGGTCCACCGCGTCACGGGCCCTGCGCAGCCGGACGAGGTCCTCCAGGTTCACCCCTCCACCCTCGCACAGGGCGGCGACAGAGGACCTCACCAGCTCGTTTATGCTCATCGCCATGTCTGCCGCACACCCCCACGCCGATGCCCACGCCCACACCTGCGCCTGCTGCTCCGAGCCGCACGACGGCCCGCCGCTCTCCTACGGCGCCCCGGCGCCGGTGAACTGGAAGCCGCGCTACGCCCGGCGCAGGGACAGCGAGCTCACCCCCGACCAGTGCGTGATCAAGGACCGGGAGTTCTACGTCCACGGCCTGATCGAGATCCCGGTGCCGGAGCTCGGCGAGACCTTCTCCTGGGGTGTCTGGGTGTCGCTGAGCGAGCCGAACTTCGCGCGGATGCACGAGCTGTGGGAGGACCCGGCGCGGGAGCAGGAGCCGCCGTACTTCGGCTGGCTGGTCACCGAGCTGCCGGTCTACCCGCAGTCCACGCTGCTGCTCAAGACGCACGTGCGCACCCGGGCCGTCGGCCTGCGCCCCTTGATCGAACTGGAGCCCACCGACCACCCGCTCGCCGTGGAGCAGCGAGAGGGCATCACCGAGGCGCGGGTGCGCGCCTTCGCGGAGCAGTTGCTGGGCAGCTGACGGCCGGGCCGGGCCGTCAGCCGCCCGATCGCGCTCAGAGTTCGACGGCGGTGCCGGTGGCGAGGGAGCGCTCGGCGGCGGCCAGGATCTCGACGGTGCGCAGGCCGAAGGCGGCCGAGCAGGGGTGGGGCTCGCCGGTGCGGGCGGCGGTGGCCAGGGCGTCCAGCGCGCGGTGGAAGGCCGCGATCGGGCCCTCGCCGCGCTCCGGCAGGTGGACGGTGCCGGCCTCGCCGCGCAGCTCCATGCCGGTGCCGCCGCCGGAGACCGGGGTGGTCAGGCTCAGCGCCAGGGTGCTGGAGGCCCCGCCGGCGTGGCGCAGCACCAGGTGGACGGTGTCCAGCGGGCCGGGCACGGCGGTGACGGCGGTCGCGTCGCCGAGGACGGGGAGCAGCACCGAGAGCGCGTGCGGGCCGACGTCCCAGAGCGCGCCCTTGTCCTTGCGCCACTGCGAGGACGCGTACGCGCTGGTGGAGCCGGGGGCGAACACCGAGCCGAGCCAGTCCGAGCGGCCGGTGAACCAGCCGCCGACGGCGGCCTGCTCCTCGATCCACGGCAGCTGTTCACCGCCGAAGCGGACGGTGAAGAAGACCACGGAGGCCATCCGGTGCGCCTCCGCCGCCTCGACCACCCGGCGGGCGTCGGGGACGGTGAGCGCGACGGGCTTGTCGAGCAGCAGGTGGCAGCCGGCCTCGGCGGCGCGCACCGCGAGGTCCGCCTGCACGGTCGGGGGCAGGGCGATCGAGACGGCGTCGACCTCGCCGAGCAGCCGGTCGAGGTCGTCGTGGCCGGGGACGCCGTGCTGCGCGCCGAGCGCGGCGGCCGCCTCGGGGCGTCGGCCCCAGACGCCCGCGAACTCGAAGCCGGGGTGCTTCGCCAGGACGGGCGCGTGCACCCGCTCCGCCCAGGGGCCGGTGCCCAGGAGTCCGATCCGCATGGTGCTCCTACTTCTTCTCTGCGTGGTGGTTCGGTGTGCGTGTGTTCCGGTGAACGGTACGAGTGCGGTACGAGTGCGAACGCCGCTGCCCGGAGCGAGGTCCGGGCAGCGGCGGGCACGGAGGGGTCCGGCGGGACCCCGGCGGGGTCAGTCCGCGGCGGGCGCGGTGACCGTCGGGGTCGGGGCGGCCGCCTCCGCCGCCTCGTGGGCCTCCGCGGCCTTGGCGGCCCGGCGCTTCATGAACCAGGCCGAGAACGCGCCACCCGCGACGGCGACGAGCAGGCCGATCCAGGAGAACTTCGACAGCCACTGCTCGGCGACCTTGCCCACCTGGTAGACCAGCAGCGTCGTACCGCCGGCCCAGACGACGCCGCCGAGCACGTTGGCGATCAGGAACTTCCAGTACGGCATCTTCAGGGCGCCCGCCAGCGGGCCGGCGAAGATGCGCAGCAGCGCGATGAAGCGGCCGAAGAAGACCGCCCACATGCCCCACTTCTGGAAGGAGCGCTCGGCGCTGGCCAGGTGGCTGGGGCCGAAGTGCTTGGGGAACTTCCGCCCCAGCTTCTCGAAGAGCGGCTTGCCGCCCTTGCGGCCGATCGAGTAGCCGATCGAGTCACCGATGATCGCGCCGAGGATCGCGCAGACCGCCACCCAGAGCGGGCTCACCACGCCGCGCGCGGCCAGCAGCGCGGCGGAGACCAGGGCGATCTCGCCGGGGAGCGGTATACCCAGCGACTCCAGTCCGATGATCAGCGCAACCAGGGCGTACACCGCCACCGGCGGCACGCCCTCGATCCAGGCGTCGATGTGCAGCAAGGCCAGTACCTCCGTGGCAGGACGAGACTCGCGGCAGGCCCGCTCAGGTCCCCGATCAGGTCCCCGTGGCCGGCGCGCCCGGTCTCGACAGTCGTCCGAATGGCGGCACCAGGCCGCTCCCCGAGAGGGCAGCCTAACGTGCCGGGCGGCCTGTCCCCCCGGCCGATCACCCCTGCTTACGACGTGTGGCGGCATCCGGTGGTTCCGGGCGCCGCCGACATCCGTCCGTCACCCGCCGGCGGACCGGTTCTCCCTGCCGCTGTCGTCGTTCAGCGCGCCGTCGTTCAGCGCGCCGGTGCGGCGAAGTCCAGGACGGTGACCGACGGGCGGCGGGTGGCGAGGGGCGGGGCGGTCAGGGCGAACGGCAGCAGGGCGCCCAGCAGGCCGCGGGCGGCGGCGGGGCGGACGTCGCGGACGGCGGCGACCGCCGGGCTCGCGGTGCGGAGCTTGTCGCGCTCGCGGGCGTCCATCGCCCACGGCATGGCGGGTGCCTGGTAGGTGGCGGTGCGCATCCTCCCGGTCCGGGTGAGGCGGGCGAACCAGCGCGGCACGGCGTCCAGGACCAGCGAGCCGCCCGGGAAGCGGTCCGCGCAGTCCGCGATCAGGGCCTTCACCCGGTCCGGCGGGAGGTACATCAGCAGGCCCTCGGCGGTGATCAGCACGGCGCGGTCGCGGTCCACCTCGTCGGCCCAGGCGGCCAGGTCGGTGGCGTCGGCGGCCAGGTAGCGCTGCCGGGGGCCGGGCGGCAGGAGCTCCTCGCGCAGGGCCACCGCCTCGGGGAGGTCGACGGTGAGCCAGTGGGCCCGGCCGTTGTCGACCCGCCAGTACTGCGTCTCCAGGCCCTCGCCGAGGCAGACGACCGTGCCGCGGGGCTCGCGGGCCAGGAAGTCGGACACCTCGCGGTCGAAGCAGCCCACCCGCAGCGCCTGGAGCTGAGACTGGAAGCCGCTCGTGCCGAAACGCTCGGCGAAGGGGTAGTCGATCCGGTCGACCAGCTCGACGGCCTTGGGGTCGTGGAGCAGCGCGTCCGGCCGGCGGGCCTCGACGGCCCGCTGCCAGAGGGTCCACAGCATTGTCTCGGGCACCGCCGCCAGGTCCGGTCGCGCCGCGCTGCTCATCTCTCGTTCACTCCCTCGGTGGTGGGCGTCCCGCAGGGACCCGCCGATTCTGACACCGCCGGGGGCGTGAACCGGGCGCGTGGCGGCCCGGCGCGCCGAGGCGCGCTCCCGCGCGCGGGTCACGCGAGGGCCGCGGGCGGGTCACGCCCGCCTCAGCCGAGGATCAGCCGACGCTGAACGCGCCGTCCGGCGGGGGCGGGGAGTCGGTGGCGGTGGCGTCGGTGACCGGCGCGGTGCGGGCGGTGAAGGCGGCGAGGTCGGCGCCCTCGGTCAGCCGGGCCGGGAAGATGTCCCCGGCCAGCCGCCGGGCGAGGTCCGCCACCGGCAGCGGGCCGGCCGAGCCGACCAGCAGGATGTTCCCGTACCGCCGTCCGCGCAGCACCGGCGCCTCGGCGATCAGACAGGTCTGCGGGAAGACCGCGCGCAGCGTCGCCGCCTGGGCGCGGGCGAAGGCGAGCGGCGGACCGTCGGCGAGGTTCGCCGCGTAGCAGCCGCCGGGGCGCAGCGCCGCCGCGGCCAGTCGCAGGAACTCCACCGAGGTCAGGTGCCCGGGGGTGCGCGAGCCGTGGAAGACGTCCGCGACGACGAGGTCGAGGGTGCCGGGCGCGGTCCGCGCGACGGCGGCGAGGGCGTCACGGGCGTCCCCCACCTCGGCGGTGATGTCGACGCCGGGCCCCTGCCAGGGGAGGTGCTGCTCGACCAGGTCGAGCAGCGGGCCGTCCACCTCGACCACCCGCTGGCGCGAGCCGGGGCGGGTGGCGGCCAGGTAGCGGGGCACGGTCAGCGCGCCGCCGCCGAGGTGAAGGGCGTCGACCGGGCGGCCGGGCCCGTCGAGCGCGTCGACGAGGTGGCCGAGGCGCTGGACGTACTCGAACTCCAGGTGGGTCGGGTCGCCGAGGTCGACGTAGGACTGCGGGGTGTCGTCCAGGGTCAGCAGCCAGCCGCCGTCGTGGTCGACGTCGGGGAGCAGCTTCGCCCGCCCGAGGTCGGTCTGCCGCAGCACCGGGACGGGTTCGTCGACCGGGTGGTCCTCGGGTGCGGTAGAAGGCGTGGGCGGGGTAGCCGGGTCGGGCATCTCGGGCATGTCGGCAGCATAGGCGCCCGGCCCGAGTCGCCGTCACGCCCTAGGCTACTGGCCGGTATGGTCAGAGGTCCGGGCCGGTGGGGTCCGGGCCGGTGAGGTCCGGGCCGGTGAGGTCCCGAGGATCCGGGAATCCGAGCAGAGATTGGGTGCGAGTGGCCATGGAGTTCCGCGAAGACATCCTGGGTGCCCCCTACGAGGCGGCCGAGCTGCCGCTCCGTCCGGACGAGGAGGGCGAGGTCTCGGCGACGCTGGTCCGCCGGCTGGTCCCCGGGTCGGACCGGGCCGTCCTCTACATCCACGGCTACAACGACTACTGGTTCCAGACCCACCTCGCCGACCACTACGTCGCCGCCGGCTTCTCCTTCTACGCCGTCGACCTGCGCAAGTACGGCCGCTCGCTGCGCCCGCACCACTCGCCGAACTTCGTCCGCGACCTCTCGGCCCACGACGAGGAGCTGGACGAGGCGGTCCGGATCATCCGCGAGGAGGACGGCCACACCAAGCTGCTGGTCAACGGCCACTCCACCGGCGGGCTGATCGCCGCCCTGTGGGCGGGCCGCCGCACCGGGCGGGGCCTGATCGACGCCCTGTTCCTCAACAGCCCGTTCCTCACCATGCCGGCCGCCCCCGCCGTACGCACCCTCGGCGCCCCGGCCCTGGAGGCGATCGCCCGGCTCGCGCCCACCCGCGTCCTGCCGTCCGCGCTCAACCCGCACTACGTGCACAGCATCCACCGGGACTTCCGCGGCGAGTGGGACTTCGACCTCAAGCTCAAGCCCGCCGAGGGTGTGCCGCTGTTCGCCGGCTGGCTGGCCGCCGTCCAGCGCGGGCACCGGCAGGTCCGGCGCGGGCTCGGCATCGACGTGCCGGTGCTGCTGATGGCCTCCACCGCCTCGATCTCCACCACCCGCTGGCAGGCCGCCCTGCACCACGCGGACGCCGTCCTGCGCGCCGACGACATCGCGGCCGCCGGGCCGCACCTGGGCCGCCATGTGACGATCGTCCGGATCAAGGGCGGCATGCACGACCTCGTCCTGTCCGGCGAGACCGCCCGCACCCAGGTGTTCGCCGAACTCGACCGCTGGATCGGCGCGTACTTCCCGCTCACGGTGAGCTAGACCTTCTCTTCAGGGGGCCGGGGGCGCACCGCCCCCGGCGCCCTGCCCGCTCCCCGTGCGCCTGCTGTGCGCCCGCGAGTCTGTGGAAGGCTACCCGGGCCCTTGTCACTTACCTTGCCGAACAGGCGAGTTGAGGAGCCAGCATGCCGCACGGACACGGCCCGCAGACCGACCGGCAGTCCGGCCACAGCGATCCCTCGCTGTACCGCACGCCCGCCGAGGCGATCGCCGCCCCGCCGGAGAAGCTCGCGTACGTCGCCGGGTTCGACCGGTCGGCGCGGCGGCCGGACGCGCTGATCACCGTCGACACCGACCCGGCGTCGCCGAGCTACGGGCGCGTGCTCAACTTCACCGACATGCCCGGCCTGGGCGACGAGTTGCACCACTTCGGCTGGAACGCCTGCTCCAGCGCCCTCGCCCACGCCTGCCACGACAGCCCCGAACGGCGCTACCTGCTGCTGCCCGGCCTGCGGTCGTCCCGGCTGCACGTCCTGGACACCCGGCCCGACCCGGTCCGGCCCAGACTGGTGAAGACCGTGGAGGCGGCGGAGCTGGCGGCGCGGTCCGGGTACTCGCGCCCGCACACCCTGCACTGCGGGCCGGAGGGCGTCTTCCTCTCCTGCCTGGGCGCGGCGACGGGCGGCGACGGCCCCGGCGGGGTCGCCCTGCTCGACCACACCACCTTCGACGTGCTGCGCCCCTGGGAGACCGAGCGCGGGTCGCAGAACTTCTCCTACGACGTGTGGTGGCACCTGGGCAGCAACGTGGGCGTGACCAGCGAGTGGGGCACCCCGTGGATGGTCGAGGACGGTGTGGTGCCGGAGCTGCTGCTCGGCCGCAAGTACGGGCACGCGCTGCACTTCTGGGAGCTGGACTCGGGGCGGCACCTGCAGCGGATCGACCTCGGCGACCAGTACCAGATGGTGCTGGAGCTGCGCCCGGCCCACGACCCGGAGGCCGAGTGGGGCTTCGCCGGGGTGGTCACCAATGTGGAGGACCTCTCGGCCTCGGTCTGGCTCTGGTACCGGCAGGGCGAGGCGTTCACCGCGCGCAAGGTGATCGAGATACCCGCCGAACCGGCGAAGGCCGAGGACCTGCCGCCCGTCCTCCAGCCGTTCGGCGCCGTGCCGCCGCTGATCACCGACATCAACCTGTCGGTGGACGACCGCTGGCTGTACGTCTCGGCCTGGGGCACCGGCGAGTTGCTCCAGTACGACGTGTCGGACCCGTTCCGCCCGCTGCTCACCGCCTCGGTGCGGCTCGGCGGGGTGGCGGCCCGGACGCCGCACCCGGCGGAGCCGGGCCGTCCGCTGAGCGGCGCGCCGCAGATGGTCGAGATCAGCCGGGACGGGCGGCGGCTCTACCTGACCAACTCGCTGTACGGGGCGTGGGACGACCAGTTCTACCCGGACGGCATCGAGCCGTGGATCGTCAAGCTGGACGCCGATCCGGAGGCGGGCGGGATGACCGTCGACCCGCGGTTCTTCCCGCACGGCGCGGACTTCCGGGGGCTGCGGGTGCACCAGACGCACCTGGCGGGCGGTGACGCGTCCTCGGACTCGTACTGCTACCGGTAGTCGGGACGGTCCGGGCCGCCCGGCGGCGGTCGCCGCGGGCGGCCCGGGGCGCGGGGCTCGGGTGGTCGGGGGCGCTGGTGGTCGGGGGTGTGCTCAGGACCCGAAGTCCGGCTGGGGCGCGGACTCCGGTACGGCCGACGGCTCCCCGTCGCCGGCGGGGCCGGTGGGGACGGTGGGACCGGTGGCGATCCAACTGGCCAGCAGGCGCAGCGACTCGGCCGAGGACGAGCCCGGCGCGGCGTGGTAGGTGACCAGGACCTGGTCCGGGTCGCCGGACGGACGGAAGGTCTCGTAGCGAAGAGTCAGCCCACCGACCACCGGATGGTGCAGTTCCTTGACACCGTGGCCCTTGTCGAGGACGTCGTGCGCGGCCCACAGCCGCCGGAAGTCCGCGCTCTTGACCGAGAGTTCACCGATCAGCGAGGCCAGCCGGGGGTCGTCGGGATCGCGGCCCGCGTCGAGCCGGAGCATCCCCACCAGATCGTTCGCCTTGCCCTCCCAGTCCTGGTACAGCTCCCGGGCGGCCGGGTCGAGGAAGACCTGCCAGGCGATGTTCCGCTGCTCCGGCGGCAGCGCGGCGATGTCGCCGATCACGGAGTTCCCGAGACGGTTCCAGGCGAGCACGTCGAGCCGCCGCCCGAGGACGTAGGCCGGGACGCCCTCCATCACGTCCAACAGCTGCTGCAGCTCGGGCCGGACCTGCTGCGGACGCACCGCACGGACCCGTCCGGGGCGGCGGCGCACGGGTCCGGTGAGGCGGCGCAGGTGCTCGTGCTCGGCGGCGTCGAGCCGCAGGGCGCGGGCGACGGCGTCCAGCACGGCCGACGAGACGCTCTCGCCGTGCCCCTGTTCCAGCCGGACGTAGTACGCGGTGCTCACCCCGGCCAGTTGGGCCAGTTCCTCGCGGCGCAGCCCGGGCACCCGCCGCCGTCCGCCGTAGTCGGGCAGCCCGACGTCGGCCGGCCGCAGCCGGGCCCGCCGGGAGCGCAGGAATTCGCTGAGCTCGGTGCGCTGATCCATACCAGCAGTATGGGCCCGCGCTCCGGGGCGGACCGGCGCCGAGGGTGATACTGCGTGTAGTAGGAACGGGAAACGTACGACCGTTGCTGACCTGGCTGGCCGTGCCCGCAGCGCCGAGCCTTGAGCCATGACGAACACGACGCTCACCGACATCGCTGACATCACCGACACCACCGACACCACCGACACTGCCGACTCCACCGCCGCCGGCCGGATCGCGGTGTACGCCGCCGCCACCCCGGGTGCCCCGCTGGAGCGGACCACCGTGCCCCGCCGGGCGCTCGGCCCGCACGACGTGCTGATCGACGTCAAGTACGCGGGCATCTGCCACTCCGACATCCACCAGGTCGGCGAGGACTGGGGCCCGGGGATCTTCCCGATGGTGCCGGGCCACGAGATCGCCGGGGTGGTCGCGGCCGTCGGCTCCGAGGTCTCCCGGTGGTCGGCCGGCGACCGGGTCGGCGTCGGCTGCTTCGTCGACACCTGCCGGACGTGCGACAACTGCCGCGCGGGGCTCCAGCAGTACTGCACGGGCGAGGGCGGGGTGGTGTTCACCTACAACTCCGTCGGCCGGGACGGCACGCCGACGTACGGCGGGTACGCCCGACAGCTGGTGGTGGACGAGGGCTACGCCCTGCGCATCCCCGACGCGCTGCCGCTGGACGTCGCGGCGCCGCTGCTCTGCGCGGGCATCACGCTGTACTCGCCGCTCACCCACTGGGGGGCCGGTCCGGGCCGGAAGGTCGCCGTCGTCGGGCTCGGCGGGCTCGGCCACCTGGGCGTGAAGATCGCCCGGGCCAAGGGGGCCGAGGTCACCGTGCTCAGCCAGTCGCTGAGCAAGCGCGAGGACGGGCTGCGGCTCGGCGCCCACGACTACCGCGCCACCTCCGACCCGGCGACGTTCACGGAGCTGGCCGGCCGGTTCGACCTCGTCGTGAACACCGTCTCGGCGGACCTCGACCTCAGCGCCTACCTGGGGCTGCTGCGCACCGACGGCACGATGGTCCAGCTCGGCGCGCCGGAGAAGCCCGTCACCGTGGGCGCGCACTCGCTGCTCAACGGTCGGAAGTCGATCGCGGGCTCGATGATCGGTGGCCTGCCGGAGACCCAGGAGATGCTGGACTTCTGCGCCGAGCACGGGATCGGCGCGGAGATCGAGCTGATCTCCGCCGACCGGATCAACGAGGCCTACGCGCGGGTGCTGAAGAGCGATGTGCGCTACCGCTTCGTCATCGACGCGGCGACCATCTGACCCGGTGCCCGTGCGACGCACGGTCGCCGGGCGCCGGCCCCCCGGCCGGTGCGACGCCCCGTCCCCGGTGCTCTCCCAACGCCGGGGGCGGGGCGCCGGCTTCGGGGCCGGTGCTGGTGCCGGTGCCGGTCTCTCGGTGCCGGTCTCGGTGTCGGACCGGGCCTCAGACGCCGGCCGGGTCGGCGGCCTTGTGCCGGGCCCGGCCCCGGCGCAGCCACCGGCGGCGCGGGGGCTGGTCGGGCAGCCAGCCGAAGGCGAGGCAGCTGCCGACCACGCCGAACAGCATCCCGAGTAGGAAGCCGCCGAGATTGGAGGTGAGCCAACTGCCCAGCGACGCCAGCACGGCGATGATCGAGTAGAACAGCCGCTGGGCCGGGTTGAAGAGGATCAGCAGGCCGCAGATCACCATGACCGACGGGACGAGGTAGCCGGCCAGCCCCTGGATCCCGATGTGCAGGACGACGGGCAACGGGGCGCGCAGCGTGAAGAGGATCTCCGCGCCGCCGAACAGGACGAGCGTGCCGCCCCAGAACGGCCGCCGGCCCCGCCAGCCGCGCCAGGACCCCCGGGTCCGGGCAGCCTCGCCGGCCGCATCCGGCTTCGACTCGGGCGCGGGCTCGGGCTCGGTCTCGGTCTCGGGCGCGGCCACCGTCAGCAGCCCTCGGAGCTGAAGCTCAGCCGGAGGTTGGGCAGTTTGAAGGCCCCGGCGGTGGTGGCGTAGTTGTGCTGCCGGAGGTTGCGGATCTTGACCGTGTCGGCCTGCTGGCCGAAGACCCCGGGCAGGCCCTGGACACCGGCCTTGGTGTAGGTGCTCGCGTCGCCGCCGATCTCGATGTTCTTGAACTCCGCGTCGCCGGAGAGCAGATCGGAGTCGGTGGTGAGGTCGGTGGCGGTGACGGGCGTCCCGGCGTCGCCGGCCTTGATCAGCAGGTTGATGCCGCCGAGATCGACGCTCTGGCACAGCTTGGTGAGCGAGGCCTCCTTGATCGCGGAGACCGCGACGAGCACCTGGCCGCCGGTGTCGCCGCTGTTGGGGCTGCCCTCGATCATGTGGTCCAGGCTGCCGAACTGCTCGAAGCCGACGCCGTCCAGGCTGTCGGCGGTGACGACGAACGGCATGCCGGAGATGGCGAACTGGGCGGCGAGCACGCCCTGGGCGGTCAGGGTCATCAGTACGGCGCCGGCGACGACGGCGGGTACGGCCATCAGCGCGGTGCGCTTCAGCCGGACCCGGCCTCGCGCCTGGGCGGGTGACTCGGGAGTCGCGGTGCTCCCGGTCGGGTGGGCGGCGTCCTCGGACGTGGCCATGTGTGCTCCCTCGGGTGGTGGGGACGGGCAGGCACTGGCACGTTGTCCTGGCGCGGACAGCGTTCCGCGGCACGACCGGACTGGTCCGCCCCGTGGCAGCGGGGCGGACCGGTCGGACCACGGTGGGTAACTGGGAAGCTACTGCCGAGTATTGGGCGGGTCAATACGGGTGCACGAAGGATCATCGTCCGCTCGGGCACGGCGTCCTGAACGGCATCCCGACCCGGGTACGTCCTAGGCCAGACGGCGCGCCGCCTCGGCCGGGCCGAGGAAGGGCGCCAGGCAGAACAGGCTCAAGGTCGCTAGCAGGTCAGGGAGTTCGGCGGTCCGGTCGGTGTCGATACAGCGCTGCAGGGTGCAGTAGACGCCGCCGACCACCGCGTCGATCATCGCCTCGGCCGCCACCCCGTCCGGGAGTTCGGGGATCTCCGCGAAGAACGCCCGGAAGCGGGTGAGGAGTTGATCGCGCTCCTGGCGTCCGGCCGGGCCGACCGCGTCCAGTTCGATGACCGCCATGGTCGCGAACGCGGGGACCCCGGCCAGCAGGACGAGCATCGCGCGCAGCGCCTCGCGGATGCCGGTGCACCAGTCCGGCGAGGCCGCGAACGCCCTCGCCATCCGCCGGATCACCACCCCGGTGCCGTGCCGGTGGGCGGCCAGGAAGGCGTCCTCCTTGCCGGTGAACAGCTCGTAGAAGACCGGCCTGGTCACCCCGGCGGCGCGACAGATGTCGCTCACCGTGGCGCGCTGGTAGCCGTGTTGCGCCACGGTGTGCACCAGACCGTCGAGCAGGCGCTCCCGCTGGGTCGCGGCGACCACCCCCGGCGGCAGCCGGCTCGGGCCGCGTTTGATCGAGCGGGCCGGGTCGCGCCCGGTGCGCGCACCGGGGATCAGGACCACGTCCGCGTTCGCCCGGACCTCCGGCTCCATCGCCATCCTCCGCCACCAACTCCCGTGCTTTGTCTTGACATTGACGCGGCATCCGGTTTACAACACTGGCGGGTTTCCAATCTGCGGCCGAGTCCCCCGGAAGCCCGCACGCGTTCCGACCGCTCAGTATGGCGAACGCATCCCCGACGGTGGCAGCCGCCGACGTGCACCCGGCACCGCACACGGTACGGGCGGGCCCGTGGCGCCGGGCCCGCCGAGTCGCCGTTCGCGACGCCCCACCCAGCCCCACTCCGTACCGCCCCGCCCCGCCCCCGTCCCGGTCGGGCCGCGGCCGACGACGCCGCGCGCTCCCCCACACCGACCGCAGCGACTCCCCCACCCGATTCGCCCGGAGAGGCACACCCTCATGCGCATCCGCCGTACCCTCGGAGCCACCGCCCTCGCCGCCGCCGCGGTGCTGGCCCCCGGCACCATGACCCCCGCCCAGGCCGCCGGCTCCGCCGTGCTCACCCACACCGCCGTCGGCGGACCGGACATCGCCGTCGGCGACGTGCTCACCGCCGACCTGGTGGCCGGCGGCTACGCCACCTTCTACTCCAGCGCCACCGGGACGAGCGGCATCAAGTGCGCCGCCTCCTCCTTCTCCGCCACCGTGACCAGCAACCCGGCCGCGCCCGGCGTGGCGACCGAGCAGCTCAACACCCAGACCTTCGGCTCCTGTACCGCCAACGTGATCGGCGTGACCAGCGTGCAGAGCATCACCGTCAACAACCTCCCCTACACCAACTCGGTCAGTGACGCGCCGGGCAACCCGGTCTCGCTCGACCCCACCGCCGCCGGGCCGCTCCAGACCACCGTGGTGCTGAAGACCATCCTCGGCACCATCACCTGCGTCTACCGGGCCTCCGCCGGGATCAGCGGCACCACCGGCAACGTCGGCCAGACCATCGGCTTCAACGCCCAGGCGCTCCCGAAGGTCTCCGGCCCCAGCACCTGCTTCTCCACCGGGTACTTCAGCGCCACCTACGGCCCGGTGAAGGACAGCTCGGTGGCCGGAAGCCCGCACGTCTACGTCAACTGACCGCTCCCGCCTCCGGGCAATGCCGCACCCGGCGCCGGGTGCGGCATTGCCCGGGGCAGCGAAGTCACCCACGGCTGAAGTGACCCGCGGGTAGGGTGCTGGCGACAGACACCGGACCACGGGGATGCGGGGCACACATGGGCGGCGAGGGCACGCAGTTCTTCGAGTCGGTGGCCGACACGGCCGCCCGACTGGCCGAGGCCGGCTACCTGGCCTCCACGGAGGTCGCCACCACCGTCTTCCTCGCCGACCGGCTCGGCAAGCCGCTGCTCGTCGAGGGCCCGGCCGGCGTCGGCAAGACCGAACTCGCCAAGGCCGTCGCCGCGATCGGCCGGGCCCGGCTCGTCCGGCTCCAGTGCTACGAGGGCATCGACGAGGCCCGCGCCCTCTACGAGTGGAACCACGCCAAGCAGTTGCTGCGGATCACCGCCGGGCGGGACGAGGGCTGGGACGCCACCCGCACCGACATCTTCGGCGAGGAGTTCCTGCTCACCCGGCCGCTGCTCACCGCCATCCGCGGCGACGAGCCGACCGTCCTGCTGATCGACGAGATGGACAAGGCCGACGTCGAGGTGGAGGCGCTGCTGCTCGAAGTGCTCAGCGACTTCCAGGTCACCGTGCCCGAACTGGGCACCATCACCGCGAGCCGCCGCCCGTTCGTGCTGCTCACCTCCAACGCCACCCGGGAGCTCTCCGAGGCGCTGCGCCGGCGCTGCCTCTTCCTCCACCTCGACTACCCGGAGGCCGAGTTGGAGCGCCGGATCGTCCGGCTGCGGGTCCCCGGGCTGGACGCGACGCTGGCCGACTCGCTGGTCCGGGTGGTCGGCGCGCTGCGGGCGCTGGAGCTGCGCAAGGCACCGTCGGTCGCCGAGACCGTCGACTGGGCCCGCACCCTGCTCGCGCTCGGCGCCGACACCCTGGACGAGACGGTCGTCCGGGCCACCCTCGGCGTCGTCCTCAAGCACCAGGACGACGTGCTGAAGGCCGCGCAGAAGCTCACCGTCGCATGACCGTCCCGCCGCCGTCCGCTCCCGGAGACGGGCCTGGACCCAGGCACGGCACCGTCCCGGCGGACCTCGCCGCCCGGCTGACCGGCTTCGTCCGCGCCCTGCGCACCCACGGCCTGCGGATCGGGCCCGCCGAGACGGTCGACGCGGCGGCCGTCCTGGACGTCCTCGGCCTCGCCGAACGCGAGCAGGTCCGGGCCGGCCTCGCCGCCGCGCTGCTGCGCACGGACGGGCAGCGCGGCGTCTTCGACGCGACCTTCGACCTCTTCTTCCCGCTCGGCGTCGGCGATCCGGAGGCCGTCCGCCGAGCCGCCGCGCCGGACCCGGCCGACCTGGCCGGCCCCGGGAGCGGCTCGCTCGACCCCGCCGCCGCGAACCCCGCCGCCATGGACCCGGCCGCCCTGCGCGAGGACCTCCGGGCGCGGCTCGCGGCCGCACTCGCCGCCGACGACCGGGCCGCCCAGGTCCGGCTCGCCGGTGAGGCGGTGGCCGCCTTCGGCCGGTACGGCACCGCCGGCGCCGCCGGCACACCCGGCTCCGACGGCTGGTCGGCCTACCAGACCCTCGGCCGGCTCGCGCCCGAGACCCTACTGGCCCGCGTCCTCGCGGCCCTGCGCGCCGGCACCGCCGCAGACGACCTCGCCGCCGACCTCGCCGACCAGCTGCTCCCCGACGAGATCCGCCGCCGCATCCAGGACTTCCGCGCCCTCGTCGCCACCGAGGCACGCCGACGGGCGGCCGAACTGCGCGGCACCGAACGCCTCGCCGAACGGGCCGTCGCCCCGAGCCCCGACCGGATCGACTTCCTCGCCGCCGGCCGCGACCAGCTCGCCGAACTACGGCGCACCGTCCACCCCTTGGCCCGCAAACTGGCCACCCGGCTGGCCGCCCGCCGGCGCCGGGCGGCCCGCGGGCGGATCGACCTGCGCCGCACCCTGCGCCGCTCCCTCTCCACCGGCGGCGTCCCGCTGCGCCCGGCCTACCGGCTGCGCCGCCCCGCCCGGCCGGAACTGGTCCTGGTCTGCGACGTGTCCGGCTCGGTGGCGGGCTTCTCCGACTTCACCCTGCTGCTGGTCCAGGCGATGCGCGACCAGTTCAGCAAGGTCCGGGTGTTCGCCTTCGTCAACCGCACCGCCGAGGTGACGGACCTGCTCACCCGCGGCGGCGGCGACCCGGCCGCGCTCGCCCGGCGGATCCTCACCGAAGCCAAGGTGATGGGCTACCACGGCAACAGCGACTACGGCTCGGCCCTCGGCGAGTTCGCCGACCACCACCTGGACGCCGTGGGCCCGCGGACCAGCGTGCTGATCCTCGGCGACGCCCGGAACAACTACCGGGATGCCAACGTCCCCGCCCTCCTGCGGATCGCGGCCCGCGCCCGCCAGGTGCACTGGCTCAACCCGGAGCAGCCCGCCCTCTGGGGTACCGGCGACTCCGCCGCGCCCGCCTACGCCCGGGCGGTGGAGATGCACTGCTGCCGCAACGCCCGCCTGCTGGGCGAGTTCATCGCCCGGCTCCTGCCGGTCTGAGCGGCGCGGCGGCGGGCCGACGACAAGGCCCCGCCCGCCACCCGCCCGCCGGCTCAGCCGTCCAGGTGCCCGAGGAAGTCGAGCAGCGCCGCGTTGACCTCGGCCGGGCTCTCCTGCTGGGTCCAGTGGCCGACGCCCGGGAGGGTGACACGCCGGTACAGCTTCGGTGTCAGGCGCTCCAGCAGCCGGCGCAGCGCCTCCTCCGGGATCAGCGCCGTGACCATGTCCTGGTCCCCGGCCACGTAGAGCGCGGGGACGTCCACGGGCCGGCCGGCCAGCCCGGCGAGCAGCTCGTTGTTCCGGTCGATGTTGCGGTACCAGTTGAGCCCCCCGGTGAACGCCCGCTCGCCGTGCTCGGCGTAGTCGGCGACGAAGGCCTCGACGTCCGCCTCCGAGAGCCAGTGGGGCAGCTTCTCCGGCTCGGGGATGCTCTCCAGCAGCGTCTGCCCCTCGCGGACCACCCAGACGCGCGGCCCCGCGCCGCCGCCCCGCGGACGGTCGCCGGAGACGCCGCGGAGGATCCGGCGGAACGTCGCGTGCAGGTCGTGGCCGAGCTCGGCGTCCGCGACACCGGGGCGCTGGAAGTAGTTCTGGTAGAAGCCGTCGCCGTACCGCTCCCGG
This sequence comes from Kitasatospora misakiensis, assembly GCF_042656005.1. NCBI lineage: Bacteria > Bacillati > Actinomycetota > Actinomycetes > Kitasatosporales > Streptomycetaceae > Kitasatospora > Kitasatospora misakiensis. The sequence goes on along the minus strand of NZ_JBHSOF010000001.1, from coordinate 171,779 downwards.
CCCTGGGCCAGCGGCGGCGGGCCGAGGGTGGGCAGCGGCGGCACGCTCAGCCCGGCCACCCCGCGCACCAGGTCGGGGCGCAGGGTCGCGGTGGTCCACGCGACCGGGGCGCCCCAGTCGTGGCCGACCAGGACGGCGCTCTCCTCGCCGAGGGCGTGGATCAGCCCGGTGACGTCGCCGACCAGGTGCAGCAGGGTGTAGGCGTCGACCGACGCGGGCTGCTCGCTGCGGGCGTAGCCGCGCTGGTCGACCGCGACCACCCGGTAGCCGGCCTCCGCGAGCGGCGCGACCTGGTGCCGCCAGGAGTACCAGCTCTCCGGGAAGCCGTGCAGCAGCAGGACCAGCGGCCCCTCCCCCTGCTCGGCGACGTGCAGCCGGACACCGTTCACCTCGACATGACGGTGCGCGATCCGTCCGTACGCCTGCTTGGTCATGCGGCCCTCCTCGTCGACGACTCGTCAACCGGCGGAACGGCCGGCGTCCGAGGGTTCGTTCCCCCGTCCCGGCCCGCCGCCACTGCCGTGGCCGCCGGGATCCGACTTTCGGAGCGACCGGGGCCACCAAAGTCGCGCGTGCGGAGCAGCGTCCACCGGCCCGGGCGGGGCCCGGAGCGGCCCCGGACGGAGCAACGGGCAGGGCGGGTCGGCGGCCACCCGGGTACGTTCGCGGTGTGCAGCAGAGGTCACCCCACGTCAGAAGGCACGCCCGGGCCGGGAGACCGGCGGCGGCCGGCGCCGTCGCCGTGCTGGTCCTCGTGGCCGGTGCGCCCGCCGCCTCGTCGGCCGGACTCCTGACCGCGACCCCGTCACCCTCGGCCAGCAGCACCGCCACCGCGACGGCCGTGGCCGGTGCCGCGCAGGACGCGAGCACCGTGGTCGGCGGCGAGCGGCTGGCCCGGCCGGCCGTCCAGGTGGCGCCCCGGACCGGCGCGCCCGAGCTGCCCGCCGGACTGACCGGACGGTCCTGGCTGATCGCCGACGCCACGACCGGCGAGGTGCTCGCGGCCCGCAACGCCCACCTCCCGCTGCCGCCCGCCAGCACGCTCAAGATGCTCTTCGCGGACACCGTGCTGCCGAAGTTCGACCGGTCCCTGGAACACCGGGTCGCCCCCGTCGAGCTGGCCGCGCTCGGCGCGGGCAGCAGCCTGGTCGGGATCAAGGAGAACCTGCCGTACCGGGTCGAGGACCTCTGGCGGGGCGTCTTCCTCGCCTCCGGCAACGACGCCGTGCACGTCCTCTCCCACATGAACGGCGGACTGGCCCGCACCGTCACCCAGATGCAGGAGCGGGCGACCGCCCTCCAGGCCCTGGACACCCGGGTGGTCTCGCCGGAGGGCTACGACCAGGACGGGCAGGTCTCCTCGGCGTACGACCTCACGCTGTTCGCCCGCGCCGGGCTGCGCAACCCGGACTTCCGCAGCTACTGCGCGACCCGCACCGCGCACTTCCCCGGCGCGGTGGACAAGACGACGGGGCAGCGCACCACGTTCGACATCGCCAACACGGACCGCCTGCTGGGCAAGTACCCGGGCCTGATCGGGGTGAAGAACGGCTACACCACCAACGCGGGCGCCACCTTCACGGGGGCGGCCGAACGGGGTGGCCGGACCCTGCTGGTGACGGTGATGCACCCGGAGCAGCAGTCCAAGGTCTACGACGAGGCGGCGCTGCTGCTGGACTGGGGCTTCGCGGCGGCCGGCAAGGTCGAGCCGGTCGGCCACCTGGTGGAGGAGGCCGCCGGCGCCTCCGCCCCGGCGGGCCCCGAGGCGCCCGCCGCCGGCGGTGTGCTGCCGCACGCCATCCGGGAGGCCGACCGCGCCCTCGGCCCGGGCGGCTGGACGGCCGTCGCGTTCGGCGCGGCGCTGACGCTCGCGCTCTGGACGGCGGTCCGGTTCCGCACCCGGCGGCGCCCGCAGGCCGGGACCGCCGCGGTCGCCGGGCCCGCCCCCTCCCCGACCGTGCTCGGCGGCGTCGCCGTACCGCCGCGGCCGGACTACGCGCCGCGCGTCGCCCGCACCGCCCCGCCCGTCGCGTCCTCCGCGCCGCGCGGTGCCACCGCCGTCGGCGGTGCCACGGCCGTCGGCGGCGGCAACCGCCGACGCCTCGCCCGCCGCGCCCGGTCCCTCGTCCGCTCCGCCGGCGCCCGCCGCCGACACTGACAGGCTGACGGGCCCTAGAATGCCCGGCATGAGCGCCACTCCCCACCCCGACCCGCACCGGCAGGAACGGCTCGCACGCCTCGTCGGCCTCTCCTCCGGCAGCTACCTGCTGGTCACCACCTTCAAGAAGGACGGCACGGCCGTCCCGACGCCGGTGTGGGTGGTGCGCGACGGCGAGGCGCTCGGCATCTGGACCGTCACCGACTCGTGGAAGGTCAAGCGGATCCGCAACCGCCCGGACGTCCTGGTCGGCCCCTGCGACGTCCGCGGCAATCCGACCGGTGAGTCCGTCCCGGCCACCGCCGAGATCCTCGGCCCCGAGGGCACCGCCGCCTACCGGACGCTGCTGCGGCAGAAGTACGGCTTCCTCGGCGTCGCCACCCTGCTCGGCAGCCGCCTGCGACGCGGCGAGCGCGGCACCATCGGCATCCGGCTCACCCTCACCGACGACTGACGCCGCACCGGCTCCCGCCCCCTCCTCCCCACCCAACTCAGCGACCACGCCCCCAGATCGTCCGCATCCCGCTGCCGCAGCGCGCCCCGCCCCGTGCCGGCCGGGCGCGGCGGTACACCCATTGGTGGGTGTGATTCGGGTCATTCGGGGTGTACGGGAACTCGGCGGGGTGGGGGGACGACTGGTGGGGCGTGAGTGGGATGTCGCCGGGTGCCCGGCCGTTGAGTGTGCTCGCGGGGTTCGCCCTGCTGCTGGTAGTGGTCTTCGTCGTGGCGTTCGCGGTGGGTCGCGGCGCCGGGCCGGTGACGCCCGGGCTGACGCCCGGTGGCGGAGGCGGCGGGAAACCCGGGATGGGGCACGACATGGGAGCGGCCCGGTGAGGGCGGCCGAGGAGGCCGACGCTCTCGTGAGCACCGACCTGGTGGTCGGCGGGATGACCTGCGCGGCCTGTGTGAGCCGGGTGGAGAAGCGGCTGGCCCGGATCGAGGGCGTCACCGCCGGGGTGAACCTGGCCACCGGCCGGGCGCGGGTGCTGCACCCGGCCGAGGTGGGCGTCGACGACCTGGTGGCGGCGGTCGAACGGGCCGGTTACACCGCCGGGTTGGTGCCCGAGGGGGTGCCGCCCACCGGCCCCGAGGCGGAGGACGCGGACGAGCGCCGGCGGCTGCTGGTGACGGCGCTGCTGGCGGTGCCCGTGCTGGTGCTGTCGATGGTGCCGTCCGCGCAGTTCCCGGCCTGGCAGTGGGTCTGCTTCGGGCTGGCGCTGCCGGTGGCGAGCTGGGGTTCGGCCGGTTTCCACCGGCGGGCCTGGCAGGGGCTGCGGCACGCGGCCGCGACCATGGACACCCTGGTGAGCCTCGGGGTCGTCGCCTCCTTCGGCTGGTCCGCGTACGCGCTGCTGTTCGGCGGGGCGGGCGAGATCGGCATGCGGATGCCGTTCTCGCTGACGGCGGACGGCGGCGGCACCGCGCACGTCTACCTGGAGGCGGCCGTCGGGGTGCCGCTGTTCGTGCTGGCCGGTCGGCTGCTGGAGGGGCGGGTGCGGCGGCGCAGCGGTTCCGCGCTGCGGGCGCTGGCCGAGCTGGGCGCCAAGCAGGTGTGCGTCCGCGACCCGGAGACCGCCGAGGAGCGGCTGCTGCCGATCGAACAGCTCCTGCCGGGGCAGGAGTTCGTGGTCCGGCCGGGTGAGCGGGTGGCCACCGACGGGGTGGTGGTCGAGGGCGGTTCCGCGCTGGACCTCAGCCTGCTGACCGGCGAGTCGGTGCCGGTGGAGGTCGGCCCCGGTGACCAGGTGGCGGGCGCCACGGTGAACGTCGGCGGGGCGCTGGTGGTGCGGGCGACCGCGGTCGGCGCGGACACCCAGCTGGCCCGGATCACCGCGCTGGTGGCGGACGCCCAGGCCGGCAAGGCGCGGGCGCAGCGGCTGGCGGACACGGTCGCCGGGGTGTTCGTCCCATGCGTGCTGACGGTGGCGGTCTGCGTGCTGGGCTTCTGGCTGGGCGCCGGGGCCGACCCGCAGGCGGCGGTGACGGCGGCGGTCGCCGTGCTGGTGGTGGCCTGCCCGTGCGCGCTGGGCCTGGCCACGCCGACCGCGCTGCTGGCGGCGACCGGGCGCGGGGCCGAACTGGGCGTCCTGGTGCGCGGGCCCGAGGTGCTGGAGAGCCTGCGCCGGGTCGACACCGTGGTGCTCGACAAGACGGGCACGTTGACCACCGGCCGGATGGAGCTCGCGGCGGTGGCCGTGGCCGCCAGCGCGGGCGTCGACGAGGACCGGGTGCTGCGGCTCGCCGGGGCCGTCGAGCACCGCTCGGAGCACCCCATCGGGCGGGCCGTCGTGGGGGCGGCCCGGGCCCGGTGCGGCTCCGAACCCCTCCCGGCGGTGGCCGAGTTCGCGGCCACCGCCGGGGTCGGGGTGTCCGGCGAGGTGGAGGGGCAGCGGGTCCGGGTGGTCCGCCCGGACGACGCCGGGGCGCCGCTGCCGGCGGAGCTGACGACGGCGCTCACGGACGCCTCCGCGGCCGGCCGCACGCCGGTGGTGGTGGAGCTGGACGACCGGCCGGTGGCCGTCCTGGCGGTCGGTGACACGCTGCGTTCGGGCAGTTGGCGCGCGCTGCACCGGCTGCGCGGCATGGGCCTGGAGCCGGTGCTGCTGACCGGTGACGGCCCGGGCGCGGCCCACGCGGTCGCGCGGGAGCTGGGCATCGAGCGGGTGCACGCCTCGGCCTCGCCGGAGCGCAAGGCGGAGGTGGTGGCCGAGTTGAAGGCCGCCGGGCGGACCACGGCGGTGGTCGGCGACGGGGTCAACGACGCCGTCGCGCTGGCCTCGGCGGACCTGGGGGTGGCGCTCGCCTCGGGCAGTGACGCGGCGATCGGCGCGGCCGGGCTGACGCTGGTGCGCGGGGACATCGAGGCGGTGGTGGACGCCGTCCGGCTGGCCCGGCGCACCCTGGGCACGATCCGGGCCAACCTGGTGTGGGCGTTCGGCTACAACGTGGTGCTGATTCCGCTGGCGGCGGTGGGGCTGCTGAACCCGATGCTGGCGGCGGTGGCGATGTCGCTGAGCTCGCTGCTGGTGGTGGGCAACAGCCTGCGGCTGCGGACGTGGCGTCCGGGGCGGGGTGCCGCGGACGGGGGCGGGGGCGGCGACGGTGGCGGTGGCGCGGGCGGGGGCGCGGCGGGCGGTGGCCGGCGGTCGGGTACGGCTCGGCGGCCGGCCGGGGCGCGGCGTTCGGCGGGTGCGACGTGGTGAGCGGGACGGCGGACGGGCGCGGGACGCTGAGCGGAGGCAGGACGGTGAGCGGGCGGCGGGTGGCCGAGCGGCTGAAGGTGGTCGGCCCGCCGGTGGGGGCCGCCGCGGTGGCGCTCGCGCTGCTCTCCGGGTGGACGGCGATCGGCGGCGCGGGCACCGCGCGCCCGGTCGAGGCCGGACCGGGCTGGCTGCTCCTGCCCACGGCGGGCGGGGTCCCGGCCACCGCCGCGTTCTTCACGGTCCGCAACCCCGGCGACATACCCGACGAACTGACGGGCGCCAGCTGGGAGTTCGGCGGCAAGGTGACGCTGAAGCGGCATCTGCACCAGGGCGCCGCCGGCCGCTGGGAGCCGGCCACGGCCCTCCCGGTGCCCGAGCGCGGCGAGCTCGCGATGTCCCCGGAGGACGCCGATCTGATGATCATCAATCCGCCCGCGCTGACGGTCGGCCAGTGGGTGGAGTTCACCCTGACCTTCCGCAACAGCCCGGACCTGCGCGTCAAGGCCGAGGTCCGCCCACCCGGCGGCCGGCGCGGCTGAGGCGCACCCTGACTCCGAGGAGGCCCGGCCCCCCGTCCGGCCTCCTCGGACCCGCCGGGCGGGGCACCGGTCACTGCTCGACCGGTGCCCCGACCGGTGCCCGGGCGACGGGTTGTCGGTCGGGCCCGGTAGTTTGTGGACCGCCCTTCCGGGCCGTCCGCACCGGGCCGCCCGCTCCGGGCTGCCGAAATGCGGATGCCCCCACCAGGGGTTCTGTGCTTCGCTGTGCCGCACCCGTCACAGCGGCACGCCGTGCCCGGCAGCGCCGGTCGCGTCCGCATGCCCGACAGCCGTACCTTGCACCTCAGGAGTTCTGCCATCAGCACCGTGATACGCCGGTCCGCCCGCACCACCCTGGCCGCCGCCGCCTGCGGCGCCGTCCTCGCCACCGGCCTCGCCGCGTGCGGCACCGTCCAGCAGCTCAGCGCGGCCGAGAAGGTGTCGAAGGCCTTCGACGCGTTCGGCCGGAGCAAGTCCTTCAGCGCCAAGCTGTCCGTCGACGCCACCCCCGCGCAGATCGAGGCGTTCGGGGCGGCCACCGGTGAGGAGATCGACAAGGAGGGCGCTGCCGCGCTCTCCGCCGTGAGCCTGTCGATCGCCTTCAGCGCGGACAAGCCGCTGAAGGACATCCAGCCCTCCAAGGGCGCCGGCAGCGGCGCCGCGCAGCCGGCCGACCCGTCGGTCTCGGCCTCCTACACGCTCACCGGCAAGGGCGGCGCGCCGCTGGTGGAACTCCGCCAGGTCGGCGGCAAGGCCTACGCGCGGGCGGACCTCGCCGGCTTCGCGCACCTCGTCGGGGAGGACGCCGCCGAGGTCGAGGGGCTGGCCGAGGGCCTGCCCGGCGCCCTGCAGAACGCGCTGAAGGGCCAGTGGGTCGCCTTCGACCCGAAGGTGATCGAGGGCGCCGACCGCCCCGGCCGGTCCACGAGCGGCGGCGCCGCGACCCCCGCGCCGACCCTGGACCCGAAGGTCTCGGAGAACCTGACCGCCTCGCTGAAGGACATCCTCGCCCACGACCTGTCCTTCGAGGACAAGGGCAAGCAGGACGGCAAGGACCGGATCATCGTCACCGCCCCGGCCCGCAAGCTGACGGACGACCTGCTGAAGGCCGTCGAACCGCTCGCCAAGGACATCCCGAACCTCGGCAAGCTGCCGAAGACCGCCCCGACCAAGGTCCCGGACCGCCCGCTGGCGCTGGACGTCCTCCTCGACGGCGGCACGCTGTCCGCCGTCAGCTTCGACCTGGCGCAGCTGGAGGAGAAGGCCGCCCCCGGCACCCCGCTCCCGCTCCGGATCGCGTTCGGCAAGGACACCCCGGCCGTCCAGGCACCGACCGGCGCCACCGAGATCGGCTCCGAGGACCTCGCCGGCCTCGTCGGCGGCCTCACGTCCGGCGGCCCGCTCGGCTCCCGCCACACCGGCCCGGGCGGAGCGGGCGGAGCGGACGGCCCGGTCGAGCCGCTGACCGACGCCCAGGTGAAGGAGCTGACCCGGGACGGCGCCATGAACGAGGAGCAGGTGCGGCTGTACCACGCGATGGGCATGAGCTTCCAGGACATCAAGGACCTCGCCGACCTGCACGCCTGACCGAAAGGCCGCTCCGCGCCCGCCGGACCGACGGAGGTCAGACCGGCGGGCGCGGGGTGGCGGCGCCGGGCGGGGCCTCAGCGCCAGGAACGCCGTCAGTAGTACCACCACTCCAGGCAATTGCCCTGGGCGTCCTCCTCCAGGCAGATCCTGGCGGGGATACCGGCGGTCACCGAGCGCGGAATCGGCCTGTCCCGGTCCACGAACTCGGTGACGATCCGGTCGCCCTCGACCCGGGACACTCCGTGTTGCCGTTCGAAGTCGATACCCATCTCGGCTTCGAGGGCCAGGCTGACGACGGCGTACTTCGTCTTCAGGTCCGGGTACCGCATGAAGACTTCTCCGACGGCCTCGAAGAAGGCCGCGTCCACTGCCGATCCGACCGCGCGCTCGGTTGCCATGGATGACTCCTGATCGATTGGGGGGTGGCCCTCACGCGTCATCGCGACACGTAGGAGAGCTCGGCGACATGCCGTGGTGATATGCCGTGGTGGTTGTCATGCGGCGATCGTCCACCGGGGCCCGCCCGGCCGCGAGCGGGGCCGGGCCTGCCACTGCTCCGATCGGGGGGGCAGGCGGCGGCCGACGACCAGGTCCGGGGCACAGCGGCTTCCCGGCGGCGGCCCGACCGGGGAAAGGCCGCCGCCGGGAGGCCCCGGCCTACTCCGCCGCCGGCCGGAGGGCGCCCAGCAGCCGGTCAACGGCGCCGAAGGCGACCGCGCCGTCCAGCGGGTTGGTGTACACCCGGGACCACGTGATCAGACCGCCCCGGACCCGGGCGAACATCACCGAGTCGAGGGTGTAGCGCTTGCCGGTGGCCAGCACCTCGCCGTGCAACCGGTACTCGGCGACGGCGAGTTCGGGGTCGCTCGTGCCGTACACCTCGACGTGGTCGACGGCGTCGAAGCGCTGGATCGCGGCCCCCCGCTGCAGGTGGGTGAGGAAGGCCTCCCGGCCCGGCTGCTGCGGCGGCACGCCGGGCGTCAGGTAGGGCAGTTCGAAGACGGCGTCGGTGGTGACCAGGTCGACTACCGCCAGGTCCGGGCCCTTGCCCATCAACTGGACGAACTGGCGCAGGACTTCGCTCGGCGAGGCGGTGGCGGTCATCGGACGTTCCTCTCGACAGGACCGGGACGGCATCCCCGGTGGCTGATTGATATCCGGGTCTGGAGCCCCTCGGCAAGGGTACGGCGGAGGGTCGGTGACGGTTCGTCAGGGGTCACCGCCGGTGCGCGCCGAGGAGGCCGAGCAGCAGGAAGGCGGCGGCCGGCCACGGGACGAACGCCCCCGCCCCGCGCACCCCCGCCGCACCACCGCCGCCCTGCCGTGGCATCATCGGGCCATGTCGGCACCTGACGACCAGTCCGCGTACTGGAACTCCACCGGGACCACCAAGACCTTCGGCCACCCGCTCAACCCCGCCTGGACGGCGCGGATCGATCGGGACGCGGCGGTGCTGGACTACGGCTGCGGCTACGGCCGGCTCGCGGGCGAGCTCGCCGCGCTGGGCTTCACCGACGTCGAGGGGGTGGACGTCGCCCCCGAGCTGATCGCCCGGGCCCGGGCCGAGCAGCCCGGCGCCCGCTTCGCCGTGCTGGCCGACCCGCCCGGGCTCGACCGGCCGGACGGCGGCTACGACGCGGCCTTCCTGTTCGCCGTGCTCACCTGCGTCCCGGACGACGCGGCCCAGCGCGCCCTGGTCGCCGAACTGCACCGGGTGCTGCGGCCGGGCGCTCTGCTGCACGTCAGCGACTACGGCCTCCAGCCGGACGAGCGCAACCGGGAGCGCTACCGCCGCTGCGAGGCGCGCTACGGCCGGTTCGGCGTGTTCGAGACGAGCGACGGCGCGGTCTGCCGCCACCACACCCGGGACTGGCTGGACGGACTGTTCGCCGCCTTCGACCCGGTGGACGAGCGCGAAATCCCGGTGGTCACCATGAACGGCCGCCCCGCCGTGGCCACCCAACTGCTGTTCGCCCGGCGCTGAGCCGCCGTCGCCCCGACGGCGACCACCCCCGTCCATCGGCGGGGGTGCGGCGGATCGTGCGGGCCGGGCAGCACAAAGATGGGGGCTCGACCCCCATGCCCCGGCGACCGCCGCAACGACAGGATCATCAACGAGGGCAGCGCCTTCGACGGCAGCGCGGCTCTCTCCCGGCATCGGAGGTGCGGTGGTGGCTGAGGTGAACGCCGTGCACGACACGCGCCTCGACGGGGGCGCCGGACCGGTTCAGGGCCCGGTCACGCCGGCGGTCCCCTCGGCCACACCGTTCCCGCACACTCCGATGCCCGGCGACTTCCCCGCACGAACCGAACGAACCGAACGACCCGAAGGAACCGAAGGACCTGCCCGACCCGGCGCACCCGCGCCGGCACCCGACCCGTACCATCCCCACCCCTCCCAGACTCCCCGCTCCCACCCCGCTCGTCTCCGGTCCCCCCGTGCCGGCGGCCCGTCGTGGTGGGAGCGGGGACTCACCCCCGGTCGGCCGGTCCCGGCCGCCCGCCCGGCCTGGGCCGCGTTCACCGAGGCCGCGGTGGCCGCCGCGCCCGTCCGGCCGGTGGTGCCGCGTGCCGCGTACCCGGGGCTGACCGGCTTCGCGCTCGTCCTGCAGCCCTTCGCCGACCGCGCGCAGGTCCGACTGCTGACCGCGCTCTCCCCCGCCGTGCGCGCCGCCGAGCAGCTGGGCCGGATCGACCTGCCCGCGCTGCGCGCCGAGTTCACGGCGCGGCTCACCGAACGGCTGGCCCGGATCGCCGCGCGCACCCTCGTCCTGGAGCTCAACGTGGCCCGGGGCGCCGGGCGGCTGGCCGGTGGCACCCCGCAGGAGCGGTTCCGCTCCTTCCTCGCGCTCACCGCGCGCCGCGAGGGCCTGGCCGCGCTGCTGCGCGACTACCCCGTCCTCGCCCGGCTGCTCGCCACCGCCTGCCTGGAAGCCGCCGACGCCCACGCCGAACTGCTGGACCGGTTCGCCGTCGACCGGCCCCTGCTGGTCGCCGGGCTGCTGCGCGGTCGCGACCCGGGCACGCTGCTGGCGGTCACCGCCGACGCCGGCGACCGCCACCGGCGCGGCCGGGCCGTCGGCCTGCTGCACTTCGCGAACGGCGCCGCCGTCGTCCACCGCCCCCGGCCGCCCGCCGCGCACCGGCACTTCAACGCCCTGGTCGGCTGGTACAGCGCCCAGCCCGGGGTGCCCCGACTGCACGCGCTCGGCCTGCTCGACCGGGGCAGCCACGGCTGGACCGAGTACGCCGAGGCCCGCCCCTGTCTGACCCAGTACGACGTCGAGCGCTTCTACCGGCGGCAGGGCGCGCTGCTCGCGCTGCTGCACGTCCTGGACGGCACCGACATGCACTTCGAGAACCTGGTCGCCTGCGGGGACCACCCGGTGCTGGTGGACGTCGAGACCCTGTTCCACCCGCCCGTAGGAAGCCCCGGCCCCGACCCCGGCCCCACCGGCGACCCCGGCCCGGCCGAGGACCCGGCGGCCCGCGCGCTCGCCGACTCCGTCCACCGGGTCGGCCTGCTGCCGCAGCTGCTGATCGGCGACGACGGCGCCGTGGACGTCTCGGGCATCGGCGGCGGCGGTACCGGGCGGCGACTCTCCCCGGTCGACGGCGTCGACTGGGCGGGCGCCGGCACCGACGAGATGCGGCTGGTGCGCCGCCCCCGCCCGTTCGGCGGCTCCCACAACCGGCCGCGGCTGGGCGGCGCCCCCGTCGACCCGGCCGACCACACCGAGGCCCTGGTGGCCGGCTTCCGCGCCGGATACGCCGCGCTCGCCGCCGGCCGTGACGAACTCACCGGCCCGCGCGGGCTGCTGCGCGCCTTCGCGGACGCCGAGGTCCGGGTGGTGCCCCGGGCCACCCGGGTCTACGCCCGCCTGCTCGACGAGTCCACCCACCCCGACGTGCTGCGCGAGGCCGGCGCCCGGCAGGCTCTGCTCGACCTGCTGAGCACCGACGCGGTCGACGACCCCGGCCGCCCCGGGCTGGCCGACCACGAGATCGCCGACCTGTGGACCGGCGACGTCCCCTTCTTCACCACCCGGCCCGGCTCCCGCGACCTGTGGACCTCGGACGGCCACCGGCTGCCCGGGGAGTTCGCCGAACCGGGCCTGGCCAGGGTCGAGGCCAAGCTCGCCGCACTCGGCGCGGTCGACCGCAAGGACCAGGAGTGGATCGTCCGCGCCGCCATGGCCGGCGCCGCCGACACCCCCGCCCACCGGCCCGGCCGTCCGGAGCCGGAGAACGTCTGGGCCACCGCGCCCGAGCCCGAGCGGCTGCTGGCCGCCGCCCGGGGGCTCGGGGACCAGCTCGTCGCCGCCGCCTACCAGGGCCGCTCCCGCACCAACTGGCTCGGCCTGGAACTGCTCGCCGACCGCTACTGGCGGGTCCGGCCGCTCGGCGCCGACCTGGCCGGCGGGTACACCGGCACGGCGCTCTTCCTCGCCCAGCTCGCCGCGCTCACCGGGACCGACCGCTACGCCGAGGCCGCCCGCCGCGCCCTCGCGCCCGTCCCCGGGCTGCTCGACGCCCTCGGCGCCCACCCCGACCACCCGGCCGCCGTCGGTTCCGGCGCCTTCGCCGGCCTCGGGGGCATCAGCTACGCGCTCACCGAACTCGCCCGGCTCCTGGACGACCCGCTGATCGCGGGCTGGACGGGGGCGGCGGTGGCGCTCACGGCGGCCGCGGCCGAGCGCGAGAGCGACCCGGGCGTGCACAGCGGCACCGCCGGCGGACTCGCGGCCCTGCTCGCCGTCCATGCCGGAGCCGCTGGGACCACCGGCGGCACCGGTACCGACGCGCTGGCCGCCGCCGCCCGCTGCGCCGAACGGCTCGCCGCCCACCCCCTCCCCGCCACCACCGGCTTCGCCCACGGCTCGGCCGGCGTCGGCTGGGCCCTGCTGCGCTACGCCGAGGCCGTCGGCGAGCCCGCCGAGGGCCCGCACCACCGGGCCGGACTGGCCGCCCTGCACGCGGCCACCGCCGTCCGCTCCCGCGAGGGCTCCTGGTGCCGGGGCCGCCCCGGCGTCGCGCTCGCCGTGGTGGACAGCCCGCCGGCGCTCGCCGACCGCCGGCTCGCCGACTGGGCCCAGCGCGCCGTACGGAACACGGCGCGCGCCACGGCGCTCGGCGACCACAGCCTCTGCCACGGCGAGCTGGGCGTGCTGGAACTGCTCGGCCGGCACGGCCCCGCCCCCGGCCGCACCCCGTGGGTCCGGCGGGCCGGCGCCCTGCTGGCCGCCGTCGACCAGGACGGGCCGCGGTCCGGAACGCCCGACCACGTCCCGCACCCGGGGCTGCTCACCGGGCTGGCCGGGATCGGCCACGGCCTGCTCCGCCTCGGCTTCCCCGACCAGGTGCCCGCCGCCCTGCTGCTCCGCCCGGGCACCCCGGCGACGCCCCGCCGGGCCGCCATACCCCGCGACCCGTTCCTCCCCAGCCCGGCGACCGCCCCGACCGCCCCGAATTGTCCGGACGTCGGCGGCGGCCCGAGCACCCCGTGCCCGACCGCCCTGCCGCGCGCCACCAGCGGGCCGCGCAGACCGGTCGCGCTCCGCTGACCGTCCCCCGCCCGCACCACCCGTCCCGACCGAACCGGCGCCACCCGAACGACGTCCTCATCCCCGGACCATCCATCACCACCACGAACGGAGCACCCGACCATGCACCACCGCGACGAGCGGCTCACCCTGCCGCAATCCGCCGTCCGCCCCGGCGAGACGGCCGACCACCCGGCCGGCGAGATCCGCCTGCGCACGGGCGGCGGCCTGGGCCTGCGTTCCCACCTGCTCGCCGGGACCGGCGGCGCCATCCCGCCGATCATCGAGTTCCCGACCATGACCACTCCCTACTGATCCCTCGGATCCCGCTGGTCCCGCTGGTCCCGCTGATGCGTTCAGCTCCCTTCCGGTCCCGTCCGGAAGCAGCCCGACCCACCGCACCACCCCGGCCCTGACCGGCCGGACCGTCCGCCGCCGAGGACCGGGCAGCCCCTCGGCGGCGGACCCCGCACCACCGCGCGCCGCCACCGGCCCACGCGCCGGTTCGAAGCCCCGCACTCCGATTGTGGTCGTACGGCAACCATCCGGTGCTGACACGGCATCTGCTTCGTGGCCGATTCACCGCACTTCAGAACGGAATCCCCGTCAAGTAGCCTGCGCGCATGCGCACCACGTCGTCGATCACCGTCGGCCGCGCCGCGGAGCTCGCGATGCTCGGCGGCGCGCTGGCCGCTGCCCGGCAGCGGTCCGGCGGGGCGGTCTTCCTGCTCGGCGAGGCCGGCATCGGCAAATCCCGGCTGGCCGGGGAGTGCGCCTACCACGCGTACGGGGTGGGCCTGCCGGTGCTGCGCGGGCGGGGCAGTTCGACCGGGACGGTGACGCCGTTCCGGCCGCTCATCGAGGCGCTGTCCTCCCGGTTCCGGGCCGCCGGTCCGCCGACCGACCCCGAACTCGCGCCCTACCGTCCGGCGCTCGCCCGGCTGGTCCCCGAGTGGCGGGACGCCACGGCGGCCGGCCCGGGCGTCTACCCGGAGACGGTGGTCGAGCTGGCCGAGGCGCTGCTCAGGCTGCTCGCGGTGCTCGGCCGCGACCAGGGCTGCGTCCTGCTCCTGGAGGACCTGCACGACACCGACGCCGAGACCGTCGCCGTCCTGGAGTACCTGGTCGACAACCTGGCGGGCCTCCCGGTCCTGCTGCTCGCCACCCTGCGGGCCGAACCGGGCCCGGCGCTGGAGCTGGTGCGGGCCGCCGAGCGCCGCCGCGCCGCGACCGTCACCGAGCTGCCGCCGCTGCCGCCCGCCGAGGTGGCCGCGCTGGCCGCCGCGATCCTGGAGGGCGAGGCCGCCGAACTGCCGCCCGCCCTGGTCGGGCACCTCGTCGAACGCGGCGACGGCTGCCCGTACCTGGTCGAGGAGCTGCTCGCCGACCTGCTCGACTCCGGCGCGCTGCGGCGGGCCGAGGACGGCCGCTGGGTGCTGGCCGACGGGTCACGGCCGGGCGTGCCCAGCACCATCGTCCGCAGCTGGGGCCACCGGATCGACCAACTCGACCCGCAGGTGCGGGAGTTGCTGGTGACGGCGGCCACCCTGGGCAGCCGGTTCTCGGTGACCACCGTCCAGCTGATCACCGGCTACGACGACCGGACCCTGTTCAGCCACCTCCGCTCGGCCTCCGAGGCCAATGTGATCGTGCCGGACGGCGCGGCGCCGGACCGCTACGCCTTCCGGCACGCGCTGACCGCCGACGCGGTGACGGCCGCGCTGGCCCCCGCCGAGCGGGCCGCGCTGGCCCGCCGGGCGGCCCGCGCCATCGTCCGGGCCGATCCGGAACTCGCCGACGAACGGCGCCAGTTGGTCGCCTCCCTGCTCCTGGCGAGCGGCGACCGGGCGGGCGCGGCGGTGCACTTCGCCGAGGCCGGCCGACGGGTGCTGGAGGCCGGGGCGGCCGGCTCCGCGGTGGTCCTGCTGGAGCGCGCGCACGAGCTCGCCGGGGACGCCGAACGGGCCTGCGTCACGGCGCAGTTGCTGCCCGCGCTGGCCGAGTCCGGGCAGCTGGACCGGGCGTTCGAGCTGGTCCGTACGCTGCCGCCGGTCCCGCAGTCGGCGACCGTCGCGCCGGGCACCGGCACGGAGCGGGCGGCCTTCCCCGCCCCGGACGTCGAGCACCGGATCGAGCTGCACACCCGGCTCGCCTGGGCGGCGGTGATGGCCGAGCGCGGCGCGGACGCGGTGGCCCAGGTGGCCGCCGTACGCGCGCTCACGGCGGGCCGGCCGCGCCCCGAGCAGGACGCCGCGCTGGCGGTGGTCGAGGGCCACCTCGCCCTGCTGCCAGACCACACCCCGGCCCCCGACGAGGACCCCACCACCGACACGGCCCCCATCACCGCACCCACCGCCGCCCGCCTCGCCGAGGCCGAACGGCGGGCCCGCCGCGCCGCCGAGGTGGCCGAACGCGCCGGCCTCCCGGTGGTCGCCTGCCAGGCCTGGCAGTTGCTCGCCCTGCTCGCCCGCGAGCGCGGCTTCGACGCCGCCGACGCCTGCCTGGAGCGGATGCTCGCCGTCGCTGAGGCCAACGCCCTGCCCGTCTGGCGGGTCGAGGCGCTGCTCCGGCTCGGCGCCAACGCCTTCATGCGCACCGGCGACGGCACCCGGCTGGAACGCGCCCGGGAGGCCGCCGCCGGCCTCGGCGCGATCGTGCTCACCCAGACCCTCGACGGCCTGCTCGCGATGAACGCGGTGATGCGCGGCGAGTGGCAGACCGCCCGCGCGATCGTCGACCGCTGCCTCGACGCCACCGCCCGCCTGCACAACCTCGCCGCCCACCGCTACCTGCTGCTCTCCTCCGCCACCCTCGCCGCGCACCTCGGCCGGGTCCGGGAGATGGAGCGCGAACTCGCCCGGTTCCGGCAGGCGGGCGGCGAGGAGTCCTTCCTGACGCCGCTGCGCTACGGGCTGTGCCGGGCCGTCGGCGCGCTGCTCGCCGAGGACCGCGCCACGGCCCGCGCCGAACTCGCCGCCGGGCTGGCCTGGGAGGAGGAGCACCCCAGCGTGTTCTACCTGGCCGGCCGGCACGGCCTGCACCCGCTGCTGGAGGTGGTCGAGGGCCACTGGGATCGCGCCGAGCTCGACCGGGCCGCCGCCGTGCCAGCCGCCGAACTGGCCTGGAACCGCCAGTTCCTGCGGTTCGCGGACGCGGTGCTGCTGGGCCGCGAGGGGCGGTCCGCGGAGGCCGCCCGGGCGATCTCCGAGACCCGGCCGACCGCCGCGGCCTTCCCGCTCGCCCACCACCTCGCGCTGCGGCTCACCGCCGAGGCCGCGCTCACCGAGGGCTGGGGCGAACCGGTGGCCTGGCTGCGCACCGCCGAGGAGTACTTCCACCAGTTGGAGGTCCAGCCGGTGGCCGTCGCCTGCCGCACCCTGCTGCGCCGGGCCGGCGCGAGCGTCGCCCAGCACCGGGGCGGCCGCGACGCCGTCCCCGCCGACCTGCGCACCTGCGGGGTGACGGTCCGCGAGTACGAGGTCCTCGTCCTGCTCGCCGACCGGCCGGGCAACCAGGAGCTGGCCCGCAAGCTCTCCATCTCGCCGCGCACGGTGGAGAAGCACCTGGCCAACCTCCTCGCCAAGACCGGCCGCCCCGACCGCGCCGCGCTCTGCGGCCTCGCCGCCGAACTCCGCACCGGCCCCTGATCCGCGAGCCTCGGCGGGTCAGCCGGGCTCGCCGCTCAGGGGGTCAGCCGGGCGATCGCGCCGAGTTCCAGGGCCACGTGCACGGTGCCGTCCGGGGTGACGGCGATGCCGTGCGGTTCGGTGGCCACGTCCGGCTCGCCGCCGTCCAGCTCGTACCCGGTGTAGACGCCGTCGGGCGTCAGGGAGCCGATCCGGCCGGCGGCCCACTCGGTGAACCAGAGCCGGCCGTCCGGGCCCGTGGTGACGGCGTGCGGGCGGGCGTCGCGGTCGGGCAGCGGGTACTCCGTCACCTCGCCGTCGACGGTGATCCGGCCCACCTGGCCGGCGCCGATCTCGACGAACCAGAGCGCGCCGTCGGGGCCCGCCGTGATGCCGACCGGGGCGGCGCCGCCGGTGGGCAGCGGGTGCAGGGTGATCTCCCCGTCGACCGTGATCCGGCCGATCGCGTCGGCCTGGTTGAGGGCGAACCAGAGGGCGCCGTCCGAGCCGGCGGTGATCATCGAGGGGAAGGCGCCGGCGGCCGGCAGCGGGTACTCGGTGACCTCGCCGTCCACGGTGATCCGCCCGATCCGGTCGGCGTTCAGCTCGGTGAACCAGAGCGCGCCGTCGGGGCCCGCCGCGATGCCGTAGGGCCCGCAGGCCTCGGTGGGCAGGGCGAAGGAGCGCGTCTCGCCGTCCACGGTGATCCGGCCGATCCGGTGGTCGCGCATCCGGGTGAACCAGAGCGCGCCGTCGGGCCCCGCGGTGATCACCGAGGGCCCGCAGTCCGGCGCGCCGAGCCCGAAGCGGGTGACGCTGCAGTCCGCCGCCAGCCGGCCGATCTCCCCCGCGTGCACCAGTGTGAACCACACGTCGCCGTCGGCACCGGCCGCCACCCCGTACGGCCCGGCCACCCCGTCCGACACCACGACCCGTTCCATCGTCATCGGTCGCCCCACCCCTCTCTTTTGACACATTCGCAACAAAAAACCGTGTCCGGAGCACTCTCCCCCACCCGCCCCGCCCCGGGCAAACCACCGCCCCGGCCGACTGTCAGTGGGGTGGCCTACCGTCCTCGGCATGGGCATCTATCTGGTGAGCGTCGAGGCCGACGACTGGCTCGACGAGGACGTGCTCGGGCCGGTCGCCCGGGAGCTCGACGCGGTGCTGGCCGGGCGGGGGCTGGCCCCGTTCGTCTGTCCGCCGGTGACGGAGTTCCGGGCCGGGTCGGGGCGGCACTTCGAGGAGAAGCTGAACCGTCCGATCAGCGGGTTCGAGGCGTTCTGCCGGGAGCTGGCCGACGGCACGGTGGAGGCGCTGCTCGGCTGGGACGTGCTGCTCCCGGTCGAGTTGGAGGCACCGGTGCTGCTGCCGGTGGAGTGCGCGTACAACGACATGACGGCGGTCGGTGACGCGCACCGGGCGCTGGACGCCGCCCGGCGGCTCGCCGAGCTGCTCGCGCTGCCGCCCGGGATACCGGAGCACTGCGACAACCTGGAGATCGGCCGCTGGTTCGAGGAGCACGCGGCGGCCACGGCGGCCGTCTCGCCGGGGCTCTGGACGGAGGACCTGGACACCGCCTTCCACGCCGCGCTGTTCCTGCGCGCCGCCGAGTACGCGCTGCGGAGCGGCCGTCCGCTCGTCTACTCCTGACGCCCCTCGACGGCCGGCCCGGCCACCGCGCCACCGTTCACCGCGCCACCGTTCACCGCGCCACCGTTCACGCCGCCGCCGTTCCGGTCGGGGCGGCGGCCCCGCCCCGGTGCGCCGCGCAGCACCGAGACGACGCCGAGCCCGGCGGCGCAGACCGGTACGGCCAGCAGGGCCCCGATGATGCCGGCGATCCCGGAGCCGGCCACCACGGCGACCATGATGGTGCCGGGGTGGAGTTCCACGGTGCGGCTCTGGATCACCGGCTGGAGGACGTTCCCCTCGATGGCCTGGACGGCGAGGACGATGCCGAGCGCCCACAGCGCGGTGCCGAGTCCGCCGTCGGCGAGGGCGACCAGGACGGCGACGGCGCCGGAGAGGAAGGCCCCGACGAACGGGATGTAGGCGCCCATGAAGACCAGCGCGCCGAGCCCGGGCGCGCCGGGGACGCCCAGGGCGAGCAGGCCGACGGTGATGAAGAGCGCGTCGATCAGGGCGATCAGCGTGGTGCCCCGCATGAAGCCGGCCATCGCCTCGAAGGCCCGCTCGGCGCAGGCGACCACGGTCTCCGCGCTGCGGGCGGGCAGGTAGGAGCGGATGACGTCGCCGGTGCGGTGGCCGTCGCGGAGGAAGAAGAAGACCAGGGCGAGGGCCAGCACGCCACCGGTGCCGATCTGAGTGGCCAGGCCGAGGCCGGAGAGCACGCCGTTGGTGAGGGTCGAAAGGAGCGAGTCGGTCTCGCCCTGGGCGTTGTCCAGCGCGTGCCGGATCTTCTCGCCGACCGGGCCGAGCCAGGAGGCGAGCCGGTCTCCCGCCTCCGGGAGCGCGTCGGCGATCTGTGGGGCGCTGTGCACGAGCGAGTTGACGAGCAGGGAGATCACGGCGCCGACGGCGGTGACCAGGACGGCGCAGGTGAGCCCGGCGGCGACCGAGCGGCTGACTCCACGTCGGACCATCCACGGCATCACCGGATACAGCAGGGAGGTGCCGAGCAGCGCCAGGATGACCGGGACGGTCGCCGCGCGCAGTTCGACGAGGGCGAAGACGACCAGCGAGGCGACGGTGATGAGCAGCACGATCGCCGCGGACCAGGCGGCGCCCGCCCGGACCGGGGGCGGCAGCATGAGGTAGGGGCGGCGATGGTCCGCCTGCCGCCGTTCGGGCGGAGCGTCCCCCGGCATCGATCCTCCGTCCGGCCGATCGGTCGAGTTCTGCCCCATCTCAGCAGACGATCCGATCAAATGCCCGTTTTGCCCCTCTCGGCGCGCCCGGGCCGACCGGGCGCGCCGAGAGGGGGCGCCTGTCACTCGTGGAACTGGAACGACCAGGCCTGCGCCTGGTCACGCACGTTCAGCGGCCGCAGCGCGGTGCGCGGCGGGAAGATGTCCAGCACGCTGAGGTCCAGCGCCAGC
The DNA here is from genome assembly GCF_042656005.1 of Kitasatospora misakiensis. Classification (NCBI taxonomy): domain Bacteria; kingdom Bacillati; phylum Actinomycetota; class Actinomycetes; order Kitasatosporales; family Streptomycetaceae; genus Kitasatospora; species Kitasatospora misakiensis. Next base: position 152,058 of record NZ_JBHSOF010000001.1, on the reverse strand, counting down.
TCCTCGCCGTCGACCGGCCCGCCGGGGACGACGACGTGGAAGGTGAACGGCTCGGCGGACGGGTAGAGCGCCCACTCGAAGGGCTCCTCCACGCCCCGGACCAGCTGGTTCTCCTCCACCGGGCCGTCCGGGCCGACGTAGCTGCCGTGCCGGAGGTTCTTGATGACGACGTATCCGTTGTCGCTGCCGGTCACCTCCCACTCCTGCCCGCCGGGCTCGCCGGTGGGCGGCAGGAGGACCACGAAGTCCTTCGCCTCCTCAAGGGTGAGCAGCTGCTCGTTGGGCTTGGCGATCGCGTAGACGCCATCGTTCACCGGGGCCACGGTCGACTCCATTCCACTGGGGCGGCGTCCACGCTGACGCCGCCGTCCGACGGGTGGGTCGATTCAAGCCAGTCGATCGGTGCACGTACAGTCCACCCGCCGTCGGGCCGCTCCAACGGGTCACGCCGATCGAACACCCGACCGACCGCAGGACACCCGTGCGATGCGGTCGCGGCCGGATTTGCGGGCGCTCCACGGCGGGGCTGTGCTGGGAAGAGGCATCCGGACTCGGACTCGGACCATTGGAGAACGATCATGAGTGACTTCATCGTGAACACCTCCGTCGCCGGAGGCCAGTCACAGCCCTGCGCCGACGCGCTGATCAGCTTCGGCCTGTTCACCGCGCTCTGGGCGGACGACGCCGACGCCGGCATCAAGGGGCAGCGGGTCAACACCGCCGGAGCGAAGACCGGCGAGGAGTTCCTCGTCAGCGTGGCGGCCCCGGCCGACGGCAACACGAACCGGCAGTGGCCGTTCCTGGACTCCGTCGGCACCAGCAGCTTCGCGGCGTGGATCGAGCAGCCCTTCAACATACCCCCGCCGTTCCCGGGGGTGGTGCTGCGACGGTTCCTGGACGGAAAACCCTCCGGGCCGACCGTCCCGGTCAGCACCGACCCCGTCGACCGCCGGTTCCCGCCCACCGTCACCCGCATGATCGACGGCGGTTGCCTGGTCACCTGGACGGACGAGGGGCCGGAGCAGCGGATCCGCGCACAGCGCTTCACGCCCGACGGGCAGAAGGCGGGCGCCGAGATCACCGCCAACACCACCGCGGGCTTCCACACCGACGCGGCCGTGACGCTCCTGAGCACCGGGGACTACGTCATCGCCTGGACGAACGGCGATCCGGTGGGAGGCGGCGGGCTCGTCTACCGCGTCTTCGGCTTCGACGGCACGCCCCTGACCGGCGAGCTCCACCCCAACCTCACGGGCTTCACGGGGCGGACCGCGCTGACGGCGCTCGACAACGGGCGCTTCGTCGCCGCCCACATCAGGTCGGCGGGGCAGAGCGACCTCGGGGTCCCCCAGACCACGATCTCGGCCAGCATCATCGAGTCACTGGCCGGCACGGTCTTCGTCAAAGCCTCCGCGGGCACGCCGCAACACGTCAACCGGAGCGCTCCGGCGCTGACGGCCCTGCCGGGCGGGCGCTTCGTCCTGGCCTGGGTGGAGAAGAGCGCGGACACCTTCCAGACCGTGCCGACCGTGATGGCGCAGCTCTGCTCGGACAGCGAGCTGGAGATCGGCCCCCCGGTCCCGGTCAGCTCCGGTACCGACATCAAGAGCAACCGCTTCCATCTCAGTGCCGCCGCCGTGTTCGGCAACGGCAATCCGGACAGTGTCTTCCTGTCCTGGGCGGACATGGCGGACGGCGGCGACACGACCATCCGCGGCAGCGTCCTCACCGTCGGCCCCGGCGGGCTCTCCGCCTGACCGGCCGCGCTCCGCAGGACCCCTCCGGACGAGCGGCTACCCGGCCTCCTCGAAGCGGACGGCCCCCTCGCCGCCCGCGAAGGCGAGCACCCGTTCGGCCTCGGCCCGGGCCGCCAGCCGGTCGGCCCGGGTCAGTGGCGTGAACGGGTGGACCGTCACCGAGCGCGCGCCGGAACGTTCCTCCGCCAGCTGCCAGCTGCCGGCGACCAGGCCGTCCACCAGCAGGCTGCCGAGCACGATGCCGTTCTGGGTCATCACCCGCGGCCGGTAGGCCTCGGGCAGGACCCGGGTGCGGTCGGCGTGCGAGAGCAGCAGGTTGTCGAACGGGGCCAGCAGCCGGACCGGGGCCGGGGTGTCCGGGTCGGGCCGGGGCGCGTCGGGCAGGTCGTGGAGCAGCCGGCCCTGCTCGTCGCGGAAGGTGACCAACTGCGGGGCGAGCCGCTTCAGGACCGGGGCGAGCCGGCTGAGGCCGCACCATTTCTGCAGGTCGGCGGCGGTGGCGGGGCCGAAGGCCGCGAGGTAGCGCAGGGCGAGGTCGTCGAGCGAGGGCGCGGGGTCGAGGGGCCGGCCGAGCCAGGCCTCGGCGGTGGTGTGCGCGGCGGGACCGCTCCGGCCCCAGAGGCCGCGCGGCGGGACCTGCACCAGCGGGAGCAGGCAGCGGGCGGCCTGGGCCAGCGCGGCCGGGTCGCGGTCGGGGCGGGTGGCGGCGAGTTCGGCGCCGAGCCGCTGGAAGGTGCGCGGCTCCTCCTCGACCAGGGCGCGGGCCTCGGTGGCCAGCGCGTCGAGGTCGAGACCGACCAGCAGTTTACCGAAGGCGCCGCGCAGGCCCTGGTCGAGCACCGACTGGAGCAGCGGACGCAGGGTCAGGCAGTCCTCGGCGGTGACCAGGTGGATGGTGCCGCGCTGAAGAGCGATCCGTACGGCGCGCCGGCTCTCGATCAGCTCGGTGAGCGCCTCGGGGGCGAAGCCGTCGAGGCGGGCGAGCAGGCCGAGGTAGGGCGGCTGCGGGGCGGCCTGGGCCTGGAGGCCGCCGAGGTGCTCGACCATGGCGGCCGCGGTGGTGGTGGTCCGCTCCAGCAGGTGTTGACGGGCCAGCAGCGCGCGCCCGAGCGCGCGAGGTCCCAGCACGTCGCCCCCGCCCCCGGTCACCGGCGGCCGTCCAGGACGGCGCGCAGCAGGGCGATCCGGTTGCTGGTGATCGAGTCGACACCGGCCGCGCTCAGCTTGCGCATGGTGCGGCGCAGGTCGGCGGTCCAGGTGGAGACGGCGAGTCCGGCCCGGTGGGCGGCGGCGGTGAACTCGGGGGTGGCCAGGCCGAACGGCGGGTTCACGAAGCGCGGGCGCAGGTCGTCCAGCAGGGCGCGGGCGGGCAGCCGGGGCTGCTTCCAGGTGAGCGCGATCTCGGCGTCCGGCGCCAGGGCCCGGACGGCCAGCATGGCGGTGGCGGGGCCGCAGAAGCCGACCCGCCGCTCGGCACCGAGGCCGACGACGACGTCCCAGGTGGCGGCGGCCGGGCCGGCGTCGTCGAGGTCGATGAGCAGCCGGCCGCCGGGGGTCGCGGCGGCGGCCTTGAGCGCTTCGGCGAGAGTGGGCACGCGGTACCGGCCGCCGCCGCCGACCTCGTCGAGCTGCTCGGCGGTGAGCCGGGCGAGCGGGCGCGGGTCGCCCCAGAGCCGTTCGAGGGTGGCGTCGTGCAGCAGCACCGGGACCCGGTCGCGGGTCAGCCGGACGTCCACCTCGACGGCGTCGGCACCGGCGGTGAACGCCGACTCGACGGAGGGCAGGGTGTTCTCGCGGTAGCGGTACGGGTCACCCCGGTGGGCGACGGCGAGCGCGGGGCGGCGGGCGGCGGGTGCGGTCATCGTTCCGTTCATCGATCCGGTCGTCGGGGCGGTGCGTCGGGGAAGTTCGTCAGGTCGATTCGTCGGGGCGGTGCGTCGGTGAGGGTGGCAGCCCGGGGGCGGCCGGTCCTCGACGGGCTCAGCGCAGTTCGATCATCACATTGGTCGACTTGATGACGGCGGTCGCGGGCGCGCCGGGCACCAGTTCCAGCTCCTCCGCCGACTCCCGGCTGATCAGCGAGACCACCCGGAACGGCCCGGCCTGGATCTCCACCTGGGCGGCGACGTCGCCGAGCACCACATCGGTGACGATGCCGGGGAACCGGTTGCGGGCCGAGGAGGGCCGGCCCTCGGCGGCGGCCGTCTCGGGGCGGGCCAGCTCACGGGCGAAGGCGGCCAACCGGGCGCCGGCGATGATCCGGTGGCCGTGCTCGTCGCGTTCGGCGACGACCCGGCCGGCGTCCACCCAGCGCCGCATCGTGTCGGCGCTCACGCCGAGCAGTGCGGCGGCCTCGCCGATGCGGTACGGGTTGGCCGGTGCCCCGGGGTGGCCCATGGTTGCGACTCCTGACGGTGGTTAGGACGGTTCGGCGGACGAGCAGCGGGGCGGGCGCCCACGGCCCCGCCGCCCATCCTGCCGCACCCGGCACCGGCTCCGCGCAGCGGAGGGGGCGACCTATGGCTCGCCGAAGACGTCGCGGCGCACGGCGTCGCCGGCGGTGAGGACGGCGCCGCCGAGCACCGCGCCGCCGCCCGCCTCGCCGGCCCGGACCTCGGTGCGCAGCGGGGAGAGCGCGGCGAGCCGCCGTTCCACCCGGGCGGCGAGTTCGGCGCCCCCGGCCCGGCCGGTCTCGCCGCCGAGCACCACGCAACCGGGGTCGAGGACGACGCAGACCGCCGAGGTGCCGAGGGCGATCCGCTCGGCCAGCTCGTCGAGGAACGGACCGCCGGGCTGCCCCTCGCCGAGCGCGTCGAGGGCGGCGCGGACGGCGGCCTCGGCGGCGGGCGCGTCGTCGGCCCGGTCGGCGGGCAGGCCGTGGGCGCGGGCCAGCGCGCAGACGGCGGCGCTGCCGACCAGTCCGTGGAAGCCGTCCTCGCAGCCGGTGGCGCTGGGCAGCGCGGTGGTGCCGGGGACGGGCAGGAAGCAGATCTCGCCGGTGCCGCCGCCGGCGCCGCGGCGCAGCTTTCCGTCGAGGACGACGGCGGCGCCGACGCTGTGGCCGAGCCAGACCAGGACGAAGTCGTCCCGGCCGCGCGCGGCGCCGGTCCGGTACTCGGCGCGCCCGGCGAGGTTGACCTCGTTCTCCAGGATCACGTCGGTGCCGGGGAGTTCGCGGAGCACGGCGAGGAGTTCGGCGTGCCAGGCGGGCAGGTCTCCGGTGGACTGGAGCCGGCCGGTGGCGGGGTCGACCAGGCCGGGGGCGCCGACGGCGACGGTGTGCAGGTGCGGGACGTCGGCCCGGCGGGCGGTGTCGAGCAGGGTGCGGACGATCCGGTCGGCGGCCGCGCGGTGGGCGGCGGCGTCCTCGCCGGGGTCGTCGACCGCGAGTTCGGCGGCGGCCAGGGTCCGCCCGGCCAGGTCGGCGACGACCAGGGAGACGCCGCCGGAGCGGACGTCGAAGGCGGCGAGGTGGGCGCGGGAGGTGACCAGCGCGTAGAGCCGGGCGTTGGGGCCGCGCCGCTGTTCGCCGCGTTCGCCGACGACGGCGACCAGGCCGGTGCGCCGGAGCCGGTCGAGCAGGTCGGCGACGGTGGGCCGGGAGAGGCCGGTGAGCTCGCGCAGCTCGGTCGCGGTGAGTGGTCCTTGGTCGAGCAGCAGGTTGAGCGCCAACCGGTCGTTGATCGCCCGGGCGGTGCTCGGCGTGGCCGTGCGCGCGGTGGTCATGGCCGAACATCCTTCCAGAGTGTTTCTATCAGGGTCCCTTCCTGATAATTTATCGAACCGTCGCCCGGAGCACCTCCCGGACCAGCGACCGGCCCGGCACGGGCGGCCCCCACCGGGGCGCCGGTGACAAGGGCCGCCAGCAGCAGGACCATCGGACCAACACCCCCAGGGGGACCGCCGCACCGCGCGGCGGGGAGGGAACAGCCGGATGACCGCCAGCCCGACCGCAGCACCACCCCGCTTCGGCACACCGGAGGCCGCCCGCCGGGCCCGGATCGCCGTCGCCCTCGTCTTCGCCGTGCACGGGACCGTCGCCGGCACCTTCGCGGGCCGGATCCCGTGGCTCAAGGACCACCTCGACCTCAGCGCCGGCCAGCTCGGAATCGCCCTGGTGATGCCGGCGATCGGCTCGTCCCTCGCGATGCCGCTGGCCGGCCGGTTCGTCCACCGCCGGGGCGGCCGGGCGGCGGTGCGCACCCTCATATCGCTCTACTGCGTCGCCCTCGCGCTGCCCGTGCTCGCCCCCTCGCTGCCGGTGCTCTGCCTCGCCCTGCTGCTCTTCGGGGCGTCCGCGGGCACGGCCGACGTGGCGATGAACGCCGAGGGCGTGGAGGCCGAGCGACGGCTCGGCCGCTCGATCATGTCCGGCCTGCACGGGATGTGGAGCGTGGGCGGCCTGGTCGCCGGCGGCATCGGCATCCTCGCGGCCCACGGGGACGTCGACCCGCGCCTGCAGCTCGGCGTCACCGCCGTGCTGCTGCTGGCCTTCGTCCAGCCGGTCTGCGGCGCCCTGCCCGACCAGCGCGCGCCCGAGCAGTCCGAGGAGCCGCCGCGGTTCGCGCTGCCGCCGCGCAGCTCGCTGCTGATCGGACTGCTCGGCTTCTGCGCGGTGTTCGCCGAGGGCGCCTCGATGGACTGGAGCGGTGTCTACCTGCGCGATGTCACCGGCGCCTCGCCCACCGTGGCCGCCGCCGCCTACACCGCGTTCTCGCTCACCATGGCGGTCAGCCGGCTGGCCGGCGACGCGGCGATCCGCCGGCTGGGCGCCGTACGGGCGACCCGGCTCAGCGGCGCCGTCGCCACGGCCGGCGGACTGCTGGTGGTCGCGGCCGACCGCCCCGCGCTCGCCATCCCCGGGTTCGCGCTGATCGGGATCGGCATCGCCGTGGTCGTCCCGCTCGCCTTCGCGGCGGCGGGCCGGATCGGCGGCAACCCCAGCCAGGCCATCGCCGGCGTCGCCACCGTCACCTACACCTCGGGCCTGATCGCCCCCGCGATCGTCGGCGGCCTCGCCCAGGCCACCTCGCTCACCGCCTCCTTCGGCGTGGTCACCGCGCTCGCCCTCGCCCTGCTGCTCGGCGCGGGAGCGCTGCGCCGGGCGGAGGGCCACGCCCCGGACGCCGCCGCGGACGCCGTCGCCGTGGACGGTCCGGCCGTCGCGGAGCCGGCCCGGGTCTTCGAGCGGAACTCGCCCGCGAGCTGACGGGGCGGTTCCCGGGGCACCCTCCCCAGCGCCACCGCACCCGGGCCGGGCACCCTCCCCAGCGCCACCGCACCCGGGCCGGGCGCGCACACCGCGCGCCCGGCCTCCGCGCGCCCGAGGCCCGATGCGCGCACGGGCTCATAACCTTTCATCACATCGCACGCAACCCCGTCGAGTCGGCGGCCGTCGAGCACCCCGGGCGCCGCGTCCTCGAAGCCACCACCGAAGGGAACGCCATGACCCGTCCTCCCTCCGCCCCGGCCCGCCGGCTCGGCGCGGCCGCCGCCGCGCTCGCCGTCGCCGGCACCCTCTCCCTCGCGGCGCCGGCCACCGCCCGCACCACCGCCGCCACTCCCGTCGAGGTCATCACCGCCAACCCCTCCGGCACCCAGAAGTGCCTGGACGTCACCACGCAGAGCACCGAGAACGGCGCCCGCGTCCAGCAGTGGACCTGCAACGGCGGCGCCAACCAGCAGTGGTACTGGACCGACGCCGGCGAGCTGGTCGGGGTGGCGAGCGGCAAGTGCCTGGACATCCCCGCCGGCAGCACCGACGAGGGCGTCCAGGCCATCATCTGGACCTGCAACGGCGGGGCCAACCAGAAGTGGACCCAGACCCTGGTCCACCACGCCGGCGTCTACACCCTGACCAACGCCAACAGCGGTCTCAACCTCGACGTCCGGGGCGGCGACCCGACGGACGGCACCCCGGTCGTCCAGTCGAGCCCGCAGCCCTCGCTCAGCCAGTGGTGGTTCTACGGCACGGTGCCGACCGCCCGGGGCTGACCGCCCCCGGCCGCCTCGGCCGCCCCCGGCCCCGCCGGTCCGTCCGGGTCCGCCCGGGACCACCCGCGTCCCGGGCGGACCGGGCGCCCGGTTACCCTCGGTCCGTGCCCGCTCCCGTGACCTCCCCGCCCGCACCCGGCGCCGCCGCGACCGACGGATCCGCCCCGGCGGACGTGCCGGCCGACGTGCCGGCCGACGTGCCGGCCGCCGGACCGGCCCGGCAGCCGTGGCTGCGGTTCGCCCTGCTGGTGGCGATCCTCGCCGCAGCGGCCGGCTCGCTGCTGCTGTGGAGCCCCACCACCCTGCTCGACGGCGGACTGTCCGGCGGGATGCCCTGGTACTGGCGGGCGCCGCTGTTCGCCGCGGTGTACGCGGTGGGCACGGTGGCGTTCTTCCCCCGGCCGGCCCTGAACGCCGCCGCCGGACTGCTGCTGGGCGTGCAGGAGGGCCTCCTGTTGGCCGTGCTGGGCACCACCCTCGGGGCGGCGATCGCCTTCGGCCTGGCCCGCTGGCTGGGGCAGGACGCGCTGCGCCGCCTGCTGCGCGGGCGGATGCTGCTGGCGCTGGACCGGCGCTTCACCGACCAGGGGTTCCGCAGCGTCCTGCTGCTCCGGCTCTTCCCCGGCCTGCCGTTCCAGGCGGCCAACTACGGCGCGGCCGTCTCCGGCGTCCGGTTCGGCTCGTTCATCGGGGCGACCGCGCTCGGAGTGATCCCGGTGACCGCGGTCTACGTCTCGGCGGCGGCCACCGCACGCGAGCCGGGATCGGCCGGCTTCCTGCTCTCCGTCGGCGCGCTCGGACTCCTCGGGCTGGCGAGCCTGGTCTCGGTCGGACGGGCCGCCGCCCGGCGGCGGCGCGCGGCCACGGGCTGAGCGCCGGGCGGCCGATCCGGCGCGCCGGGCGCGCGGAACACCTCGGCCCGCTCGGCCGGACGGGTCCGCTGTCAGTGGCGTGTGAAATCGTTCCCGCATTGTTGACAGAAGGTCAATTGCGCGGTGACCGCGACCGATATGGTCTACGCGCGCAACCGTACGCCGTTCTACCGCGTCGAAACTGGTGCCCGGGTCCGCCCGGGGCCTGGCGCGGCGCGACTCGTACGGACCGCGCGAGCGGGCACGACACCGGTGATCAGTGCGATACTCGGACAGTTCCGACGAGTGGATGACGTGTCAAAAGGACACGCGCACCGGGGGACCTGTACGGAACAGAGGCAGGGAGGCGCGGCATGGGAGCACTTCGCGACGAGCACCACAACGGGTGGCTGATGCCCTCCGGGAACTACCCGGCCGCGGTGTACGACGACGAATGGGTCGAGCAGGAGACGGTATCGTCCTCCCCAGCCCCGACCAAGATCGTCTCCCTGCGGCCCACCGGGTTCGAGGCGGCCCGCACGGTCGGCGAGCACATCCGGGCGAGCATCCCGGTGGTCATGGACCTCACCGAGATGGACGAGGCGGAGGCCAAGCGCATGGTCGACTTCGCCTCCGGTCTGATCTTCGGCACCCGCGGCGGCATCGAGCGCATCGCCCGCCGGGTCTTCCTGCTCACCCCGGCGGACGTCGAGGTGATGGTCATCGACCGCCCGCTCGACGAGACCGGCTTCTACAACCAGAGCTGAGCCGCCGGAGCCGAGCGGCCGGAGCTGAACTCCGGCCGCGCGCACCGCGGCACCCCGGGACCGGGGACGGCACTCGCCGTCCCCGGTTTTTTGCCGCCCGGCCACCGGAGGACTATGCCTCGAATGAGCCAGGGAAAGTAATTCTGAGACATCCATGTCTCATTCGACGTACACTCGCTCCATGGCCACCGACCGTGACTCCGTCCTCGAAGCCGCCGTCGGCGTGCTCTCCCGCCGCCCGACCGCCCACCTCGACGAGATCGCCCGCGCCGCGGGCATCAGCCGCGCCACCCTGCACCGGCTCTTCCCGGGCCGGGAGGCGCTGATCCGCGAGGTCGGCATGCTCGGGCTCCAGCGCTTCGGCGCCGCGCTCGACACCGCCGCCGTCGAGGAGGGCGACGCGCACGCCGCGCTGCGCCGCCTGGTCGACGCGGTCGTCCCGGACGCCACGCTCTGCGCCTTCCTCACCGGCGAGAGCCAGCTCTACGACGACGAGCGGGTCAACGAGCTCTGGGAGTCGCAGATCGCCCGGATGCACGCGCTCTTCCTGCGCGGACAGCAGCAGGGGGTCTTCCGCATCGAGCTCTCCGCGGCCTGGCTCAGCGAGGCCTTCTTCGACCTGGTGGCCGGGATCGGCTGGGCCATCCAGGACGGCCGGCTCGCCCCGCGCGACGCCGCCTTCTCGCTCGCCGAGTTGTTCCTCGGCGGCGCCCTGCGCACCCCGCCGCCGCACTGACCCCCTCCCCCGCACCCCCTCCGCACCCCCGTACCCCTCCGCACCTCGGACCGGAAACCGGACACCGATACCCATGAGCAGCACCGTCCACCTCCAGCCCCGCCAGCGCTGGACCGGCCTCGCCGTCCTCGTCCTGGCCGTCACCCTGGTCACCGTCGACGCGACCGTCCTCTCCCTGGCCATCCCCTCGATCAGCGAGACCCTGCGCCCCAGCGGCACCCAGCTGCTGTGGATCGGCGACGCCTACTCCTTCGTCCTCGCCGGTCTGCTGGTCTCGATGGGCTCGCTCAGCGACCGGATCGGCCGCAAGCGGCTGCTGCTGGCCGGCGCCACCGCGTTCGGCGCCGCCTCGCTGCTCGCCGCGTACGCACCCACCGCCGGCTGGCTGATCCTGGCCCGCGCGCTGCTCGGCGTCGCCGGGGCGACGATCATGCCGTCCACCCTCTCGCTGATCCGCACGCTCTTCCCGGACGACCGCGAGCGGGCCACCGCGATCGGCATCTGGGGCGCCGCGGCGACCGCCGGCGCCGCGCTCGGCCCGGTGGTCGGCGGTGTGCTGCTGGAGCACTTCTGGTGGGGCTCGGTCTTCCTGCTGAACATCCCGGTGCTCCTGCTGCTGCTCGGCTTCGGCGCCTGGCTGCTGCCGGAGTCCAAGGACCCGGAGCCGGGCCGCTGGGACGTGCTGAGCGTGCTGCTCTCGCTCACCGGTGTGATCGGCGTGGTCTACGCGATCAAGGAGGCCGCCGCGCACGGTGTGCTGCGCTGGGACGTGCCGGTCACGGCCGTGCTGGGCGCGGCGGCGCTGGTCCTGTTCGTCCGGCGCCAGCTGCGGCTGGACACCCCGCTGCTTGATGTCCGGCTCTTCCGGGACCGCCGCTTCACGGCCGCCGTGCTCGCCTCGCTGATCGCGCTGATCGGGCTCTCCGGCATGGTCTTCCTGACCTCGCAGTACCTGCAGCTGGTCCGCGGCTACCCGCCGCTCAAGGCGGGGCTGGCCGAGCTGCCGGCCTTCGCCGGCGCGGTGGTCGGCGGGCTGCTGACCGCCCGGCTGGTGCGCCGCACCGGCGCCCGGACGGCGCTCACCGCCGGCCTGCTGGTGATGGGCGTCGGGATCGGCCTGCTCGGCTGGATCCAGCAGGACTCCATCTACCTGCTGCTGGCCGCCGCGTTCCTGCTGGTCGGCACCGCCGAGGGCGTGGTCTACACGCTCGGCGCCGACCTGGTGCTGACCGCCGCGCCCGCCGACCGGGCCGGGGCCGCGTCGGCGGTCTCCGAGACCGCGTACGAGCTGGGCACCGCGCTCGGCATAGCGCTGGTCGGCTCGGTGGTCGGCGCGCTGTACGCGGGCCGGCTGACCGTCCCGGCCGGGACGGACCCGGCGGCGGCCGCCCAGGCCGGCGAGTCGCTCGGCGGCGCGGTGGAGGCGGCCCACGGGCTGCCGGCCACCCTGGCCGGACCGCTGCTGGACAGCGCCCGGACGGCGTTCGTGCACGGCGTCAACGCGGCCGGGATGCTGGCCGGCGCGCTGCTGCTGGGCGCGGCCGTGCTGGCCTGGCGCCTGCTGCGCGGCCTGGGCGACCGGGCCGCCACGGCCCCCGCCGCCGGCACCGCGCAGCCTGCCCCGGAGCGGGAGCGCGAGAAGGCCTCCGTGCGCTGACGGCACCGACGGCGCGGGTGTGGGTGGCCCCGGCTCACCCGGCGCCGAAGGGGAGTTCCAGTTCGGCCCAGACCACCTTGCCGTCCTTGGTCAGGCGGCTGCCCCAGCGCTGGGCGAGTTCGCTGACCAGGAACATGCCGCGACCGCCCTCGTCCTGCTCGGCGAACGGGCGCAGCTGGGGCGTCTGGCCGCCCGCGTCGGCGACCTCCACGGTGAGCACCCGGTCGCGGAAGAGCCGCAGCCGGCGCGGGGCGTCGGCGTGCAGCAGGGCGTTGGTGACCAGCTCGCTGACGAGCAGTTCGGCGTAGTCGGAGAGCGCGGACAGGCCCCAGCCGGCGAGGGTGCTGCGGGTGAACCGGCGGGCCTTGCCGGGCAGCCGGCCGCCGCCGCTGAGCGGGAGGGTGGCGACCCGGTCGGCGGGCAGCGGCAGCACCCGGGCCATGATCATGGCGATGTCGTCGTCGCTGCCGCCGCTGACCAGCGCGCCGAGGACGGCGTCGCAGCTCTCCTCCAGGGTGCGGCCGGGGCCGGACAGGGTGCGGGCGAGCAGGTCGATGCCCTCGTCGAGGTCCTGGCCGCGCCGCTCGACCAGGCCGTCGGTGTACAGGGCGACCATGCCGCCCTCCGGGAGGCCGTACTCGACCGACTCGAAGGCCACCCCGCCGACGCCGAGCGGCACGCCGGGCGGCATCTCGACCCGGCGGGACGTGCCGTCCGGGGAGACCCGGACGGGCGGCAGGTGGCCGGCCGAGGCGACCTGGAGGGTGTGCTCCAGCGGGTCGTAGACGGCGCAGATACAGGTGGCGAACTGGCCCTCGCCGATGCCGGAGGCGGTCTCGTCCAGGCGGGTGAGCACCTGCTCGGGCGGCATGTCGAGGGTGGCGAGGGTGCGGGCGACGGTGCGTAGCTGGCCCATCGTGGCGGCGGCCCGGATGCCGTGTCCCATCACGTCGCCGACGACCAGCGCCACCCGGCCGCAGGAGAGCGGCACCACGTCGAACCAGTCGCCGCCGACCTCGCTGGTGACGCTGGACGGCAGGTAGCGGTAGGCGATCTCCAGGCCCAGGGTGCGGTGGATCTCCTGGGGCAGCAGGCTGCGCTGGAGGGTGAGCGCGGTCTCCCGCTCGCGCCGGTAGAGCCGGGCGTTGTCGATGGCGAGGGCGGTGCGGGCGACGAGCTCCTCGGCGAGCGCGACGTCGGAGGCGGTGAACGGCTCGGGGTTGCGCATCCGGATGAACTCGGCGCCGCCGAGGACCATGCCCCGGGCGGTGACCGGCAGCATCAGGTAGGAGTGGATGCCGGCCGCGAGCCCGGGACCGACCCGGTCGGGGCTGGCGACCAGGCCGCGCAGCACCTCCTCGTCGACGCGCGAGCGCAGCAGCGGCCGGCCGCTGCGCAGGCACTGGGTGTAGCTGCGCTCGGGGGCGTACTCGGAGACCTCGCCGACGGTGTCGACGGCGTGCACGAGCCCGGTCTCGTAGGACTCGCCGACGGCGACGGCGCGCAGCTGGACGCTGCGGTCCTCGGGGATGGGCGTGGGTTCGGCGCCGCGCAGCACGGTTTCCAGCAGGTCGACGGTGGCGAAGTCGGCGAACCGGGGGACGACGGCCTCGATCAGCTCCTCGGCGGTGCGCTGGAGGTCGAGGGTGGTGCCGATCCGGGCGGTGGCCTCGGCGATGGTGGTGAGGCGTTCCTGGGCGCGGGCGGCGCGGGCCTCGGCCTGGAAGCGCTCGGTGACGTCGATGATCGAGGAGCAGACGCCGAAGACCCGGCCGGTGGAGTCCTCCAGCCGGAAGTAGGAGGCGGACCAGGCGCGGTCGCGGCGCGGGTCGCCGGGGACCCGGCCGTGCGAGCGGGCGTCGACCACGGGCCGGCCGGTGACCAGCACCTGCTTCATGGTCTGTTCTATCTCGGCGCTGTTGATGCCGGGCAGCACGCTGCTGATCCGGCGGCCGAGGTGGTCGGCGACGGGGACGCCATTCATCCGGGCCAGCGACTCGTTGAGGCGCACGTAGCGCAGGTCGGTGTCGTAGACGGCCATGCCGATCGGGGACTGGCCGAAGATGCCGTCGAGCACGGCGAGGTCGGCCTCGACCCGGTGCAGGGCGGCGAAGTCGGAGGCGGTGGCGAGCAGCAGCAGCGTGCCGCCGGGGCCGGCGATCGGGTAGGTGCGGAACTCCAGCTCGACGGTGTGGCCGTCGCGGTGGCGGACCGGGAAGACCCCGGACCAGCCCTTGCCGCTCATGATCCGGGCGAAGAGTTCGAGGACCTCGGGGCGCTCGCCGTCGGCACTGAGCAGCCGGGCGGCGTGGCTGCCGACGGCCTCCTCGGCCGTCCAGCCGAGCAGGGCCTCGGCGTCCTCGCTCCAGTGCAGGATCAGTCCGTCGTCCTGGAGCAGGGCGGTCGCGAGCGGGACGAGGCGATGACCGTCCAGGCGTGTGGGGGCGGCGCCCGTTCCGGGGCCGGTGGCGTCGGCGGCGTCGGGCGCGTCGGTCGCGTCCCACTCGTCTCTCCGCATGATCAGGCAGCACCCCGGTTCGGCTCGTGCCCGGCCGGGCGGCCCTCGCGGTCCGTGCGGCCGGGGTTCTTCTCCAGACTGCACGGACATCGTCCGCCCGGCGACCCCTTGGTGAGGGGAACCGGTCGGGCAGGTGTACGGGCGTCATGTGCCTACCGGGCGCAGCGTACTCTCCAGAAGGCTCGCCCACTGCCGGATCACTCCGGATCGTCGGACGCTGTCGTCGGTGAGCAGATTGGCAAGGCCGAGTCCGCGGGCCATGTCCAGCGTGGCCTGCACGGTCTCCCGCACGCCGGGCCGGCTCTCGTCGGCGCCGAGGAACTCGACGGCGGCGCGGTGGGCCTCGCGTCCGACCCGGCCCTCCAGGCCGATGATCCGTTCACGCAGGGGTTCCTCGGTGGCCGCGGCGACCCACAGCTGGAGGGCGGCCCGGAACAGCGGGCCGGTGTAGAGGCGGACGATCATGTCGACCACGGCCTCGGTGCGGGCCGGGCCTGCGGGTGGCAGCGCGTCCGCGTGGGCGCGGACGGCGGCCAGCCGCTCGGCGGTGACGTGCTCGACGGCTGCGGTGAAGAGGTCCTCCCGGGTGGGGAAGTGGTGCTGGGCGGCGCCCCGGGAGACCCCGGCCCGCTCGGCGACGACGGCGACCGTGGAGCCGTGCCAGCCGAGCTCGGCGAGGCAGTCGACCGCCGCCGCCAGCAGCCGGGCCCGGGTGGCGCGGCTGCGGTCCTGCTGGGGGGCGCGGGCGGCGGGGTGGGTGGTCATCTGCGGGGGCGGTTCCTGTCCGTGCGGGGGCGGGCGGGCGGTGGGTCGATCCTCGCAGACGGCGGTCGGGGCTCCGGGGCGGGCGGGTGGAGGGGTGGGGGGCCGGTGGACGGGGTGCGGGCAGGGAGGTGCGCGGCTCAGCCGGTGGCGGCCGCCTCGCGCTCGCGCAGCTCACGGCGGAGGATCTTGCCGGCCGGCGACTTCGGGACGGCGTCCAGGAACTCCACCGCCCGCACCTTCTTGTACGGCGCGACCTGACCGGCCACGAAGGCGGCCACCTCCTCTTCGGTGAGCGCGCTGCCGGGGGCGCGGACCACGAAGGCCTTGGGGCTCTCGGTGCCCTCCGCGTCGCACACCCCGATCACTGCGGCGTCGGCGATCTGCGGGTGGCTGAGCAGCAGCGCCTCCAGCTCGGCGGGGGCGACCTGGTACCCGTTGTACTTGATCAGTTCCTTGACCCGGTCGACGATGTGCAGATAGCCGCGCTCGTCGACGAAGCCGACGTCGCCGGTGTGCAGCCAGCCGTCGGCGTCGACGGTCGCGGCGGTGTCGGAGGGGCGGCCGAAGTAGCCCTTCATCACCTGCGGGCCGCGGATCAGCAGCTCGCCGCGCTCCCCGGGCCCCAGGTCCGCGCCGGTGCCGTCCAGCGCGGTGACCCGCAGCTCGGTGGAGGGCACCATCCGGCCGACCGAGCCCGGTGAGGGGTCCGGGTCCGCCGGGGACACCACGTGGCTGACCGGGGACAGCTCCGTCATGCCGTAGCCCTGGAGGATGCGCGGCAGGCCGAGGCGGCGGGCGCAGGTCTCGGCGAGCTCGCCGTCCAGCGGGGCGGCGGCGCAGAGCAGGTACTCGACCGAGGAGAGGTCGAAGCGGTCGACGACGGGGTGCTTGGCGAGGGCGAGGACGATCGGCGGGGCCGCGAGCACGGACTGGACCCGCTGGTCCTGGATGGTCCGACAGAACTGCTCCAGGTCGAAGCGGGGCAGCACGACCACGGTGGCCCCGCAGCGCAGCGGCTGGTGGAGCAGCGCGGCGAGCCCGTAGATGTGGAAGAAGGGGAGCACCGCGAGCACCCGCTCGCCCACCTCGGGGCGGAAGACGGCGTCGGTCTGGGCGAGGTTGGTGGCGATCGACCGGTGGGTGAGCATGACGCCCTTGGGCAGGCCGGTGGTGCCGCTGGAGTACGGCAGGACGGCGATGTCCTGGCCCGGGTCGAGGTCGACCTCGGGCGCGGGGCCGGTGGCGGCGAGCAGGTCGGCGAGCGAGAGGTGGCCCTCCGCGCCGTCCAGCACCACGATCCCGGCGAGTTCGCGGCCCTCGCCGGCGAGCTTCTCGGCGGCGGCGCGGGCGGTGGGCAGGAACGGTGAGACGGTGATCAGCCAGCGGGCACCGCTGTCGGCGAGCTGCACGGCGAGTTCGCCGGGGGTGGTGAGGGAGGAGACGGGGGTGACGGTGGCGCCGGCCCTTGTGGCGCCGAAGAAGGCCATCGGGTAGCGGACGCTGTTGGGGCTGAACAGGGCCACCACGTCGCCCCGGCGGACGCCCGCCTCGGCGAGGCCCGCGGCGACCCGGCCGACGGCGTGGGCGAGCTGCGCGTAACTGATCGTCTCGCCGGTGATCCCGTCGATGAGGGCCGGCCGGTCGCCGTGGCGCTCGGCGTCGCCGAGAACGGCGTCGTGCAGGGCGAGGTCGACGATGCCGACGTCCGGGAACTCGCTGTGGAACACCAAGGCGTGCCTCCTGTGCGGTAGTTGGCGTGGGGCAGGATGGCCGGACGGGAGGTCCTCGGGCGACCGGCCGTGCGGCGCGCGGACAGGAGCATACGGACAGTGGGCGGTCGGTGCGCCCCTGTGACGGACGTTTGGGGGAGCGCGCGGGGCGCAGGGGTGGCGCGGTACGGCGAATCGCGAGGTGGGGGCGGGTCGGCGGTGCTCCGGGGCGACGGGATTCGGTCAGATGCCAGAACGATGATGCGACGATCTGTTCGAGGGTGGAGTGAGGTGACCGGGTGTCCGGGTGGGAGGCGTCCAGGGGTTCGGGCGCGGGCGTCCCGACAGGGCCATTCCGGGGAAACCTCGGGCGGGCTGCGCGTGGCACGACCACGGCGGGCGCGCCCGGCCGGACGGTGTGCACCACGGCCGCCCACCCCGGGTGCGGCCCCGGACACTGGAGCACCACCACCGTGAGCACCACCTCCCCTCCCCTGCCCTCCACCCGCCGGCTGCTCGCCGCCGCGACCGCCGCCGCCGCGCTCACCCTCGGCGCGGCCCCGCTCGCCTCGGCGGCGCCGGGCGACAACGGCGACGTCAAGGTCCACGACAGCAGCACCCCGGTGGACAGCCAGAACGAGGACGCCAAGGTCTGTCAGTTCTACCTGGACGCCTTCAACTTCGACACGCTCCAGCTGGTCAGCTGGACCATCGAGCAGCAGCCGCCGACCGGCAACGCGCTCGTCCTGGCCGGGGCCCTGGTGCTGACCAACGGCACCGGCACGACCTCGACGTACAGCCTCCCGGACGGGCACTACAAGCTCCACTGGACCTTCGTCGGTGAGAACGGCGCGGCGAAGCAGAAGGTCTTCCAGGTGCAGTGCGCGACCACCTCGCCCTCGCCGACGGCCACCTCCTCGCCCTCGCCCACGTCCTCCTCCTCGCCCACGTCCTCGTCCTCCCCGTCGCCCACCTCCTCGGCCTCCCCGTCGCCCTCGGCCTCCCCCTCCCCCTCGCCCTCGCCCGGCGGCGCGCCCGGCGGCTCGCCGAGCCCCTCACCCAAGCCCGGCGGGCCGCACGGCGGCGTCGGCACCGGTGGCGGCGGCACCTCCGGCTCCAACACCGCCGAGGTGCTCGGCGGCGCGGGCCTGATCGCCGCGGCCGCCGCACTCGGCCTGCGCGCCCTGCGCCGTCGCTCCGGGCGCAATGCCGAATCCTGACCGTCCGCACCGCGCACGGCGCGCCGGCCCCGGCCCCCTGACGGCCGGGCCCGTCGCCGTGGCGCTGGCGGCGGGCGGCACCTGGCTGGTCCAGGACGGCGGCACCGACGGCGGCGGGCCGCCACTGCCACCGACGCTGAGCGGGCCTACCGCGGCGGCCACGGCGCCGGCCCCCGCGCCCGCCCCCGCGCCCGCCGCCACGCCGGCACCGGTACCCGTACCCGCCGCGCCCGCGCCGCTGCCCGCCGCGCCACCCCTGCCGGCCTCCGCCCCGACCAGGATCCGGATTCCGGCGATCAAGGTCGACGCCCCGATGACCGGCGTCGGGCTGACCACCACCCGGGCACTGGCCACCCCGCCGGTGGAGCAGCGCAACCTGGCCGGGTGGTACCGGGACGGCACCGCGCCCGGAGCCGCCGGCAACGCGCTGGTCATCGGTCACGCGGACACCCGCAGCGGTCCCGCGGTGTTCTACCGGCTCGGGCTGCTGCGCCCCGGCGACACCGTCTCGGTGACCCGCAAGGACCGGCGCACCGCGGTGTTCACCGTGGACTCCGTCCGGGTCTTCCCCAAGCGGGACTTCCCGGACGCCCTCGTCTACGGCGCCACCGACCGGGCCGAGCTACGGCTCATCACCTGCGGCGGGAAGTTCGACCGGCGGACCGGTTACGAGTCCAACACCGTGGTGTTCGCGCACCTCACCTCGGTCCGGTGAGTCGGTGAGCCGGTGCGGCGCGTGCGGCGGGTGGCTCAGTACGACTTGGGCAGGCCGAGCGTGTGCTGGGCGACGTAGTTGAGCACCATCTCGCGGCTGACCGGGGCACCCCGGCCGGCCGCGTACTTGGCTCCTCGGGCGGCCGCCAAGCCATCGCTTCTCCCTCGTCCGGCCGGCGCGAGGGCCGTGGGTCCTCTGCGCCCGGACGGACCACGGTATCCGCCCAGGGGCGTTGGCCCCTCCGCTCAGACGGCGAGCGCCCGGAAGCCCTGGCGGGCTCCCGGGCGCTGCTGAGGTTGCGTGGCGTGCTGCTACTTGCCCGGGCGGCCGAGCTGGTGGACGGTCCAACCGGCGGCGCGCCAGGGCTCGGGGTCGAGGGTGGTGCGGCAGTCGACGAGCAGCGGGGTCGCGGGGCGGCCGACGAGGTCTTGCGGGTCGGCCTGCCGGTACTCGGGCCACTCGGTGGCGAGGACGGCGATGTCGGCGCCGTCGAAGGCTGCCGGGAGGTCGTCGGTGTACTCCAGCTCCGGGTTGCGCTGCATGGCAGTGGGGACGGCCTGCGGGTCGTGGACGGTGACGACGGCGCCGGCGTGCTCCAGGGCCTGCGCGAGGGCGAGGGCCGGGCTCTCGCGGACGTCGTTGGTGCCGGGCTTGAAAGCCGCGCCCAGCACGGTGACCCGGGCGCCCTTGACCGGGCGCTGGCCCAGGGCGCCGGTGATCAGGGCCATCGCGGTGCTGGTGCGGTTCTCGTTGATCTGCTCGGCGGCGAGCAGCAGGGCGGCGGCCCGGTCGGCGCCGAGCTGGCGGGCGGAGGCGGTGAAGGCTCGGACGTCCTTGGGGAGGCAGCCGCCGCCGTATCCGATGCCGGGCCTCATCCCGTCGGCGCCGATGCGGGGGTCGATGCCGAGGATCTCGACGATCTTGGAGATGTCGGCGCCGGCGGCGTCGCACATGTCGGCGACGCCGTTGATGAAGGAGATCTTGAGGCCGAGGTAGGTGTTCGCGGCGCCCTTGGCGAGCTCGGCGGTCTGCGGGTCGCAGACGAACAGGGGGACCCCGGCGTCGAGGATGCCGGCGTAGACCGCCCGGATCGCCTTCTCGCCCTCCGCGCTGGTGACACCGGCGATGAGGCGGTCCGGGCGCAGGGTGTCCTCGACGGCGTGGCCCTCGCGCAGGAACTCCGGGTTCCAGACGACCTCGACCAGGTCTCCGGCGGGGGCCAGGCGGTGGGCGAGTTCGGTGACCTTGACGGTGGTGCCCACGGTGACCGTGGACTTCCCGACGACGGTGCAGGCCCGCCTCAGGTGCGGGGCGAGCTGGCGGATGGCGCCGAAGACCTGCCCGGTGTCGTAGGAGCGGCCGTCGGCGTCGATCGGGGTGCCGACGCCCACGAAGTGCAGGTCGGCGAAGGCGGCGGCTTCGGCGATGTCGGTGGTGAAGCGCAGGCGGCCGGTGGCGGTGTGAGCGGCCAGCAGCTCGGGCAGGCCTGTCTCGTAGATCGGGCATTCGCCGGCGTTGAGGCGGTCGACCTTGGCCTGGTCGACGTCCACGCCGACGACCTCGTGACCGAGTTCGGCCATCGCCGCCGCGTGCGGGATGCCGAGGTGGCCGCAGCCGATCACGGAAACACGCATGGAGGGGTCCTTGTCTGGTCGGGTAGCGCACCGCATCCGGCGCGCTACCCGACGCTATCGCGGATTTGAACTCGCCTTTGACGGAACGGAGTTCGATCAGCTGTTCATTGTGGGAGGTGCTGGTTCAGGGCTGGGTGTGGGGCTGGATCAGCCGCATCGCCCGCTCGTTTGGGGTGAAGCCGAGCGAGCGGTAGAGCGGTGCACCGTCGCGCGCCGGGCGGTCAGCACTCGACCTGCAGCAGCTCGGCCAGGCGGCGCAGGGCGGGGATCGCTTCGGAGCGCACGATGGCGCATGAACGCCTCGGGAATGCCGGTGCGGGCGAAGAGGCGGTCGAAGTTGTGGGTGGCGAGGGGGCCGACCGCGTGGCCGGCGTCGTAGAGCGCCTTCAGGACCCGGTGGGCGTCGGTCGGCTCGGCCTGGAACAGAGCGCGGAACATCGCGACCATGTCGTCGATCTTGCGCTCGGTTTCGGTCAGCATCTCCTGGACCAGGATGTCCTGGCCGGGGGCCATGGTGAAGCGGTAGCCCTGGGTGAGGTCGTTGCCGCGCCGCTCGGTGACCCGGTAGACCTCGTGCAGCCAGTGCAGCGGCGGACCAGGCGGTCCATCGGCTGGGTCTGGTCGAGGTCGTAGTGGAGGCGGTAGTGGACAACGCGGCGGCGCCCGTCCTCGTCCTCGGTCCAACCGGACTGCTCGCGGGTGAGGGAGTCGATCACGGGATGGGGCGGAAGCACGGTGGTCTCCTCGGGTTCGCGGCCGGGTGCGCCCGGCATGGGTCAGCTCAGGGTTCGGACCGCGTCGGTGAGCGCCGCGGTGAGGAATTCGAGGTGCTCCTCGGTGGAGGTCAGCGGCGGGGCGACGACCAGGCCCTCGGACTTCGGGTCGCCAGCACCGGTGAAGGGGTAGAGGAACACCCCGCACTCCTCGGTCCTGCGCAGCAGCGGCCACAGCAGGTCCGGGGCGAGTTCCACTCCGTACAGGTGGCCCGCGCCGCGGACGTCCCGCACGCCGGGCAGGCCGGTCAGGGCCCGCAGCGTCTGGCCGAGCCGCTCGCCCCCGGGCCCGCAGGGCGTCGCGGTCGAGGGCTTCCAGCTCGTCGAGGACGCCGAGGCAGGCGGCGGCCATGAGCGGGTGCGCCGCCATGGTGCCCATCGCGGGCAGCGGGTCCGCGTCGTCGTGGCGCAGCAGCGGTGCGATCTCGGGCGATACCAGCACGGCGGCGACCGGGGTGTATCCGGCGCCCAGTCCCTTGGACAGGACGACGATGTCCGGCTCCACGCCGTCCCAGTGCCGGCTGGCGAGCGGGAGGCCGGTGCGCCAGAGCCCGGTGAGGACTTCGTCGTGGATGACCAGGACGCCCCGGGCGCGGCAGATCTCCTGCACGCGGCGCAGGTAGCCGTCCGGGGGGACGTAGGCGCCGCCGGTGGTGCCGTTGACCGGCTCCAGCAGGACGGCGACGACGTTGTCCGCGCCGCGGGCGTCGATCGCCTTCGCGACTTCCTCGGCGCAGTCGGCGGTGCAGGTCCGGCCGCCGTCGTGCGGGTGGGTCGGTGGGTAGGGGGCGGGGAAGGCCGGGCCGAGGCCCATCGCGTCGTCGGGTCGGGGTCGGCGGGCGTGGTTGCCGGCCAGGGCGAGGGTGAAGGCGCTCATCCCGTGGTAACTCAGGTCGCAGGTGAGGATGTCCCCGCGGGCCTTGCCGCCCTTGGCGCGGGCGATGCTGCGGGCCAGGCCGATGGCGACCTCGACGCCGAGCGTGCCGCAGGCGACCAGGGCGACCGAGTCGTGGGGTCGGCCGACGGCCCGGCACAGGCGGTCCGCCAGCTCCAGTTGCACGTGGGGCCGCACGACGGCCGCGCCGCCGAACGTGAACCGGGAGAACTACTCCTCGATCCGAGCGAGGACCTTGCGGCTGCTCTGGCCGACGTTGGCGCACAGCAGCCCGCTGGAGCCGTCGAAGATCCGGGTGCCGTCGGCGCGCAGCAGCCACGGCCCGTCCGATCCCACGACCTCGAAGTCCGGCATGGGCCTCGTGGACGTCAGCAGCCGGGCGCGGTCCGGCGGGTGGGCGGTGTAGGGCTTCACGGTGGTTTCCTCTCTCTTCGGTGGGGCCGCGGCGGCGGGTGCGGCCCTGGGCCCGGACCACCTCCAGACGCTGGTCGAGGTCGAGCAGCAGCTGTACGCCCAGGACCGTGACCACGGCTCGGCCGACCTCGGTCACCAGGCCGCCGCCGCACTGCACACCGCCCACTCCTGGCTCGCCCAGGGACGCTACGGCGAGGACCTGGGCCGTCGGCTCCACACCGCCACCGGCATGCTGTCGGTCGCCGCCGGGTGGCTCGCCCTCGACGCCGGGCGCACCGCCGACGCCCGCTCCCTCTACACCGAGGCGCTGGCCAGCGCCCGCCAGGCCGACGACCCGGGCCTGGAGGCGCACGCCTTCGCGTGCATGTCCCTGCTCGCCCACGCGACCGGCCGCCCCCGCGAAGCCGTCGGCACCGCGCGGGTGGCGCAGCGCGCGGCCTTCGGCCTCGGTTCACCGCGTTGGCTGGCGCTGTTGGCGATGCGCGCGGCCCGCGGCTGGGCCCTGCAGGGCGACCGCGCGCTCACGGAGGACGCCGGCGCCCTGGCTCCCCACCAGGACACCCACTGCGTCGCCGACTTCCTGGACGCCTACCGAACCGCCGTCCCAGCCGCCTGAAGGACACCATGACCGCACCGGCCGCTCCCCTCGCCCTCCGGCGCTACGGCGCCAGCGACGCCGCCACCCTGCTCGACACGCTCACCGACGTCTGGGCCGAAGCCCACGCCGGGCACGACGACGTCGCCCAGGCAGGCTTCACCCCCGAGACCCTCCGCCGCCAGATCACCGGCCACGCCCGCCGCGACGAGTTCACCCTCATCGTCGCCTACGCCGCCGGCCAGGCAGTCGGCATCGGCTACGGCTTCCGCTGCACCCCCGACTACTGGTTCGGCGACCTCCGCCCCGCCATCACCGCGCAGGCCCGCGACACCGACTCCCTGGCAGGGATCTGCGAACTCGCCGTCCGGACCGGCTGGCACGGCCAGGGAGTCGGCACCAGCATCCACGCAGCGCTCGTCGCCGCGCTGCGCACACAGTGGGTGTCGCTGCTCGCGATGCCCGGTGACAGCCCCGCTCGCCGTCTCTACGACCGCCTGGGGTACGAATACGCCGGGCCGTACAGGGTCGGTGACGGACCGGTCCTTGACCTCCTACTGCTCCGCGCCGGGTCGGCAACCGTCGCCTGACTGGTTCCCAGGCGGTCAGTCCCGGCCGGGCGGCACGCCGGAATCTCTGGTGCACTCCACTTGCCAGAACGGACGTCTTGGCAAGCATTGCCCACCTTTCTGGTGGTGATTCGTCCAGGTCAGCTGAGGTGGAGCCGGGCGAGGCGGGCGCGGATCCGGGCGACGTCCTCGCCGTCGCCGGGCACGAGCTCGCGCACGGGTGAGCATCTCCCGCATCGCCGAGAACCGGTCCCCGTAGAACCCCGAGGCATTCCCCACCCGCAACACCGGCCGCCCACCCACACCGACCTCCGACCCCACGCCCACGCCTACCCCAGAGGTGGCCCAACGATCGCCGTCGGTGAGCAGGCTGGCACCCTCCGAAAGAAAACGCCATCACGCCTGCTTGTTTTCCTCGGAGGCCGGATCCCGACTTCCGCCGGCCTCAGGCCGAGGTTGCGGCGACGCAGAACTCGTTGCCCTCCGCGTTTGCGCAGTCGAGGGTGAGATCGATTTTGGCTGCCATGACAGGACCGTACTGCACGCACGTGACAGTTCGACACGACTACTTGACCTCAAGGTCAAAAACCCTGCTACGGTAGCGCCATGGGCAGGCCGAAGCAGTTCGATCCGGACGTGGCGGTGGAGCGCGCGATGGGCGTGTTCTGGCGCAAGGGGTATGCGGCGACGACGCCTCAGGACCTCGTGGACGAGATCGGCATCGGCAAGGGCAGTCTGTACAACACCTTCGGCAGCAAGCACGCGCTGTTCGAGCTGGCGCTGGCGCGCTACCGCGACTCGCAGGCGGCCTGGCTCGCGGCGCTCCTCGACCACCCCGGTTCGGCGAAGGACCGGCTGCGGGGGGCGCTGGAGGCGCTGGTCGAGCTCGACATGGGCGACCCGGATCGGCGCGGCTGCATGGCGGTCAACACCGCCGCCGAGTCGGCCCCCTCGGACGCCGAGACGGCCGACACCGTGCGCAAGATGTTCGCGCGGACGGAGGGCGCGTTCCGGGCGACCGTCGAGGAAGCCCAGCGGGCCGGCGAGATCGACGGCGATCGCGACGCGGCGGCGGTGGCCTCCTGGCT
This sequence comes from Kitasatospora misakiensis, assembly GCF_042656005.1. Taxonomy (NCBI): domain Bacteria; kingdom Bacillati; phylum Actinomycetota; class Actinomycetes; order Kitasatosporales; family Streptomycetaceae; genus Kitasatospora; species Kitasatospora misakiensis. Next base: position 127,401 of record NZ_JBHSOF010000001.1, on the reverse strand, counting down.
GCTCGCGACGGTGATCGGGATGCGGGTCCTGGCGAAGACCGCCGAGGATGCCGCCCAGTTGAGGCGGGTCGTGGACGCGGCGATGGCGTCGCTGTAGTTCAGCGCTGAGTAGTTCAGCACCGCCAGTCGGCGGCCCTTTTTGTGGGCTTTTTTTGTACCTGTAGTTCAAGAATCTGTAGGGAGTCTGGCATGGAGCTCAATCTCGCAGGGAAGACCGCCGTCGTCACCGGGGCCAGCCGAGGTGTCGGCCTCGCGATCGCGCGGCAGCTCGTCGCCGAGGGGGTCCGGGTGGTCGGCGCGGCCCGCACGATCACCGCCGAGCTGAAGGAGGCCGGGGCCCACCCGGTGGCGGTCGACCTGAGTACGCCGGAGGGCGCCGAGGAGTTGGGGGCGCGGGCGCTCGCGGAACTCGGCGGCGTGGACATCCTGGTCAACAACCTGGGCGGCGGGGACGCGTTCAACCTGAACGGGTTCCTCGCGACCGACGACACCCTGTGGGCGCAGAGCTTCGAGGTCAACCTGTTCGGCACCGTACGGGTCACTCGCCGACTGCTGCCGAGCATCCTGGAGCGCCGCGGTTCGGTGGTGAACATCTCGTCGATGAGCGCGCGTCTGCCGGGCACGGGCCCGATCGAGTACGGCGCCGCGAAGGCGGGTCTCAACGCGTTCGGCAAGGCGCTGTCCGAGGAGTTCGGGCCCCGGGGCGTACGCGTGAACACCGTCTCCCCCGGCCCGACGCGTACCGGCATGTGGGAGGACGAGGACAGCTTCGGCGCCCGCCTCGCCGAGGCCAACGGCGTCGGGCACCGCGAGTTCGTGGCCGGGGTGCCTGCGGCGATGGGCATGACCACCGGCCGCATGGTCGAGCCCGAGGAGGTCGCGGCCGTCGTCGCCTTCCTCGCCTCGGACCGCGCGGCGAGCATCACCGGCGCCGACTACCTCGTCGAAGGCGGCGGCATCAAGACGGTGTGAGGGGTACCGGCGGGGAGCCGAAGTCGGTAATCGGTCGACAGCGGGAGATCGATTGACGCAGAGTCGTCTCATGGCTGATCTGTCCTCCCCGTCGTTCCCCGCCTCCTACCAGTGGCGGGCCGCGACTGTCGGCGATGCCCGTGCGATCCACGACCTGGTGGCCGCCTGCGAGCGCGAGCTCCTGGGCGATCCGGAGACCGAACCCGACCGGATCGCCGCGGACCTCACCCTGCCCGGCCTCGACCCCGCCGTGGACACGCTGCTCGTGCACGACGCGGACGGGGGTCTCGCCGGGCGGGGCTGGGTGCACGGCGGTCGGCGCAGTGCCGTCGACGTCCACCCCGACCACCGGGGGAAGGGGCTGGGCGGGGCGCTGCTCGACTGGGTCGAGGCGCGGGCACGGCAGGCCGGTGGGGAACGGCTCAGCCAGACGGTATCGGACGGCGACCGGGCGGCGGTGGGGCTGTTGCGGGCACGGGGGTACGAGCCGTTCGTCACCCAGTGGCTGCTGGAGATCGGGCTGTCCGCCGAACCCGTGGTGCCCGGCCCGCCGCCCGGTGTCACCTGGCGCTGCTTCCGGCCCGGTGACGAACGGGCGGCGTACCGGCTCACCGAGGACGCCTTCGACGAGTGGCAGAAGCGGCGGCTGTCCTACGAGGAGTGGGCCCGGCACACCGTCGAACTCGACACCTTCGCGCCCGAGTTCTCGCCGGTGGCGTTCGTCGGGGAGCAGATGGTCGGCGCGGTGCTGTCGTTGAACGTCCCGGGCACCGACGAGGGGTACGTCGAGCGGGTCGCGGTCCGGAAGGACCACCGCAACCGGGGGATCGCCCGCATGCTGTTGCAGGCGTCGTTCCGGGCCTTCCACCGCGAGGGGCGCCGGACGTGCACCCTGTGGACGCATTCGGAGACCGGTGCGCTCTCCCTGTACCAGCGGGTGGGTATGACGGTCCGTCGTGGGTCGGCGGTATACGGCAAGGCCCTGGGCGGTGTCACGCCGGGTGGATGAGGCGGTTCTCGTGGGCGAAGACCACGGCCTGGATCCGGTCGCGGAGTTCCAGCTTGTGCAGGATCCGCCCCAGGTGGGACTTCACGGTCGCCTCCGCGAGGTGCAGGGTGGCGGCGATCTCGGCGTTGGACCGGCCGCGGCCCACCTCCGCGAGCACCTCGCGCTCGCGCGGGGTGAGCCGTCGCAGCCGCTCGGCGCGCTCGGCGCCGCGCCCGGCCTCCCGGCCGCCCGGGATGTGCGGACGGAAGCTCTCCAGCAGCAGCCGGGTGATCCGCGGGGAGACCACCGCGTCGCCCGCGGCCACCGCGCGTATCGCGGTGAGCAGTTCCTCCGGCCGGGTGTTCTTCAGCAGGAAGCCCGAGGCCCCGGCGTTGAGTCCGGCGAAGGCGTACTCGTCGAGGTCGAAGGTGGTGAGGATCAGCACCCTGCTCTGCGGGGACGTCCGGACCAGCCGCCGGGTCGCCTCGATGCCGTCGGTCCCGGGCATCCGGACGTCCATGAGGACGACGTCGGGCCGCAGTTCCCGGGCGAGGCGCACGGCCTCGGCGCCGTCCGCGGCCTCGCCGACCGGCACCATGTCGGGCTGGGCCTCCAGGACGGTGCTGAAGGCCATCCGCAGCAGCGCCTCGTCGTCGACGATCAGGATGCGGATGGTCATGCGGACGCCTCCGCGCCGCCGCCGAGGTCCAGGCGGGTACGGACCGCCCAGCCGCCGCCCGGGAGTGGTCCGGCCCGCAGCGTCCCGCCGTAGGCGGCCGCGCGCTCGCGCATGCCGGGGATGCCGTGGCCGGACGACGCGGCGCCGGGGATGCCGTGGCCGGACGACGCGGCGCCGGCGGCCGGTGGCGGGCACGGGCCGCTGTCGGTGACGTCCACGGTGACGGCCGCGGCCGAGCACCGCACCCGGACCTCCGCGGAGGTGCCGGGGGGTGTGTGCTTGAGGGTGTTGGTCAGGGCTTCCTGTACCAGGCGGTAGACGGTCAGTTGTGCGGTGGCGGGCACGTGCGTGTGGCCGCCGTGGACGTCGAGGCGGGTCGGCAGCCCGGCGGCGCCCATCTGGTCGGCGAGGGAACGCAGTTGGGCGATGCCGGGCAGCGGGTGGCGCTCCGCGTCCGGTTCGTCGGTGCGCAGGACGCCCAGGACGCGCCGCATGTCGGTCAGGGCCTGCCGGCCCGTCTCGGAGATCTGGTGCATCGCGGTGGTCGCCCGGTCGGGCGCGCGGTGCTGCGCGTAGACGGCGGCGTCGGTGAGCGCGACCATGACGGACAGGTTGTGGGTGACGATGTCGTGCATCTCGCGGGTGATGCGCGCCCGCTCCTCGGCGACCGCCAGCCGCGCCTGCTGCTCCTGTTGCTGCTCCAGCCGTGCGGCCCGTTCCTCCACGGCCGCGAGGTAGGCGCGCGTGGTCCGCACGTTCAGACCGAGGACGGCGGCGGCCACGGCCATCGCGGTCACCGCGACGAACAGCGTCAGGAACGCGCCCTCCGCCGCCCAGCGCAGACAGGCCACCAGGACCCCGGCCTCCACGACGGCGCCGGCGAGCAGCGTGCCCCGCCGCCCCGAGGTCGCGGCCACCGTGTAGAGCGCCACCAACAGGGCGACGTCGGCCGGAAGTTGGACGTCCATCAGCCACTGGACGAAGGCCGCGACCGCCACGGCGGCGAACACGGTGCGCGGCGCCCGGCGCCGCCACACCAGGGGCAGCGCGAGGGCGGCCGTGAGGGCGACGGCCACCGGGAGCCCCTGCGGCGGGCGCGTGGTCACGATGTTGACGAGGAGCAGCGCCGGCAGCAGCGCGTCCCACACCACGGGCGGCAGCCGGGAGCCCCAGCGCCGGGCGGCCCCCAGCGGTCGCGCCGCTCGTGCGGAGGCCCGGTCGGCGTACCTGGTCAGACGTGCGGCCGCCCACGGTGGCCGGACTTGGCCCCGGTCGCGCGCCGGACGGGCGCCGCCGGTTTCCGCACCCGCCTCGGTCATCACACGTCCCTGTCGATTCAGCGTCCTGGGCCCACTCCTACCGGGGCCTCATCACGGTAGGCCCCGGTACGGCGCACCGCATGATCCCACCGTCTGACCTGCGCCGTGCCGGGGTACGACCACAGGAGGAGTCCCGATACCGCCCGGGGTCGCAGAGTGGCGCCTGATCAGGAGGGTTGGCCTGCGACCCCGGTCGCAGCGGGGCACGCCCCGGACCGCGCCCCCGGTGGCACGCGACGGCGACCCGGGAGCGATGTGGCGGCACGCGCCCCGCGCCGACGATGGCCCGGTGACCGACATCATCACGGGACTTCAGATGTCCCCCCTCGAACTCCTCGCCCTGCTGGGCACCCTCGCACTGGTGACGGCGCGCTGGCTGCCCCCCGCCGCCCGCCCGCCCGTCACGATCGCGGCGGGATCGGCCGTCGTGCTGTCCGCGATCGTGCTGGGCGTGCTGGGGATCCGCTGGCAGTTGCTGCCGGTCCTGGCGGCCGCTGCCCTCGCGTTGCCGTTCGCCCTCGCCCCGCTGATCCGACGACTGGTCCGACGACGTATCGGAAGCCGACCGGCGCGGCGGGCCCGCTGGTGGGTGGCGCTGCCCGGAACGGTGGTCTGCGTCGCCCTGGCCGCCTCGGGCCCGGCCGCCGCCTGGGCCTTCCCCGTCCCCGTGTTCCCCGAGCCGACCGGCCGGTTCGCGGTCGGCACCCGCGTGCTGCAGTGGACCGACCCGGACCGCCCCGAGACCGCCACTCCGGACCCCGGCGACCGGCGCATGGTGGTGGTCCAGCTCTGGTACCCCGCGCGGCAGAGCCCCGCGGGTACGCGGCGGGCCCAGTACCTCGGCCGCACGGAGCCGGAGGCGCGCACCGTGGCCGAGGGCCTCGCGCGCTATGTCGGCCTCCCCGGCTTCCTGCTCGACGGCGCCCCCCGCGCCCGCGGCCGCGCCGTCCCCGACGCCCCGGTGGCCGACGGCGGCGAACGGTTCCCGGTCGTGCTGTTCTCCCCCGGACTGGGCGGCGTGCGCACCCAGAACACCGCCTGGGCGGAGGAGTTGGCCAGCAACGGCTATGTGGTCGCCGCCCTCGACCACCCGTACGACTCCGCCACCGTCGTCCTCGCCGACGGCCGAACGGTCGGCACTGCGGTCACCTCCACCGGCGACGACGAGGAGGACAACGCGCGGGCCGCCGAAACGGCCCGGATCCGGGCCGCGGACCTCAGCTTCATCCTCTCCCAGCTGGTCCGCCTGGACCGGGCCGGCGGCGACGGCCCGCTCGCCGGACGCCTGGAGACCGACCGGGCCGCGGTGACCGGCCACTCCCTGGGCGGCGCCGCCGCCCTGCAGGCCGCCCGCCAGGACCACCGGTTCGCCGTCGTCGTCGACCTGGACGGCTACCCCCGCGACCCCGAGCGGCTCCCCCTCCCCCAGCCGGTGCTCGCGCTCACCCAGGCCATCGGCCCGGGCACCGACCCGCGCTACCTGCCCCGCCTCACCGAGGTCCTCAAGCTCAGCACCTCGGCGGGCTACCGGCTCACCGTCCCCGGCGCCGCGCACCTCACCTTCACGGACGCGCCCCTCTACCTGCCGCCGGTGCCCTCGCTGGTCGGTTCACTGGGCCGCACCGAGAGCACCCGCGTGGTCGCGGCGGCCACCCTCGCCTTCCTGGGCGCCACCCTGCGGCACGGGCCCGGTGATCCGGCGGCCGGGGACGTGTCCAGGGACCTGGCCTCCTACGGCGAGCTCACCGTCCACCGCTCGGCCGACAACCACTGACCGGCCGACGGCGACTCACTCAGGCCGGGACGAGCGCGTCCCACTGGTCGCGGGTCGGGCCGTCGTGGTCCGGGGCGAAGTCCGGGTGGGCGGCCAGCCAGGCGGTGACGTGGCGGTCCACCTCGGCGGTCCGGTAGGCCTCGTCGGCCGGGCGCAGGAGGTGGCGCACCTGGGCGCGGGCCCGCATGACGACGGGATCGTCGAAGGCGCAGGCGGCGACGGCGGCGGCCCGCCGGTCCGGGGGCGGTGAACTGTCGGTGAGACGCTGCTCGTTGGCGCGGTCGGCCGCGACCTGCGCGTCGAACCACGGGCGCAGGGCGCGGACCGTCCAGTCGTGGTAGGCCATCGGGTCCGCCACCGTCTCGTCGAGCCGCTCGGCGAGGTGCTGGGCGGCGCGCAGGCCGAGCGCCGCGCCGTGGCCCAGGGTGGGATTGGTGTGGACGAGGCTGTCCCCGGTGTTGACCAGGCCGGTGACGACCGGGCCCCGGTCGTCGACGAGCGACGTCCAGCGGTTGTCCAGGCCGGCCATGGCCAGGACGCCCGACTGCGGTTCGGCGCCGAGGTCGAGCCAGGCCGCGGTGGCGGGGAAGCGGCGGGCGGCGGCCTCGAAGACGGCCGGGTCGGTGAGCGCCCCGCGGGTCGGATCACCGGTGGAGAGCACCAGGTTGACCGCGAAGCTGTCGTTGTCGGAGGGGAAGACGCCGGCGAGTGCGAACGGGGCGGACGAGCCGTTCTTCACCCGGCCGGGGTTGCGCGGGCCGTCGGCCCGCAGGCGGTACCAGCGGCAGAGGTAGGCGATCCCGGCCCGGTGGCTGTCGACCACGGGCGGGCGGCAGCCGGCCGCGACGAGCCAGGCCGGGACCGGGGAGCGGCGGCCGGCCGCGTCCACCACGAGGTCCGCGCGGTGCGTCCGCGAGCCCACCCGGACGCCGGTGACCCGGGCGGGCCGGCCGTCCTCGACGGTGAGGCCGTTCTCGACGGTGAGGCCGTTCTCGACGATGAGGCCGTCCACCCGCCGGCCGCGCCGTACGTCGACGGTGCCCTCCCGCCGGACGGCCGCGGTCAGGGCGGCCTCCAGCACGATCCGGCGGGTGCGCAGGGTCACCAGTTCCTCATCGCCGGCCCGGTGCGGCGGATGCTCGTCGAACCAGTCGAACTCGTGGTACTCCAGCGCTCCGCGCGCCAGCAGGTCGGCGTAGACGTCCGGCGCCTCGGCGTGCAGCACGGTGCGCACGGGCGCGAGGAGGGAGTGGGGCTGGACGGCCTGCGGGACCCGGGGCCGGTGCCAGCGGAAGAAGTCCTGGTGCAGGTCCTCCCCGGCCTCCCGCGCGTCCTGTTCGAACAGCGTGACCGTGTGGCCCCGCCGTCCGAGCATCAGCGCGGCCCCCAGGCCGCCGATCCCTCCACCGATCACCGCAACCCGCGCCACTGGCATCCCTTCGCGTCGTGTCGCGGAGCGATCATACTTCTTGATGATCTTCGGCTCGGGGGTGGGTCGGGGGCCTGGTCCTGGGCCCGGCGGGATCCGTGGGTGCGTGACGGGTGGGGCCGGGCGCGGCAGGATGGGATGCATGTGCGGTCGATTCGTCTCCACCACCACCCCGCCCGATCTCGCCGAACTGCTGCGCGCCTCCCTGTGGCCGGCCGCGGAGGCGCTCGCGCCGTCGTGGAACGTCGCGCCGACCGACGAGGTGGCGAGCGTGCTGGAGCGGGTCGACCGGGAGACCGGGGAGCTGGTGCGTCAGGTCCGCTCGCTGCGCTGGGGGTTGGTGCCGTCCTGGTCGAAGGACCCGGGCTCCGGCGCGCGGATGATCAACGCGAGGGTGGAGACGGCGGCCGAGAAGCCGGCGTTCCGCAAGGCGTTCAAGGAGCGCCGGTGCGTGATCCCCGCGGACGGCTACTACGAGTGGCGGCCGGTGCCGGCCGCCGAGGGGCGCAAGGGGTACAAGCAGCCCTACTACCTCCACCGGCCGGACGGCGGACTGCTGCTGATGGCCGGGCTGTACGAGTTCTGGCGCGACCGCTCGGCGCCCGAGGACGCGGACCCGTGGCTGGTGACCTGCACCGTGCTGACCACCGAGGCGACCGACGCGGCCGGCCGGATCCACGACCGCATGCCGGTCACCCTCGCCGACGACGCCCTGGACGCCTGGCTCGACCCCTCCGTCACCGACCCCGCCGAGGTCCGCGACCTGCTCTACGCACCGGCGGGCGACCTGTTGGTGCGACCGGTCGCCACCGCGGTGAACAGTGTCCGCAACGACGGGCCGCAGCTGCTGGAGGCGGTGGCGGACCCGCTGCCGGAGGTCACCGGCGGCCACTACACCTGATCCGGCCGCACCCTGCTCCGGTGGGCCGGCGAGGGCCGGCTCTCTATCGGCGATCCGCGTTGTTCTTAGACTGGCCGGATGGAGGACATCGACGCGATCGCGGTGCTGCAGGATCCGCTGCGGCGCCGGCTGTACGAGTACGTGGCGGCGCAGGGCCGTGAGGTCGGCCGCAACGAGGCCGCCGAGGCGGCCGGGGTGGCGCGCACGCTCGCCGCGCACCACCTGGACAAGCTCGCCGAGGCCGGGCTGCTGGAGAGCGGCAGCCGCCGGCTGACCGGCCGTTCGGGGCCGGGGGCGGGCCGGCCCGCCAAGGTGTACACCCGAGCGCGGGTCGAACGGTCGGTGTCGCTGCCCGCCCGCGACTACCGCACCGCCGCCGAACTGCTCGCCGAGGCCGCCGAGGCGGCCGGGCTGGACGCCGGGCTCTGCGCGGCGGCGCGCCGCCGGGGCGAGGCGCTGCGCGGGTCGGGGGCGCCCTGCGGCGATCTCGCGGAGGCCATGGAGGTGCTGGCGGCTCGCGGCTACGAGCCGCATCTGGAGGAGGACGAAGGGGCTGAGGGAGCGGGGACGCCCTCGGTCGTCCGGATGCGCAACTGCCCCTTCCACGCCGTGGCCGAGCAGTTCCCGCCGCTCGTCTGCGGCATGAACCTCGCGCTGCTGGAGGGCCTGTTGGGCGCGGACGGCCCCGTCCGCGCCCGGATGGACGCCCGGCCGGGCGAGTGCTGCGTGGTGGTCGAGACTTCTGACAGCTTCTGAGAGCTTCTGAAAACTTCCGGGAGCTTCTAAAAACTAAGATCGTTGACATAGAGATTCGGGCCGTGCTGGGATGAGGCATGACCTCAGCCCGGCCTGCGGCCCACCCCTCCCCCGGTTCCCACCTCGCCCAGCTCAACCTCGCCACGCTCCGCCACCCGATCGACGACCCGCGGATCGCCCCGTTCGTCGAACTGCTCGACCCGGTCAACGCCGCCGCCGACCACGCGCCCGGCTTCGTCTGGCGGCTGGTGGAGGACGGGGCGGCGGACGCCACCGGTCTGCGTCCGGCGGGCGAGCACGTCATCGTCAACCTGTCGGTGTGGGAGACGCAGGAGGCCCTGTGGGACTTCGCCTACCGCAGCGGGCACCTGGACGTGATGCGGCGGCGGCGTGAGTGGTTCGAGCGGCACGTCGAGGCGGACCTGGTGCTCTGGTGGGTCCCCGCCGGGCACCGCCCGTCCGTCGAGGAGGCGCTGGAGCGGCTGGCGGACCTACGGGCGCACGGGCCCTCGCCGCGCGCCTTCACCTTCACGTCCGCGCACACCGCCGCCGAGGCCCGCGCGGCGGCGGGTGACGGGGCGGCAGTGGGGGTGTAGGCCGGCGTACGTCGGGCTCAGACCAGCGGGAGGGACATCTCCAGTTCGCGGGCGGCCGGGTCGAGCGAGTAGGGCTTGCTGACCCCGGTGAAGTCGAAGCCGCGGCGGCGGTAGAAGGCGGCGGCGCGGGTGTTCTCCTCGTGCACCGTGAGCCGCAGGCGCCGCGCGCCCGTCTCCCGGGCCCAGGCGACGATCGCGTCCAGCAGGGCGTCCGTCACCCCGCGGTCACGGCCACGGTGTTCCGGGTGGACCCAGACGCCGAACAGCAGGGCCGCGTCGGGCTCGGGCGTGAAGCCGATCATCGTCCCGACCCACGCACCGGCGTCAGTCTCCTCGTCCGGGCCGGACCCGGCTCCCGGGCCGGCGACGGCGACCAGGCCGACGGAGCCCGGCTCGTTCACCCGGCGGACCCGGGCGTGCCACTCCTCCTCGCCGTGCGCGAGCGCCGTCTCGTAGGTCTCCAGGAAGGCCATCGGCGTGTCCTGCAGCTGCGCGAGGCGCACCTCCCGCAGTCGCTCCCAGTCCGCCAGGCCGATCCGCTCGATCCGGTACGTCAAGGCCGCCTCCCCTGCGGTGATGACTCCTACGACACAGGAGCATAGGCCACGCCGCCGAGCGGGCGCGGTCGGGGTGGGGCCGCCCGGCCCCGGAGGCATCGGCGCAGCTCAGGGGCGGCGCGACGGTGCTGCGGAGCGACTCGGGCGCGGCCCGGCCCGGCGGATAGGGTGCGGTGGGGGCGGTCGCACCGCGACAGCGGAGTGCCGGCCGTCCCGTGCGGCGCCGTGCCCGCGCACGGTCGCCCGCCTCGTCCCCCCGCGCCGCCGAAGGAGCCCCGCCATGCCGACCGCCCCCGCCGCCGAAGCGCCCGCCCCGTCGATCACGCGGTTCGGGCTGGGCACCGCGGCCGTCGGGCGGCCCGGGTACATCACGCTCGGCCGCGACCTCGACCTGCCCGCCGAGCGCACCGTCGACGCCCTCCGGGAGCGCACCCACGACCTGCTCGACGCCGCCTTCGCCGCCGGTGTGCGGTACTTCGACACCGCCCGTTCCTACGGGCGCGCGGAGGAGTTCCTCGGCGCCTGGCTCGCCGCCCGGCCGGGGGCCGCGGCCGAGGTGACGGTCGGCAGCAAGTGGGGCTACACCTACACCGCCGGCTGGCGTGCCTCCGGCGTGTCGGCGCACGAGGTCAAGGAGCACTCGACGGCGGTGTTCGACCGTCAGGTGCGGGAGAGCCTCGCCGCGCTGGGCCGCCGTCCGGACGTCTACCTGGTGCACTCGGTCACCCCGGACAGCCCCGCGCTCACCGACCCCGCCCTGCACGCCCGGCTGGCCGGTCTGGCCGCCGAGGGCGTGCGGGTGGGCCTCTCCACCAGCGGTCCGGCGCAGGCCGCGGCGGTGCGGGCGGCGCTCGCGGTGACGGTGGACGGCAAGCCGCTGTTCAGCGCCGTGCAGTCCACCTGGAACGTGCTGGAGACCTCGGCCGGCCCGGCCCTCGCCGAGGCCCACGCGGCGGGTTGGCTCGTCGTGGTGAAGGAGGGCATGGCCAACGGCCGGCTCGCCGACCGCAACGCCACCGGCCCGGACACCGCCGCCCTGCGCGAACTCGCCGCCCGCACCGGCGCGTCCTGCGACGCCCTCGCGCTCGCCGCCGTCACCGCGCAGCCCTGGGCGGACGTGGTGCTCTCCGGCGCGGCCACCACCGGGCAGCTGGCCTCCAACCTGGGCGCCGCCGCTCTCGCGCTCGACGCCGCCGCGCTGGCCGGCCTCGCGCCGCTCGCCGAGCCGGCCGAGCAGTACTGGCGCACCCGGTCGGCGCTGCCCTGGGCCTGAGGGCTTGGCCCGGGGCGTGCACGGTCAGCGAGGGGCGCGCGGTCAGCGAGGCGCGCGGACGACCGCCAGCATGTCCTGGGTGTGGCCGATGGCGTAGCCGCCGTCCGGCCGGGCGAAGTGGCATTCGACGTAGGCGGTCAGCTCGGCCCGGTCGGGCAGCCGGTCCAGGGCGGCCAGTTCGGCCACGTTCACCATGAACTCGGCGACGTCCACCGCCTCCTCCAGCCGGTCGGTCCGGTAGTGCAGCTCGAGGGTCTCCAGGGCGACCGCGTACTCCGGTCCCCGCTCCGCCAACTGCTCGGCGAGCGGCCGCAGGTCGTAACGGACGCCGGTGAAGTGCGCTGCCATCCGCATGCACGGGCTCTCCGGGTTCTGCAGCACCACCAGCAGCGTGCCGCCGGGCGCCGTCCAGTCCAGGACCCGGCCGACGGTGCCCAGCCAGTCCCCGGGCGGCACGTAGTAGAGCACGTGGGAGAGGTGGACGAGGTCGGCCGGCTCGGGCGGATCGGCCGCGGCGATCGGTTCGGGCAGGACGAGTGCCTCGGGGCAGGCCAGGCGGAGCTTCTCGCGCATCGCGGCGCTGGGCTCGACGGCCACCGTGCGCTCGAAGTACTGCGCCAGGTGCGCGGTGGTCCGGCCCTCGCCCGCGCCGACGTCCAGCAGGACCCGGCGCCGGTCCAGGCCGGTGGCGATCTCGGTCAGCCGGGCGTGGGTGCGGGGCTTCTCGTCGGTGCCGGCGAGGAACAGTTCGAACGCCCGGCGGTAGGCCGCGCCCGACACGTCCAGCACCCGGACCGGGCCGGAGGCCGCGTCGCTGTCCTTACCCCTGTCCGTCTCCGTGCCCGTACCCGCTCCCGTACCCGCTCCCGTGCTGGTGCCCATGCGGTGGTCTCCTCCTCGGCGTGCGCTGCCGCGCCAGTCCACCGCGCGGCGGCGCGGCAGCGGTGCAGGCACGTTCCTGCCCGCGTGTCGCCCACGCCGGATGGACCGCCGCCGGCGGCGCCCCGGCCTGATCGTGCACGAAGCGGCGCTGGGGCGGTGGCCGGCGCATCGCCGGAAAATCCGTTGCGTCCCCGGCGCCGCCCGGTTTAGGGTCGTCCGGCCGGCCGCGGGACTCCGGTGCGACTTCCGGAACGTGCCTTCTACCGCAATGATTCGCAGTTCGTACCCCCATTCCCCGGCCGGCGATCCCGACATGACGAGCTGCGGGGGGGTGGGCAGGCGGTGGAGACGTACGGCGACCTCGTCGCCGCCGAGGACGTGCTGCTGTTCGTCAACGCCGCGATCACCGGCACCGGGCAGCGCGAGTTCCACAGCGGGGCCGCCGAGCAGCAGCTCTCGCTGGACTTCCTGCACGCGTACATGCTCGTCAACTACCGCGGCCCGTACGCCGCCGCGCTCGCGCTCGACATCAACGACCACAACGCCGCGCTGATCGTCCGCCACCTGCTGGAGACCTCCCGCGACGCCACCCCGGAGCAGCGGCACACCGAGGGCCGGCTGATCGCCCGCCGGCTGGCCCTGCTGCCGCCGCAGCGGGTCTACCGGCTGATCGGCGAGCTGCGCCGCGCCAAGGTCAACAACCGCCGCACCCGCGCGATCCTGCGCGACTGGCTCGCCGCCCGCCCCGACCAGACCCTCGACGCCGTCAAGTACCGCGCCGGGCTCAAGCGCGCGCTGCGCCACACCCATCTGCGGCCCGTCGCGGAGGAGACCGGCGACTTCCTGTACGCCCCGCGGCGGCGCGCCACGTACGCCGCGCCGCTGCTGGACGCCTGGCGCCGCGCCCACTACCAGCAGTCCGCGCTCTACGAGCTGCCGTACACCGTGGCGGAAGGCTTCGCGCACCGCCACGGCGTCCCCCGGGCCGCGTTCCTCCAGCGCATCGAGCCGCAGCTGACCGGCCTGGAGCGGCTGCGCCTCCAGGAGTCCGCCCGGGCCCGCGGCGCCACCGCCGTCACCGCCGACGCCGCGGCGCTCGCCCGGATGCCGCTCACCCGGCTCGCCTCGTACGTCCTGGGCCTGCCGCCCGCCGACCGGATCGCCCGCCGGGCCGAGCTGACCGAGGCCCTGCGCGGCGCGGCGCGCCGGGCGGTGCGCGCGGCCGGGGCGGAGGAGGGCGGCTGGGGCCGGGTCACGGCCGTCCTCGACGACAGCTGGTCCGCGTACGGCTCGGGCGTCAAGCGCCGCCGGCCGCTGGCCGCCGCGCTCGCCTGCCACGTCCTGCTGGGGGTGCTGGCCGGCGAGTACACCGCGCTGTGGACCTCCGGCCGCACCGACGCGCTGCTCGCCCGCCCGTCCGGCCCGACCCCGCTCGGGCGCCGCGTCCTGGACGCGCTGGAGACGGCGCCACAGCGGCTGGTGATCGTCTCCGACGGCTGGGACAACGCGCCGCCCGGCCTGGCCGCCGAGGTGCTGCGGGTGTGGCGCACCCGCCTGGACCCGGAGCACCGGACCAGCATCGTGCACCTCAACCCGGTGTACGACGCGGAGAGCTTCGACGTCCGCCGGCTCGCCCCGACGGTGCCGACGGCCGGGCTGCGTGACGCCGAGGACCTGCCGGCGCTGGTCGAGTTCGCCCGCTTCGCCGAGGGCCGGACCGACCTGGCGGAGCTGACGGCGCACCTGGCGGCGCGCACCGAGCACTTCCTGGCGGCGGACGGCGGCGCGCGCTTCCCGGCCGCGGCCCCTGCGGCCTCTGCGGCCTCTGCGGCCGACTCCGCCGAGGAGGCCGTCCGATGACCACCACCGCGTCCGGGCCGGCGTTCCGGCTCGACCTCGCCGGCCTCGACGTCCGGCCCGCCCAGGTGTGGGGCGGCGTGCGCCTGGTGCCGCTGGTCCGCAGCGAGCCGATCGAGGACCTCCGCCTCCACCCGGAGCTGTACGAGCCGGAGTACGCCGCCGTCCCGGTCGGCCGCCGCACCGACTACGTCGCCTTCGTCCCGCACGGCTTCGTCGCCGACTGGACCCGCGACGGCACCCCGGCCGCCGCCTACGGCACCCGGCTCGACGCGCCCTCCGCCGTCACCGCGGCCAACCCGCCCGAGCGGGTCCGGGTGCGGGTGCCGCGCCGGATGGCCAAGCGCGAGGGCCGGAACCGGCTGCGCTTCCTGCCGCTGCACCTCGCCATGGAGGGCTATCTCGCGCTGCACTTCGGCGGCCCGTCGATCGCCTGGGAGGAGTGGTCCGACCGCGCCCTGCGGCACGGCCTGTCGCCGCGCGCCGAGGAGGCGTACGGCGGCGACCGGGTCCGCGGCCTCGCCGACGCGCTGCGGGTCTTCGAGATCCACCCCGGCCAGTGCGGTGTGGTCGTGTACGTCGCCGACGCGCTCGCCGCGGCCTTCGTCGTCCCGCACCCCGACGACTACCGCGCGCTGCACCGGACCCTGCTGCTCGACCTCTACGGCGAGCTGATCCACCACTACGCCACCCTGTCCGCCCCCGTCCCGGACTTCCGGGCCGACCTGCGCACGGCCGGCCCGATCAACTCGATCGCCGAGTTGCGCGCGGCCGTCGACGGGCAGGAGCGCGCCTGGGCGGCCTTCCACGACGACACGATGGCGGGCGGCCTGCTGGAGCCCGACTACCGGGCGCGCGTGGTGCGCCGCCTCGGCCGGTTCAGCCTCGCCCGGTTCCTGCCGGAGTTCCGCCCCAAGCAGGAGAACCACATCGGCGAGGCGATCACCGACGAGCACGGCCGCCTCGCCTACCTGAAGACCTTCCGCCTCTCCGAGGCCCAGGTCCGGCGCGGCCACCTGCTGGACCGCCTCGCCGCCCACGACTGGCACCTGCCGACGGCCGCCGCCGCGCTCGGCCTCACCGCGCCCCAGCTCGGGCTGCGCCTCGAAGCCGCCGGCTTCGCCGGCCTGCTGCGCCAGGACGTCCTCGACCACTACCGCCGCGCCGCGCGGGGGTAGCGCGGCCCGCGGGTAGCCCCCCCGGGGCCGCCCAGCGCCGGCCTGGTGCGGAGGTGGGGGCGAGGGGATGATGAGAGAAAGGTTCGTGGAAGGACGGTCGGCGATGACCCGACAGCCGAGCCATTCCTTATCCGGGGACGGTTGCCGCCGTTCCACCGCGCCCTCGTCGGGCCGGCGCCCGGCCGACGGGCTCGGCCGGTAGGCGGCCGGCCGTGTCGGCGCGGACCGGACGGGCTCTGGGTACCGGGCGTGCGGCAGGTACCGGACGAACGGCGGGGCGCGTCCTCACCTCGGTAGTGCTGGGCGCCGTGGTCGCGCTGCTGTGCGCGCTCCTCGCGCCGGTCGCCCGGGCGCAGGCCACGATGAAGCTGACGCCCGACCACGGACCGCCGAAGTCCAGGGTGACGGTCGACGGGTCGGGCTTCGAGAGCTGCCTCCCCGGGCTGAAGCTTCCGGCGAGCGTGCGGCTGGACTGGGACGGCGCCCCCGTGGCGACGGCACAGATCGACGCGTACGGAAGCTTCCAGGGGTTCGTCGACGTCCCGGCCGACGCCGCACCGCGCTCGCACCCCGTACGCGCCTCCTGCCCGGTCGCGCACGCCCCCGTCTCGCCGGGGACGGACATCCCGGTGCCCGCGGCGCCGGGTCTGCTGGCGGAGGTCCTGAGCGTCACCAGAGACTTCGTCGTCGAACCGGCCGCGCCGGAGACCCTCGTCCTCACCCCGGCGAGCGGCGCCGCCGGCCAGGGCTTCACCGCCGAGGGCACCGGGTTCGACTGTCCGGCGGAGGAGCCCGTCGTGCTGCGCTGGGAGCAGCAGGAGCTCGACCGGGTCCGGCCCACCGACGGCGCCTTCGAGAAGCAGCTCACCGTGCCCGGAGACGCGCCGCCGGGCGCCCATCCCGTGGAGGCCTACTGCGGCCCGGCCGCCGAGTACGACGCCACGGCGACGTTCACCGTCCTCGCGTCCGGCGGGAACAGTCCGACGGCACCGACGACGGAACCGACTCCGGAACCGACGACCGGGCCGTCCCCGGGGGCCTCGTCCAAGGCGCCGGACCCGTCGACCGGGCCGGCGCCCACCGGGCCCGCGCTACGCGTCGCGCCGGGTGCCGGACGGCCGGGGCAGCAGGTGGAGCTCACCGGGAGCGGCTTCGACTGCGGCGGCGCCGAGGCGGAGCTGAGCTGGAACGACGTCGTGTGGGAGCGCGTCGACACCGGCACGGGCAACGGGTTCGTCGTGACCACGCGGATCGCGGCCAACGCCCGGCCCGGCCACTACCGGCTGCGCGCCGTCTGCCCGGACCGTCCGGAGATGGCCGGCACCACGGACTTCGAGGTCCTGGCGGCCGACTCCGGTTCCGGCAGCCCCGCGAGTCCCAGCTCGAGCGGCACCGGGACACCCGGCTTGGGCGGGGACCACGCGACGCCCATCGCGCTGGTGGTCGGCCCGACGGCGGGTGGCGCCCTGGTGCTCGCCGCCCTCGTGGGCGCCCATCTGCTCGGCCGGCGTCGGGGACCGCGCTGGGTGTCCGGGCACGTCGCCGTCGCCCCGGCGGCCGGCGCGCCGCCGCGACCGCAGGTCGGCGACACCGCCGACCCGGCCGGGCCCGGTCACACCGTCCGGCTGGAGTCCCGCTCGGACCCCGGCACGCACCGCATCGAGGAGACGGGCGGCGAGGCAACAGGTAGTGAGGAAACGGAGGAGGAAGGGCCATGACCACCGCCACCCTGACCGATCCGGCGACCGCGCGGGAGCTGCTGTTCGGGGCCGAGCCCGGCAGCGCCGTGGACGCGCTCGCCGAGGCCCTGCACGAGCAGGGCACCGTCGGCGCCCTGCTGCACGGCGTCCCTCGGCTGACCGGAGCGGCCGGGCGGGCCGTCGAGCACGAGGTCGCCGCCGCACTGGACGGCCTGCTCGGGCGTGACCTGTTCGGCTTCGCCGCGGCCGGCTGGTCCCGGTACGCCGCGCTCACCGGAGCCGCCCGGCGCACCCGGGCCGCTCCGGAGTCCGAGGAGGTGGTGGTCCTCGCCAACCACCGCATCACCTCCGCCAACACCCCGTCCGTCGACCTGCTGGTCGACGGCACCCCGGTGGGTTCGGTCCGGATGCAACTGACCCTCGCCATCGAGTTGGCGGGCGTGGTCGCGGTGATCCGGCGGGCCCGTCTGGTCGAACTGCGGGCCGGGACCTGCACCGTCACCGGCACGCTCCTCGTGCAGAGCCAGAACCTCGTCCAGCGGCGCCGCCGCTACGACCTGCCCGGAGCGGTGCGCCTGCGGCACGGGATCCCCCTGCTGCTGGACGAGCCGCCGGAGCCGGTCACCCCGGCGGCCACGGACGCGGGCACCGGCGCGGCCACCGTGGCCGAGGCGCCGGCCGAGGCGGCGACCGAGCGGCTCCCGCGGACCGGCCGCCGGGTCGCGTGACGCGACAGCCGCGCCCAGGGGCGGCTGGGCTCCGACCCGATGACGAATCCTTCCTCTTCGCACGAAACGGGGGTCCGGTCCGCGCAGAGTGAGTGCTGACGATCCCTCACTTCGCGACCGGGGATCCCTAACCCTCCTCCCGGCCACACACGCGCGAGTTCGCCGTGCGCGGCCCACGTTCATCGAGCCTGCGACGGCCCGGCGGCCAGCCGGGGACGGGGCGGTGGCGTGCGCCACCGGACGTCGCGGTGGCCCCATCTGACGGTCCATCGGGAGATCCCCCGACCGTCCCGCCACCTCCCACCACTTGACGAAAGCATGACATTGGCGGACCATCAAGCTCGCGGCGCCGCACTCCTCCACCGTTCCGTCCCTACGGACCCCCCACAGGAGGACAGTCATGCGACTGCCCCGTCGAGGGAAGCCTGCCGCGGCCACCGCCGTCCTGCTGGCCCTCGCCCTCGCCACGCCGCTCACCATCCAGGCCGTCACCCCGGCCGCCGCCCAGTCGGGCACCGCCGCCCCGGTGACCGACCCCGACGCCGCCCGGCAGTACCGCCTCGACGGCCCCCGCAGCGTCGCCGAGCGCACCGCCGTCGCCGCCACCGGCGCCTCCGTCGACGCCGTCCGGCCCGACTCCCTGACGGTCACCGCCACCGCCGCCGAGGCCGCCCGACTGCGGGCGCTCGGCTGGTCCCCCGTCCCGCTGCCGGGCCCCCGGTACGGCGACGGGCCCGGCCAGGAGGGCGTGGGCGCAGGCCTGAACGACTTCCCGTCCGCCGACTCCGGCTACCACAACTACGCGGAGGCCGCCGCCGACATCGACGCCGTCGTAGCCGCACACCCCGACATCATGAGCAAGCAGGTCATCGGCACCTCGTACGAGGGCCGGCCGATCGTCGCCGTCAAGATCAGCGACAACGTCGGCACCGACGAGAACGAGCCCGAGGTGCTCTTCACCGCCCACCAGCACGCCCGCGAGCACCTCACCGTCGAGATGTCGCTCTACCTGCTGCACGAGTTCGGCGACAAGTACGCCACCGACAGCCGGATCGCCAACGCCGTCAACACCCGCGAGATCTGGGTGATCCCGGACCTCAACCCGGACGGCGGCGAGTACGACATCGCCACCGGCCGCTACCGCAGCTGGCGCAAGGACCGCCAGCCGAACTCCGGCAGCAGCAGCGTCGGCACCGACCTCAACCGCAACTGGAACTACAAGTGGGGCTGCTGCGGCGGCTCCTCCGGCTCCACCTCCAGCGAGACCTACCGGGGCACCGCGCCGGAGTCCGCCAAGGAGACCAAGGTGGTCGCCGACTTCGTCCGCACCCGGGTGGTCGGCGGCAAGCAGCAGATCACCGCGTCCATCGACTTCCACACCTACAGCGAACTGGTGCTCTGGCCGTTCGGCTGGACCACCGCCAACACCGCCACCGGCATGACCGCCGACGAGTACAACACCTTCGCCACCCTCGGCAAGTCGATGGCCTCCACCAACGGCTACACCCCGGAGCAGTCCAGCGACCTCTACATCACCGACGGCACCATCGACGACTGGCTGTGGGGCGCCCAGCGGGTCTTCGCCTACACCTTCGAGATGTACCCCGGGCCGAACGGCAGCAGCGGCTTCTACCCGCCCGACGAGGTGATCGGGCGCGAGACCAGCCGCAACCGGGAGTCCGTGCTGCGCCTGGTGGAGACGGCCGACTGCGTCTACCGCGCCATCGGCAAGCAGCAGCAGTACTGCGGCATCGCCAACTGACGTACCCTCACCACCGATTCAGCTCCGCGCGCCCGGTCGGCCCCACCCTCGGGCTCCCGACCGGGCGCGCACCCGCCCCCGACCGCGTTCCCGCCGCTCCGGCACCTCTATGGTGGGACGGTGAGTCTTCATGTGATCGTCGGATACGGACCGGCCGGGGCGGCCACGGCGCGACTGCTGGCCGAGCAGGGCCACGCGGTACGGGTGGTCACCCGGTCGAACCGGCCGGCCGAACCCGGGATCGAGCACGTGGCGCTGGACGCCACCGACAGCGGGCGGCTGAGCGAGGTCGCGCACGGCGCCGCCGCGATCCACAGCTGCGCCGCACCACCGCTGCCCCGCTGGACGACCGGCTGGCCGCCCCTGCACGCCTCACTGCTCGCGACCGCCGAAACCACCGGCGCGGTCCTCGTCATGCCCGGCAACCTCTACGGCTACGGCCCGGTGGACGGCCCCCTCACCGAGGACCTCCCGCTCGCCGCGACCGGCCCGAAGGGACGCCTGCGGGCCTCCCTCTGGGAGCAGGCCCGCACCCTCCACGAGGCGGGCCGCATCCGGGCCGTCGAGGTCCGCGCCTCCGACTTCTTCGGCCCCGGCGTGACCGACGGCGGCCACCTGGCCGGCCGCGTCGTCCCCCGCCTGCTGGCCGGCAAGCCCGTCAGCGTCCTCGGCGACCCCGACGCCCCGCACAGCTGGACCTACCTCCCCGACGTCGCCCGGGCCCTCGCCGAGGTCGCCGCCGACGAACGCGCCTGGGGCCGCGCCTGGCACATCCCGACCGCCCCCGCCCTCCCGATCCGCCGCATGATCGACCTCCTCGCCACCGAGGCCGGCGTCTCCCCCGTCCCCGTCCGCCGCCTCCACCCCACCGTCTTCGCCCTCGCCGCCCTCGCCACCCCACTCCTGCGCGAACTCCGCGAAGTCCGCCACCAGTTCGACGCCCCCTTCACCGTCGACACCACCGCCTACGAAACCACCTTCACCACCCACCCCACCCCCCTCACCACCCAACTCCGTACCACCACCGCGTGGTGGCGCGCCCGCCTGTCGAACTGACCGCCCCGCCGGCGACGGGGTGGCGCCGTACTCGCACTCGCCTGACCGGGAGAAGATTCCTCATGGACAACGGCTGGGACACCCCTCGACTTCGAGAGGACATGCAACTTCGGCTCGTCGAGGGCGGTCCGATCGACTACGCCTACCGGACCGACAAGTCCGTCGAGCATGTGACCGTCGCGAACGACGCCAGTGGTGTCCTCGGTTATCTCTGGGCGTCGGACGAGGATGACGCGGCCGGCTGGGTGGAACGTCCCGCGGTCCTGGCCGATGCGTCGAACAGCGGCGGATACTGGCTTCGGAAGCTGCGCGAGGCCAAAGCCTTGGGCCTCCCGCCATCACAGGCCCTCGCCAAGCTGGCCGAGAGCCGTCCCGGCGGCCGGATCGGGGGCATCGTGCCGGGCTCGCGGTCGCGGGCCGACTCTGTGGCCGCACTGGAGGCGGAGGCCAGGAAAGGGTGGGAGCCTCCGACCTCCCCCGCACCCCGACGACGCGGCGGACGCTGAACCGCGCGACATCGACGGACCCCATGGACGTCAGGCCACGGTGATTCTGCGGTGCCAGGAGCCGGGGCGGAGTCGGGCGGGGTGGCGTCAGGGGGACTCGATGCGTTCGACGATCAGTTCGCAGAGTTCGTGGGTGTGGAGGGCGTCGTGGGCGTCGAGGGGTTTGGTGGTGCGGATGGCGTCGAGGAAGGTGAGGACGGCCTGTTCGATGCCGCGTTGGCGGGCGACGGGGACCCAGTCGCCGCGGCGGCGGGTGGTGGGCTGGCCGCGGTGGTCGATGACGTCGGCGAGGTTGTGGACCTCGCGCTTGGAGTCGCCGCCGGAGACCTCCAGGACCTCCTCGGTGGAGCCGGAGAGGCGGTTCATGATGCCCAACGCCGTGAAGCCCTCGCCGGCCAGGGTGAGGACGAGGTGTTCGACCAGGCCGTCGCGGACCCGTGCGCGGACGTCCACGTGGTCGATGTCGCCGGGCACCAGGAAGCGGAGCAGGTCGACGACGTGGATGAAGTCGTCGAAGACCATCGGGCGCGGCGCCTCGGGGAGGCCCTCGCGGTTCTTCTGCAGCACGATGAGATCGCGCGGGCGTTCCTTCGCCTGGACGTAGCTCGGGGCGAAGCGCCGGTTGAACCCCACCATCAGCGAGCGGCCGGTGCGGTCAGCGAGGTCGACCAGGCGGCGGGAGCCTTCGAGGGTGTAGTCGAGCGGCTTGTCCACGTAGACGTCGACGCCGGCCGTCAGCAGTTGCTCGACGATCGGGACGTGCTGGTCGGTCGCCGCGTGTACGAAGGCCGCCCGGATCCCGCTCGCGATCAGCTGCCCGAGGTCGGTGAAGCGCTGCTCCGGCGCGATCCGGTGGGCGTCGCCGATCCGGTCCAGCTTCGCGGCGTCCCGGGTCATCAGGCGCAGGTCCAGCCCGGGCAGGGCCGTCAGGACCGGCAGGTAGGCCTTCTGCGCGATGTCGCCGAGGCCGATCACCCCGACCGGCAGCAGGACGTCGGGGTCGGGGGTCGGACTCATCGGAACTCCACGGGGTGCGCGCGGGCATCTACCGCCCCCACCCTATGCACGGGTCGTCGAGCGGTACGAGCCCGGTCGGCGCGTCAGGCGGCGCGTCAGGCGGTGCGGGCGCGGCGCAGCAGGTAGGTGCCGGAGGCGGCGGCGAGGAGGGCCATGCAGGCGGCGAAGACCAGGCCCGCGTCCGCGAGGCCGAGGGGTTCGGCGAGCAGGCCGACGCCGATGACGGGGATCGAGATGCCGAAGTAGGCGACCACGAAGAGCGCCGAGAGGGCCCCGCCCCGGTGCTCGGCGGGAGCGGCGTCGGCGATCTCCCCCACCGCCCCGCGCAGCCCCATGCCCTGGCCGGTGCCGCCGACCAGGGCGCTGAGCACCAGCGGGGCGAGGGTGGTGCGGGCGAGCGAGACGGCCAGCAGGGCGAGGCCCGCGATGAGCACCAGGCAGCCCAGCGGGATCGCCCGGGCGGCGCCCAGCCGGGGCACCAGGAGCTGGCCGAAGGTGGAGGCGAGGAAGGCCGCGAAGACGATGAGGCCGACCACCGCGTGGTTGTGGATGCCCAGGTCCTCGGCGAGGAAGGCCGGACTGACCGAGGTGAAGACGCCCAGCAGCGCGAAGCCGGCGAAGGCGGCGACCCCCGCCGGGACGAACACCCCACGGACCTCCGGCGGCAGGGACGGGCGGCGTGGCCGGGCGGTGCGCAGCGGGCGGGCGCCGTCCACGGTCTCCGGCAGGAACCAGGTGACGGCGAACGAGGCGGCGAGCAGCACCAGGTGCACGACGAACGGCAGGACGAGCGGCGCGGGCGCGTACTCCGCGAGCAGTCCCGACAGCAGGGGGCCGCAGCCGAGGCCGGCCATGTTGGCGGCGGTCGCGACGAAGCCCGCCCGGGCGCGGCGGCCGGGTGGGGCGAGTTCCAGCACGTAGGCGGTGGCGGTGCCGGTGAACAGGCCGGCCGACAGGCCGGACAGCAGCCGGCCCAGCCAGAGCAGCGGCAGTCCGCCCTCGGCGAGGAAGGCGACGGCGCTGCCCGCGCCGAGCGCGAGTCCGCAGAGCAGGACGGGCCGGCGGCCGACGGTGTCGGAGACGTTGCCGACGAGCAGCAGGACGCCGATCACCCCGAAGGCGTAGACGGCGAACACCACCGTCACCATCAGTTCGGAGAAGCCGATCTGCTCCTGGTACAGCCCGTACAGCGGGGTGGGCAGGGTGGTGCCCGCCATGCAGACGGCGAAGGCGGCGGCGGCCCCGAGGTAGGCCCTGCGGTAGCCGGGGTGACGTGTGGCGGGCCGCCCGGTCCGGCGATCGGTCATCCGCCCACGGTAGGTCGCGCGGGTCGGGCGGGCGCGGGGTGGCGGGGTCACGCTGCGCCGAACGGGCGCGGGCGGGGCGGTGGAGGGGGAGCGGGGGCGCGGGTGACCGGTTCGGGGGCCGGGACCGG
The DNA here is from genome assembly GCF_042656005.1 of Kitasatospora misakiensis. Taxonomy (NCBI): domain Bacteria; kingdom Bacillati; phylum Actinomycetota; class Actinomycetes; order Kitasatosporales; family Streptomycetaceae; genus Kitasatospora; species Kitasatospora misakiensis. Next base: position 104,036 of record NZ_JBHSOF010000001.1, on the reverse strand, counting down.
GCCGGGGAAGGGGCCGGGCTGCGGATGCGGGTCCGGTCGCGGTGCGGGCGGCGGGGGCGGGTCGGGCTCCAGCGGCGGGGGGCCGGGCGGGACCGGATCCGGGCCGCCGGGGGCGGGCACCGGACCGGGCAGCGGGCCCGGTCCCGGCGCGGGTCCCGGCCCCGGGGCCGGGGTGGGACTGGGCGGCACGGGGTCGTTCGGCGGGATTCCCACGGTGGGTCGGTCCTCTCACGCTTCGTACGCTCTCCGTCCCGGCACGGCTACCCCGTCCAGGGGCCGTCGACACCCGCCGGCGCGGGCCTGGTTCAGAGCGCGGCGCGGTGGAGGGCGGCGAGCATGGCCGCGACGGCGACGGTGACCGGGGTGGTGCGGGTGCGGCGCTCGGCCCAGCGCCAGTCGCCGTCGGGGTTGACCTCCAGGAAGACCGGGGTGCCGCCGCTGAGGAGGAAGTCGAAGGCGCCGTAGCGCAGGGACATCGCGGCGGCGAGGGTACGGGTCGCGGCGGCGACGTCCGGCGGGGGTGCCGGCAGCGCGCGGACGCCGATCCGGTCCGGGGCCGTCCAGGGGTCGGCGGGGGCGGTCTTGCTGACCGCGAAGGCGTGCAGCCGGCCGGCGACGAAGTAGACCCGCAGTTCGGCCTCGTGCTCGACGTACTCCTGGACGATCACCGGCGGGCCCGGGCGCGGGCCGCCGGCCAGATCGGCCCGGTCGAGGACGGTCGGGAAGATCCCGTGCAGCCGGCCGGGGACCGGCTCCACGAAGTGGTGGCCGGCCGCCTTGACGACCACCCGCGGGCCGTCGAACTCGTCCCGGACGAGGTGCGGATCGGTGGTCAGCACGGTGCGCGGGACCGCGACCCCGTACCGGCGGGCGAGGTCCAGCTGGCCGAGCACGCCGGGGCGGTCGGAGCGGATCGCCGTGCCGGAGACCGCCGCGAGCTGCCCGGCCGCCTCCTGCCACGAGTCGCGCAGGAAGGCGGTGCGGGCCGCCCCGGGGCCGTCCGCGAGGAGGGCGGCCGGATCGAGGGCGGTCTGGTCGAGGGCGGAGGGCGCCGGGTCGACGGCGGTGGGCGCGAAGTGGCGGATCCAGGTGACGGTGGGGGTCAGGGCCCGTCCGTTCAGGCGGACGGAGCGGCCGTCGGCGGTGATCGTCAGGGAGGTGGCGGCGAGTTCCTCGGCGTTCAGCCGGGCGGTGCGGATGCCGGCGCCGGAGAGGAGGTTCCGCACCGGGTCGAGGTCGGTGTCGCAGGCGCGGCTGAGCAGCAGGACGCAGGGGGTCGGCCGCGGGCGGGCGTCGAGGGAGCGGGCGGGGTCGTCGAGTTGGCTGAGGAAGGGCGAGCGGGCCGCCGCGTCAGGCCGGGGGGCGGACGGCGGGGCGGGCGGTGGCGTGGGCGTGGGCGTGGACAACCGGGTGGGCGGCGGCGTGGGGCGGTCAGGCATCGGCGTCGGCGGGGGCGAGCAGGTCGTCGGCCATCGCCAGGAGCTTGCCGACGGTCGCGGCCACGTGGTCGGAGGCCCCGGGGAGCCGGTCGGCGACGCGTTGCAGCACCGCCAGGTCGAACACCGGGGAGGTCCCGGAAGCCGGGGAGCCCGAGGGAGCCGGGGCCGGGGCGGTGGAGCGGAGCACCAGCAGGAGTTCCAGCACCGTGGCCATCTCGGTGGCCAGCAGCCCGAGCGAGGCCATGTCGCCGAGGTCGCAGCGCGGACGGCTGTCCCGGTCCAGGACGGACAGCACCCCGATGCAGTCGCCCTCGCAGATCAGCGGGGCGGCCATGATGCTGCGCGGCACGTAGCCGGTGGACTCGGCGGCCGAGCGGGCGAACTGCGGGCTGTCCGCCACGTCGTCCACCACCACCGGTTGACCGGTCATCAGCGCCCAGCCCGCGATGCCGGTGCCGGCCGGGAAGCGGGTGCCCAGCAGGTGGTGCTCCCCCTCCCCCGCGACCGCCTCGAAGACGAGGTCGCCCTCGTCCTCGTCCACCAGCAGCACCGAGGCGGCGGCGGCGCCGAACACGCTGCGGGCGACCTCCACGATCGACTGGAGCAGTCTGCGCTGCCGGATCTCGGCACTCTCCAACGGGTCAGTCGACACGCGCACCTCCATCGGGTACAGCTACGTTCTCAGCGGCCAGGTAGAGGACGGACTTGAGCTGGAAGGGGGTGAGCGAGCGGTGCTTGCTGAGAATGAGCGCGCAGATGCCCGCGATGTGCGGGGTCGCGAAGCTGTTCCCGGTGCTGAGCAGGTGCCGGCCGCCGGGGCCGGCCACCGGCACCCGCACCCCGCGGGCGTAGAACTCGACCGGCGGGGACGGGTTGTAGTAGTAGGTCATCGGGTCGGGGCGGTCGTGGCTGGCCACCGAGATGACCGAGGCGAACGGCCACGGGTAGCTGCGCACCGGCATGTTGTGGGCGGAGGCGACGATGACGCAGCGGCGGAAGTAGGCGGAGTCGGCGAGGTCGCGCAGGGCGTCGCAGAACTCCGTCTTGGTGGTCGACAGGCTCATGTTGATGACGTCGTAGCCCTCCTCGATGGCCCAGGTCAGCCCGGCGAGCAGGGCGGCACCGCTGCCGTGCCGGCCGCCGGACAGGACGCGGACCGAGGTGAGGGCGGCGCCGGGGGCGATCGAGCGGATGACGCTGGCGCAGGCGGTGCCGTGGCCTGCCGTGTCGCCCGGTTCGGTCGGGGTGACGGCGAGGGTGCCGTCCTCGGCGCGCACCACGTCCATCGCCCGGTCGAGGCCGCCGACCAGCGGATGGCCGGCGTCGACGCCGCTGTCCAGGACGCAGACCCGCACGCCGGAGCCGTCCGCGCCGCCCCAGGCCCAGTCCTGGGTGAGGTGGCCGCCGAGCGGGCTGACCTCGAAGGGTTCCTGCGGCACGACCGAGACCGGCATGCTCCAGGCGGGCACGCCGGGGAAGTGGTCGCGCGGCGGGCGGCGCCAGGGCGGGAGGTGGAGGTCGGTCATCGCCGGTCACCGCCCACGGGGGCGGGCGGGCCGGGCGCGTCGGGTGGGTCCGTTGGGTCCGTTGGGTCCGTTGGGTCCGCGGGGCCTGCCGTGCCCGGCGGCGCCGCTGCGGCGAGCCAGGCACGGACCCGTCCGGCGGGCAGGGTGGCGCCCTTGGCCTCGAACATCCGCAACGCCTCGGTCCCTTCAGCCGTCGCCCGCTCGGCCTCGCCGGCCGCCCGGAGCACGATCGCCAGGTCGAGGAGCGTCTCCCCGACGAGGCAGGGGTCGTCGGAGCCCTCGCTCAGCCGCCGGGCCGCCGTGGCGGCGGCGACCGCCTCGGCGTGGCGGCCCCGGGCGGAGGCGATCCGGCCGCGCAGCGCCGTCGCGCCCAGCCGGGCCCGGGGGTTGCCGCCGTCCGGGCCGCCCTCGCCGGGAAGGACGTCCACGCCGGGGAACCCATCCGGGTCGGGGAACCCGTCCGCGTCGAGGAGCCCGTCCGGGTCGAGCGCGTCCAGGGCGCGCGCGGCGGCGTCGGTCCGGCCCTGGGCGAACAGCTCGCGGGCGATGGCGACCTCCGTGGTCCGGGTGTCCGGGGCGTGCTCGGCGCCGTGCAGCACGCCGAGGCTCTGCCGGTAGCGCGCCTCGGCGAGCTCGTGGGCGCCGGCCAGCGACTCGACGAAGCCCGCGGCGTCCAGGACGACGGCGTCCGCGAGGTCGGTGTGCACGTCGTGGGAGTAGGTGAGCGCCTCGGCGAGGGTGCGGCGGGCCCGCTCCAACTCCCCGCCGAGCGCCTCCAGGTGGGCGCGGGCGACGAGCACGGGGATCAGCAGCGAGCGGTTGGCGGCGAAGCGCCGGCCGAGCAGCGCGCACAGCTCCAGCGAGGCGGCCACCGGGGTGGGCGTCCACTGCGCCAACTCGCAGACCGCGCAGAGGAGTCGGTCCTCCTCGTAGCCGTCGCCGAGGGCCCGGGCGCGGGCCAGCGCGCGACGGAAGGAGGTCTCGGCGGAGGCGGTGCGCTCGGCGGCGAGTTCGAGGAGGGCGCGCAGTTGGTGGAGCCGGCACCAGCTGCGGTCGTCGCCCGGGTCGTGCTCCAGCCGTGCCGCGAGGCGGTCCGCGTCGGCGGCGACGGCGGCGGGCGGGGCGAGGCCGAACCGGAGTGCGACGATGCCGCGTTGGACGGCGATGGTCACCGCGGCGCGCGGGTGGTCGGGCAGCGCGGCCTCGGCGGCGTCGAGCGCGGCCCGGCAGCGGGCCTCGTCCTGCAGCCAGATCCCGGCGTCGCAGACGTGCAGCGCGAGTGCGGTGTGCCGGGGGTCGCCGACCGGCAGCAACGCCCGCCCGCGTTCGAGGAGTTGGACTGCGGCGGGGAGGTCCTTGCGGGCCAGCGCCTGCCGGCCCTCGGCGATCAGGGCACCGGCCGCCGCCCCGGCGAGCGCGGGCAACTGCTGGACGCCCGGCCGTAGTTGTCGGCCGAGCAGCCAACTGGCCTCGACGTGGTAGGCGACCGCCATCCGGTCCGGCGGGCGCACCCGGGAGAACCGGTCGGCGAGGAAGTCGTGCCAGCGTTCGCGCCGGGTCTTCGGGGTGAACTCGTAGGCGGTGTCGCGCAGTAGGGCCTGGGCGAAGCGGTAGGTGGCGGCCGGTCCGGGCTCGAAGACCCGGCGGTGGGCCAGCCGGGCGGTCGCCTCGTCGGCGGCGGTCGGCGGGACGCCGTCGGCCTCGGCCATCGCCCGGAGCTGTCCGCGGCTGAACTCGCGGCCGACGACGGCGGCGAGTTCCAGCAACCCGCGCTCGGTGGTGGGGAGTTGGTCCAGCCGGGCGCCGAGCAGCGCCTGGACGGTGGGCGGCACGTGGGTGCCGGGGGCGGTCTCGGCGAAGACGTCCATGAGCTGCTCGGCGAAGAGCGGGTTGCCGTCGCACAGGGCGATGACCCGGTCGGTCAGTTCCCGGTGCTCGTGGGCCCGGAAGTCCTGCGGGTGGACGTCGCCGCGCAGTGCCAGCCGGCCGACCAGGGCGGCCGTCTGCTCCTCGGTCATCGGCCCGAGGTCGACGGTGGTGGCGCACGGTTTGCCGTTGCCCCAGTCGCCGCGCAGGTCGAGCAGGTCGGGGCGGGCGACGCAGAGCAGCAGGACCGGGACGTCGCGCAGCCAGGTGGCGATCCCGTCGACGAGGTCGAGCAGGGTCGCCTCCGCCCAGTGCAGGTCCTCCCAGACCATGATCACGGGCCGGGAGCGGCCGAGCACCTCCAGGAGGTGGCGCACGGCCCAGGCGATGTCCTCGACGCCGACCGGTCCGACGTCCTGGTCCCCGGCCGGGCCGGCGTCGGTGGGGTCGGCGCCGGCCGCGTCGGCGACGGCGGCGAGGGTGCGGGCGACCAGGCGGCGCGCCCGCGCCCCGGCGCTGCCGGGCGGACCGGCCTCCGCCGCGTCCACCGCGTCCTCGGCGAGCAGCCGGGCGAGTTCCGGCCGGCCGCCGGGCAGCGAGCCGAGCATCTCGGCGAGCGGCCGGTAGGTGATGCCCCGGCCGTAGGCGGAGCAGCGCCCGGACAGCACGACGGCCTCGCCCGCCGGCAGCCCATCGAGGAACTCCCGCACCAGCCGCGACTTGCCGATGCCGGGGGCGCCGACGACGGTGGCGAGGCAGACCCGGCGGCCGTCGCGGGCCTGCCGGTAGCCGCGGTCGAGCGCCGCCAGCTCCTCCGTCCGGCCGATGAACGGGGTGACCGGGGCGGGGTCGTCGGCCGCCGCCCCGGGGGCGGTGACCCGCCAGGCCGGCACGGGGCGGGACTTGCCCTTCAGCCGCAGCGGTTCGACGGACTCGACGCCGACCTGTCCGCGCACCATGGCGGCGGTGTCGGCGCAGATCAGCACCTCGCCGGGGGCGGCGGCGGTCTGCAGCCGGGCGGCGGTGTTGACGGAGTCGCCGACGACCCGGAAGTCGTCCCCGGGCCTGGTGATCACCACGACGTTGCCGGTGCAGATGCCGGCCCGGGCCTCCAGCCGCACCTGGTACTCGGCGGCGAGGTCGGCGGTCAGCCCGGCCAGCGCCGCGAGCGCTCCGGTGGCGGCGCGGACGGCGCGCAGCGCGTCGTCCTCGTGGGCGACCGTGGCGCCGAACGCGGCGAGGATCGCGTCGCCGATGAACTTCTCGACCACGCCGCCGTGTTCGGCGATGCAGGCCCCGCAGCTGGCGAAGTAGCGGTCCATCACGCGGCGCAGCGGTTCGGGGTCGAGCCGCTCGGCGAGGGTGGTGGAGCCGACGACGTCCAGGAAGAGCATGGACACCTTGCGGCGCGATTCGCGCGGCTCGGCCTCGACCGGGGGCGCGGCGGTGCCGGTGGCCGCGAGCGGGGTGCCGCAGCCGGCGCAGAACCGGTCGGCCTCGGCGGTGCGGCGTCCGCACGCCCGGCAGCTCACGGCCGGGCCTCCGGGGTGGCGCCGGGTGAGGGTGTGGCCACAGGCTCGCCCGGCGGATCGGCCGACGGGGTTGCCGACGGGACGGCCTCGGTCGCGGGCAGCGCGATCCGGGCGTAGACGCCGGCGAGCACGACCACCAGCCCGGAGGCGGCGAAGATCGTGTCGATCGGGCCGAACCGCACCCCCGCCAGCGAGCCCGAGAAGTCCCGCAGCCCGCTGCCCGCCAGCCAGCCGGACAGCACCGCCGTCAGCATCGACGCGAGCCGGGTGACCGGGTAGAACACCGAAATCACCCGGCCCCGGAACTCCTGCGGGGTGGCGGCGAGCAGCAGCGGCGCCATCGCCGTGTTCAGCATGGTGATCGGCACGACGAAGACGAACAGCAGGGTCACCGCCGCCGGGAAGCCGGTCTGCCGCGAGTACAGCACCAGCAGCGCGCCGCTCGCCATCAGGCCGATCCAGGTCGTCCGCCGGGCGCCGATCCACTGGACGACCCGCCCGGCCGCGAGCGCGCCCGCGATCCCGCCGATGCCGAGCGCCATGCCCAGGTAGCCGTAGAGCTCGGCGGAGGCGTGCAGGTTCCGGGTGGCGAAGAAGATGTTCAGGGTGCTCAGGGCGCCCATGCCGAGCTGGCCGATCACGGTGAGCAGCAGCAGGGCGACCAGGAAGCGGTTGCGTCCGAAGAAGCGCAGGCCGGCCGCGAAGTCCTGGAAGAGCCCGGGCCGTTCGGCGGCCTTCCCGTTCGTCGTGGCGGACTGCGACGGTGTGGGCTGCACGGGCCGCAGGTCGGCCGTGCTGATGGCGATGTACGACACCAGGTACGAGAGCGCGTTGAACAGCAGCGCCCACTGGAGGCCCACCGCGAACAGCAGCGGGGCGGCGAGCGGCGGACCGACGATCCAGGCGGTCTGCCCGGTCGCCTGGGCGATGCCGGCCGCCCGGGCCCGGTCGGCCTCGTCGGTGACGAGGTCCGCGATGATCGCGAACCGGGCCGGGGTGAAGAACTGGCCGGCCGCGTTGAGCACCAGCACCGTCAGGTAGATCAGCCCGAGCCAGACGCCCGCCGGCAGGTCCTCGGTCGGCACGAACGCCACGGCGGTCAGCACGGCCACCAGCGCGCCGCGCAGCACCTCGGTGCCGAGCATGGTGGCGCGCTTGTCCCAGCGGTCGACGAAGACGCCCGCGAGCGGTCCGACGAACATCACGGCGGCGCTGGTGGCCAGGACGACGCCGCTGACCGCCTGCGGGCCCCAGGACTTCCCCTCCGCCAGCACGGTCGCCACCCAGAGCACGAGCGTGGTGCTGAACACCGCGTCGCCCACCGAGGAGACCGCCTGGCCGAACCAGAGCCGACTGTAGGTCGGGTTGATGAGGGTCGGCCGGAGCCGGCCCAGGACGGTCGCCGGACGCGCGGTCATGACGCACGCGCCGTTCCGAGCAGCAGCGTCATCAGGGCGGTCACCAGGGTGGTGTGGTAGGCCTTCGCGAAGTACTCGGCGGCCGGGTCGGCGGCGCTCGCCCGGGTGGCGGCGGACCGTCCGGGGATCGAGCCGTCGGGTCGCTGCGCGCGGGCCAGGCAGGCGACGGCCGCGGCGCCCTCGGGCGTGCGCGCCGCGTCCAGGCCCAGGCAGACCTGGGTCATGACGAGTTCGGCGGCGAGGTCCCACCAGTCGTGCCGGACGCAGTGGTCGAGCAGCCGGCCGACCAGGGCCGCCGCGTCGGCGGCGGCGCCGTCCGGCAGTTCGGGGGCGGTGCGGGCGAAGTCGCTGAGGTAGAAGGCGGAGTGGGTGAGCGCGTACGCCTCGGGGACGGTGACGGGCGGCTCGTCGGGGCGGTCGGCGGTGGTGTCCCGGCGGTGGTCGCGTCGGGCGGCCCGGGCGAGGGCGGTGCCGGGCAGCTCGACGAGGACGTTGCGCTCGGCCAGCTCCCGGTACGGCTCGACGGTGTGCGCGACCCCGGCCTTGTCCGCGTAGTAGCGCAGTTCGAGCCGCTGGTAGGCCGAGCGCCCGGCCGGGGAGAGGTCGGCGGCGGGGATCCGGGCGAGCTCGGCCCGGTACGGCGCGTCGTCCGTCCCGCGCGGCGCCAGGGCGGCCCAGGCCAGCCGGTACTGGGTGGCGCCGCGCGGCTCGGCGGTGAGCAGGCGGGGGAAGCCGGGGTGCTGCCAGACGGACCGGACCCGGGCGGTGGCCCCGGCCCGGCGCGGGTCGTCGCCGGGGTCGAGGCGGGTCCAGCAGTGGGTGAGCAGCGCGAGTTCCAGCGCGGCCTTGGCGGGGCGGTGCGCTCCGCCGGGCGGCGCGTCCACGGCCGCTCGCCCCGTCCGCGGGCCGGGGCCGGGGCCGGGGCCGGTGCCGGGCCGGCGGGGCGCGAACGGGTCGAAGTCGTCGAGGTGGTGGACGAGCCAGTCGAGCGTGCCGGCGGAGAGCCGCTCCAGCTCGTGCGCGAGCCCGGGCCCGCCGTCGTCGGGCGCGGTGCGGAGACCGGGTGCCGTGGTCACAGGCGCCCCGTCTCGTCCAGGTAGTCGAGCAGCGCCGCGTCCACCGTGTCGTGGAACGCGGCGAGCGTGCGCCGGTCCTCGTCCCGCCGGTAGAGGTCCTCGCAGCCGACCCAGCGGTCCCGGGTGAGGGTGCCGGGCAGGTAGCCGCCGGTGACGGTGCCGACCTCCCAGTCCGGTTTGCCCGCCGTCTCCCAGCAGCTGGCGAGCGTGCCGTCGGCGCTGACCACCGCGCCGTACCGGCCGTCGCCGTGCCCGCAGGTGGCGCAGGGGCGGTGGGCCTGCGGGCGGGTGACGCCGAAGCCGAGGTCGAGTGCGCGGCGCTGCCAGCGGGTGAACCGCGCGGACAGGTCGCGGGTGTGCCGCAGGTCGTTGCCGTAGCCGACGCCGACATCGCCGACCTGGGCGAAGTACAGGGTGCAGCGGGCCGGTTCGAGCGCGCCGGCGAGCCGGTCGATCAGGGAGTCGACGCCCCGGTAGGTCTCCTGCGAGACGTTGACCCGGAAGATCCAGTGCAGCGGGGAGGATTCGGAGGCGCGGGCGAGGTTGCCGAGGATGGTGTCGAAGGTCCCGCCGCCCTCGGAGCGCCGGATCCGGATCCGGTCGTGGTCGGGGCGGTCGCCGTCGAAGGTGACCTGGACGGAGCGCAGGCCGCGCTCGGCGAGTCCGGCGGCGAGCGCGGGGGTCAGCAGGGTGGCGTTGGAGATCATCCAGGCGGAGGCAAGGCCGTGGTCGGCGGCGCGTTCGAGGAGGTCCAGGCAGCCGCGCGGGTTGAGCAGGGGCTCGCCGCCGAACAGCAGGATGCGGAGCTTCGCCAGGCCGGCGGCGGCCATCTGCCGGTCGGTGAAGTCGAGGATCTCGGTGATGGTCCGCGAGGTCAGGCGCTTGCGGGCGATCCGGGGCGGCCGGCTGCCGCCGTCCGCGTCCTGGGCGGTGTTCTGGAAGCAGTAGCCGCAGCCCAGGTTGCAGTGGGTGCTGGTCAGGACGGTCAGCGCGTAGCTGCGCGGGGCCGGGGCGGTCAGCAGCCCGTGTTCGCGGAGCCGGCGCTCGGTGCCGGGGCGCAGGGTGCCGTCGGCGGTCAGCTGGCCGGGGCGCAGCCGGGCGAGGCCGCCGCCGGGGCCGAGGAACCACCAGTTCCGCTCGCCCTGGAGGATGCGGGCGCCGCTCGCGGTGGCGGCCTGCGTCGGGCTCATCGGACACCGCCCGGAGCCGCCGCCATCATCATGTCTGATGGATCGTCAATTGTGTTTCCTTGCAAGAGGATCACCGTCGTCAGAGCCACCACCAGGGTCGACTGGTAGGACTTCCGGAAGTACTCGACCGGGGTCGCGCCCGTGGCGGCGCGGTCGGTGGCGGAGCGGCCGGGGAGGGCGCCGTCGGGCGCCTGGGCCTCGGCGAGCAGGCGCAGGCCGGCCGCGCCGGAGGGTGTGCTGAGCGGGTCGAGGCCGAGGCAGTGCTGGGCGAGCAGCAGTTTGCCCGTGAGGTCCCACTCGCCGCGCCGGACGGACTCCTCGGTGAGGCGCTCCACCCGGTCGCGGGCGTGCGCGAGGTCGGCCCCGCCCAGGCCGGGGTCGCGGAAGCCGAAGTCGGCGAGGTGGAAGACGGTGTGGGTCACGTTGCACACGTCGAGTTCGGCCGTGGGCCGTCCGTCGGCGTGCCCGGCCAGCCGGCTGATCCGGTACAGCTCCGGGTAGTCCAGCAACCGGTGTGGGACGCCGGCGAGTTCGGCGTAGTAGCGGGTTTCCAGGTGCAGGTACGGCGACTTGCGGCGCGGCGTCAGGAGGTCGCCGGACGCGGCCTCGGCGAGGACCGCGCGGTGCGGGCCGTCGGCATCGGGCCCGGCGGGGGCGAGTGCGCCGTACATCAGCTGGAACTGCCGGGCGTAGCGCGGTTCGACGGTGAGCAGGCGCGGGTGGTCGGGGTCGCGCCAGACCTGTTCGACGGTCCCGGCGACCGGGGCGAGGTCCGGGTCCGCCGGGGCGGCCGCGGCCCAGCAGCGGCGCAGCAGGGCGAGTTGCAGCAGCGCCTTGACCCGTGGGGTCACCGGCAGCTCGGCCCGTCCTGACGGTTCGTCAAGGTAGCCGCAGTGCAGGCCGATCCACTGCCGGGCGCCCGCCGAGAGGCTCGCCACGGCCGCGAGGTCCGGGCCGGCTGATCGAGTACCCATGGTTCTCCCTTGAGGTTGCGGGCTGCTGGGCGGGCTGTCCGGCGACCCGCTCGACGAGGTCGGCGGCGCGGCGCGGGCCGTCGGTCGCGGCCTCGGCGAGCCGGCGGCCGAGGCGGCGGGCGCGGGCGCGCAGTCGGTCGTCCCGCCAGGCCGTTTCGAGCAGCCCGGCCGGGTCCGGTCCCGGTGTGCGCGGGAGGTGGACGGCGGCGCCGGCCCGCAGCAGGGCGCCGGCCAGGACGGGCTGTTCGGAGCCGTTGGGGGTGACGCCGAGCGGGCGACCGCGCAGCAGGGCGCCGAGGACGGGGGCGGAGGTGCCGGCGGTCATGACGAACCCGGCCCGGTCGACGAGCGGCCCCAGCCAGGGCTTGCGGACGAGCAGGATGTCGGCGTCCGGGGCGGGTCGCGGCTCGCCGGTGCGGCCCTGTTCCACCACGGCCTGGTGGCGGCCGCCGGTGAAGGTCGCGTTGAGCCGGGGCCACGGGGTGCCGCCGCCGAAGAAGCGGCCGAGGTGCACGTAGACGACGGGCTTGCCGGTGCGTGCCAGGGCGGCGTCGACGGCGGCGAGTTCGGCCGGGTCGGCGGCGGGCTCCCAGGGCAGCGGGCCGACGTGGTGCACCCGCTCGGGCAACTCGGCTCCGGGGTACTCCAGTTCGGGGTCGCCACGGAGCAGCAGCGCGTCGCCGAGCAGCGGGGAGTCGTCCGGGGCTTCTACGGTGGCCGTGCGCGGCGAGGTCGACCGGGTCGACGGCCAGCGGGACGGCCGGCCGGCGAGCCCAGCCTCCTCGCGGGTCGCGTCGTAGAGCGCCAGCGTCTCCAGCGTCCGGTTCGCCCGGCTGCGGCCGTACTGCGGCTCGTCCGCGCCGCCGGAGCGGTACGTCCACAGGTGGATCGAGAGTCCGAGCACGACCACCGGGACGTCCAGGGTCTCGGCGGCGAGCAGCGCGCCGTTGCAGAGCACGGAGGTGACCAGCAGGTCGGCGCGGGCCTGCCGGGCGGCGCGCACGACGGCCCGGTACTGGGCGAGGCCGGTGACGCCCCAGCGGGCGGCGGAGAAGGCCCGCTCACCGCCGAACTCCTCCGCCGCCGCGAACGGCAGGCCCGCCTCGGCCGCGAACGGTGCGGCGCCGGCGCGGCCGAGCACGGAGACCCGGTGGCCGCGGCGCCGCAGTTCGCGCCCGACGGTGAGCGCCGGGTAGAGGTAGCCGCCGTCACTGAGCGGGCAGAGCAGGACGTTCACGGGACCTCCGGGCCGGGGAGGGCGGTCGGGGCGGCGCTCGGGACCGGGAGCAGAAACGGCGTCGGGAGCGGCCGAGCGGGCCACCCGGCCACCGGCGGTTCGGGCCGCCGGGGCCGGATGGCCCGCTCAGGCGTCATGGCTCGACGACCGGACGGATCGGGTCAGAGCGCCGCGCTGTTGTTGATGATGCAGATGTCCTCGACGAGACCGTCGTCCTCCACCTCGACACCGTGCGCGACGACGTCGACGTCCTCGTCCTCGGCGGTCGGCTCCGGGTTGATGGAGTCGCTCATGCTGACCTCCCTCTGCAGTGCGGCGTCCGCTACGCCGGCCCGGGAGAAACGTAGGGACCTCCGGTATGACGGCGATTAGGCGGCGGTTCGATTTCGGTATGACGGTTGGTCAGATGCCGTTCACCATTCGGGTGTTGGCGGCTCAGTGGTGACGGGCCGGCACCCGGTCGGCGGTCCGGGCGGCCCGCTCCCGGGCGTACGCGTACAGCAGCGCCGGCATCTCGTACCGCACGGTGTGGGCGAGCCCCTCCGCGCCGGCGACGGTGAGCAGGCTGGCCTCCAGGAGGTCCTCCAGCACCCGTACGGCCGTCCCCGGGTCGCAGTCCAACGCCGCGGCGGCCCGGTCCAGGGTGAACACCGGGCGGGCCAGCAGGCCGAGCCGCAGCACCGCCCAGTGCGCGGCCTCCGGCAGCTCGCCGACCGACTCGGCCAGCCGCACCCGCACCAGCGGGTCGCCGCCGCACAGCTCGTCCAGCAGGGCCCGCCCGCCGGCCAGCCGCGCGCCGTACTCGCCCAGCGGGACGTGCCGCAGGAAGGCCAGCCGGTCGGCGACCAGCCGCACCCCGAGCGGCAGCAGCCCGGTCGCGCGGACGATCCTGGCGGCGGACTCCCGGTCCGCGTCGACCCGTTCGGCGCCGATCGTCCGGCCGAGGAGCTCCACCGCCTCGTCCACCGTGAGCGGCGGCAGCCAGAGCCGGTGGGCGCCCTCAAGCCCGATCAGCCGGGGCCGGGCGGTGACCACGACGGCGCTCTCGCCGGCCTCCGGCAGTAGCGGGCGGACCTCCGACTCGCGGCGGGCGTCGTCGACGACCACCAGCGCGCGGCGCCCGGTCAGCCACAACTGCCAGGCCCAGCGCGGGTCGGACGGCTCGGCGGGCGGCGGCGCGCCGGGCGGCCCGTCCCGTCCGCCGGGGGCGGTGGCGGCCAGCAGTTGGCGCAGCACGTCCTCCAGCGGGCGCAGCCGGCCGTCCTCGCCGCGCAGCCGCACGAACAGCCGGCCGTCCGGGAAGTGCCCGGCGAGCCGGTGCGCGGTGTGGACGGCCAGCGCGGTCTTGCCCGCGCCGAGCGGTCCGGTCACCACGGCCAGCCGGCCGGCGTCCCCGGTGAGTACCTCGGTCAGCCGGCGCACGGCGGAGGCGCGGCCGGTGAACGCGGGCGGGTCGGTGGGCAGCAGGTTCGGCGCCGCCGGGCGGTGCGGGCGCGGTGCCGGTGGCGGCCGCAGCTCGGCGGAGGCGGCGGGGCGCGGCGGGACCGGGCCGGCCTCGCAGAGCAGCGAGCGGTAGAAGCGGGCCAGCGCGGGGCTGGGCGGCAGGCCGAGCTCGTGGGCCAGCGCCTGCCGCAGCTCGTCGTAGACGGCGAGTGCCTCGGAGCGCCGCCCGGCCTGGCACAGCGCGGTCATCTGCAGCATCCGCAGCCGTTCGCGCAGCGGGTGCCGCTGGGCGGTCTCGGTGGCGCGCTCGATCGCCTCCGCCCCGTGGCCGGCGGCGAGTTCGGCGTCCAGCCAGTCCTCGAACACGCCGAGGAAGCGGCGGTCCAGGCGCTGCGCGGCCGTGTCGATCAGCGGGACGTCCCGGAACCCGTCGAGCGCCGACCCGCGCCACAGCCCCAGCGCCTCGCCGAGCGCCCCGGCCCGGGCCCGCTGTTCGAAGCGGAGCGCGTCGAGCTCCGCCTCGGCGGTGTGCAGGATGTAGCCGCCGGCCTGGTGGCTGATCCGGGTGGCGCCCGGCCCGCAGGTCGGGTCGGCCTCTGTCCCGGGCTCGGGGCCGGTCAGTCGGCGCAGTCCCGACACGTAGACCTGGAGGTTCTTCCGGGCGGTGCGCGGCGGCGCGTCGTCCCAGAGCGCCTCGACCAGTGCGTCGGCCGACAACCGGGTATTCGCGTGGGACAGCAGAGCCGCCAGGAGGACCTGTTGCTTCCGCGATCCCGGGTCGACCGCACGACCGTTCTCCAGCACGCGCAGCGGCCCGAGAATCCCGAATCTGACCGCCATCTCACGCCAACTTGATGACGAAGGAATGCCCTTCCACCTCGGCGTCCGAAACGGCGTCGAGCCGCTGTTTGACGGAATTGAGGACGGTCACCTCGTCCTCGGTGAGCCGGGACAGCACGTCCCGCTGTTCCAGTGTCAGCAGGTCGACCGGGTTGCCCGCCTGCCGGAGGGCGGCGAGGGCGTCGAATGTCATGGTCCCCTCCTTCTCGGATGCCAGATCATCATCACCGGCGCCCGGGACGCCGTCCATGAGACCTTTGGGCCAGGGGCCGCCGCCGGCCGGGGAGGACGCGAGGATCAGCGCGAGCAGCCCGGCCTGAAGTCTTGATCGGAGTCCGAGTTTCGCCAGGATGGCGGTGACGAACCGTTTGACGGTGCGTTCGCTGATGCTGAGTTCGTAGGCGATCGAGCGATTGTCGTACCCCAGGCCCAGCAGTTGCAGCACGGTGCGCTCGCGGGGGGTCAGCGCCCCGGCCAGCGGGAGCGCCGCCGCCGGCGGTGGCAGCCCCGGCGCGCGTGGCGCTCCGCACGCCGGACACACCGGATCTCCACCACCCATCGACGGGATCCCCCCTCCGGCGGCACACCACTGCGGTGCCCTCATGCTGACGGTCCCGTCGAACACCGGCAAGAGGACGAGCGTGCCCGGATGGTGCCAGCAGCCCGTCCAACCCCACCGCCCCCACCACCCCCGGGCCGGCGCGGTCGGGTCTCGTCGAGGGAGTCTCAGGATCGGGGCGGCGTGCCGGGGGTGTCGGGGGCGTCAGGGGTGCCGTGGGTCGCCGGGGCCGTCGGGGCCGCGGGCGCGGTCGGGGCGGCGTCGGCGAGGGCGTCGAGGACCGGGCGGATGAGGGGGTGCCCGTCGGCGCCGGCGCGCACGGCGGCGAAGACCCGGCGGGTGGCGAGGGCGCTGTCGACGGGGCGGACGGCGACGTGGGCGAGATCGACGCCGAGCAGGGCCGAGCGCGGGACGAGCGCCACGCCGGCGCCGGCCGAGGCGAGGGCGACGACGGCGCGGAAGTCGTCGGAGGAGTGCACCAGGCGCGGCTGGAAGCCGGCGTGCTCGCAGGCCAGCAGCACCACGTCGTGACACGGGTTGCCCGGGTAGGGGCCGATCCACGGCTCGTCGCCGAGGTCGGCCATCGCGATCGGGCCCTCGGCCGCGGCCAGCGGGTGGGCGAGCGGCAGCACCGCCTCGAAGGGTTCGGCGTAGAGGGGGACGCGGGTGAGGCGGGCGTCGTCGGCGCGCGGGGCGCCCCGGTACTCGACGGCCACCGCGAGGTCGGCGCGGCCGTCCAGCACCATCGGCAGGCTGGCGTCGCCCTCCGCGTCGAGCACCTTGAGGCGGACGCCGGGGGCACGGGTCGCGAGGATGCCGATCGCGGGCGCGAGGACGAGGGAGATGCCGGTGGCGAAGGAGGCGACGGTCACCTCGCCGGAGACGCCCGCACTGTACGCGGCGAGGTCGGCCTCGGCGCGTTCGAGCTGGGCGAGCACGGCGTCGGCGTGCCCCAGCAGGATCTCCCCGGCGGCGGTCAGCCGCACGCCCCGGCCCTCGCGGGCCAGCAGGTGGTGGCCGGTCTCCTGCTCCAGCGCGGCCAGCTGCTGCGAGACCGCGGAGGGGGTGAGGTAGAGCGCCGCCGCCGCGGCGGTCACCGTCCGGTGGTCCGCCACCGCTCGCAGGGTCCGCAGCCGTCTCGCGTCGATCACAAGGCCAATTCTGCCAGCGTCGGCGGGGCTCCCGGGGCGGGGCGGCGAAGCGCTGCGCGGGGCGGCGGCGGAGTGGGACGTCGGACCGGCCGACTTCCTACTCCCGGCGGCGCTCCGTGCGACCGTCCGGCGGGCGGTGTTCCGAGGAGCGGTCGGGCGGGTGCTGGGGCTGTAGGTCGGGCGGGCGCTCGGGTGGGCGGTCGGGGAGGTCCGGGGGCCCGGCCGCGCCGTGGGCGAGGGCGCCGAGGACGGGTCGGTCCGCCGGAGCGGGAGGACGCGGTCCGGACGGCGCGGGGGCGCGGTCGGTGAGCAGCCGGCCGGTGAGCAGGAAGGCCACCAGACCGCCGGCGGACAGCACCGCCACGCCGCCGACCGCGTCCAGCACCCAGTGGTTGGCGGTGGCCAGCACGACCACGAAGGTCGTCACCGGGTAGAGCGCCGCCAGGGCGCGCAGCCACGGCGACCGGACGGTGGTGACCACCACCAGGGCGGCCCACGCCGACCAGGCGATGTGCAGCGAGGGCATCGCCGCGTACTGGTTGGTGAGCGCGGTCAGCGCCCCGAGCGGGGCGTCCGCGGGAGCACCGCCCGGGTCCTCTCGCAGGCCGAACTCCGGGACCAGCCGGGGCGGCGCCAGCGGGTACCCCCAGAAGCCGAGCAGGGCGAGGCCGGTGGCGGCGAACAGGACGGTGCGCGCGGTGCGGTACCGGCCGGGGTGGCGGGCGTAGAGCCAGAGCAGCACGGCGAGCGGGACGGCGAAGTGCAGGACCTTGTAGTACTCCTGCGCGGCGTCGCGCAGGCCCTCGCCGGCCCGCAGCGCCCAGCCGTTGACGGCGGGTTCGAGGTCGAGGTGGAGGGTCTGCTCCAGGTGGTACAGGCGGCGGGCGTGGTCGGTGGCGACGGCGACCCGGTCCGGGGCGGCGTTGCGGATGTAGGTGTAGACGCCGTAGCCGACCTGGATGAACAGCAGCTCCAGCACGGGATTGGGCCGGGAGACCGGGCGCAGCCGGGCGGGCAGCAGCGGGACGTAGCGTCGCCTGCCGGTGCGCCCGGTGGGCGGCGGGCCGGGGGCACGGTGCAGCCGCCAGTACGGGTCGGTGCGGCGGCGGAACGGCAGCACGGCGGCCGCGGCGAGCGCGACCAGGACGGGGGCCTTGCGCAGCAGCAGGCCGCTGACGGGTTCGATACCGGGGTCGAGGAGGGTGGCGGGCAGCAGGGCGACGGTGGCGGCGATCACCGGCCACAGCGCGCGGTCCTCCGGGCGGCGGCCGAGCCGGCCGGTGGCGGCGAGCAGCAGCCAGCCGAGGTCGGCCGGACCGGCGACGGGGGCGACGGCCGCGGTGGCGCAGCCGAGGACGCCGGCCGCGAGCAGGGGTTGGCCGTCGGCGGCGAGGGCGCGGGCGCGGCGCAGGGCGAGCAGCGCGGCGGCGAGGGCCACGGCGAGCCAGCCGGCGAACAGCGGCGGGCCGCCGTGCAGGCCGAGGCGGTGGAGCAGGGCGAGCGCGGTCAGATCGGCGGGGTCGGTGATGGCGGCGGGGTCGGCGAAGCGCCGGTGGAAACGCGCGGTGCGGGCAGGATCGGCCAGCCGGACGGCGGTGTGCACGGCGGCGGCGGTGGCCAGCGCGACCAGCGCGGGCCGGACGCGGGCGAGCCGCGCCCGGGCGGGGGCGCGGGCCGGGCGACCGGGGAGGACGGCGGGGAGGAAGAGGAGCGCGACGGGGTGGAGCGCTATGCCCACGCCGAGCGCGAGGCCCGCCGTGGGCGGCGCGGTCGGACGGCGGGGCAGGACGTCGAACAGGACGAGGGCGATGGTGGCGAGGCCGAGGACGGCGTCGGCCGGGTGGCCGCGCAGTTCGGCGCTGATCAGGACGGCCGCCGCGGCGAGCGTCCCGACCGAGGCCGGAGCGGGGACGCCGGGCGGCGGGTGGCGGGCGACCAGGGCGCCGACCGACGCGACGGCGGCCACGGCGACGAGCAGCAGGACGGCCCGCAGGCCGGCGGACGGCGGGGGCGGCCAGGCCGCGAACAGCAGCGGCAGCGCCGGCCGGCGCCCGGCGGCGTCGGCGAGGGTGGTCCAGGTGACGAGCCCGGCGGCGGTCAGGGCGAGCAGCCGGAGGAGCAGGGTGAGCACGGGCGGGACGCCGGGCGCCCTCGACGCCCGGGGCGTCGGGGGCGTCGCCCTGCGCACCGCCATCCCGTTCCTCCCGCCGCGGCTCCTCTTCTGTTCTCTCCCCGCCGACTCTCGGCGCCCGCCCACCCGCGCGCACTCCGGAGGGCGCCGGGCGGGTGGTCCGCCCGGGTTGGTGCCACTACCCCGGTTCCGGGCTCCGCACTTTGCAAAGTGTGCACTTTGCAAAGTGCAGAGCCTGTTTGTCCTGGTAGAGGGACGTCACAACGCACTTTGCAAAGTTTTCTGGGTGTTTGCAAAGTGCCGACCGAGGCCCCCGGAAACCGCGAACGGGAGTGGGAAGTCGGCCGGGCCGACTTCCCACTCCCGCGGCGGGAGGGTGGGGCAGGTGGTCTTGGTGCCGTGCGGCGGATTGGGAGCCCGTGGCGCGTCCGGTTGCGAGCGGACGCGCCACAGGCGATCGAGGGGGGAGCCGGCCCGGAGGGCGCTCCCCGGACACCGCGGCGGTGACGGGTGGGGATCGTGCGGGCTGCGGGCTACTCCCCCAGCACGGAACGCGCGTCGATGAACGCCGCCACGGCGCGCTCGACGTCCTCGGTGGTGTGGGCCGCGGAGAGCTGGACCCGGATCCGGGCCTGGCCGTGCGGGACGACCGGGTAGGAGAAGCCGATCACGTACACACCGCGCTCCAGCAGCAGCTCGGCGAGCCGCCCTGCCTTGGCCGCGTCGCCGATCATCACCGGCGCGATCGGGTGGTCGCCCGGCAGGATCTCGAAGCCGGCCTCGGTCATCTTCGAGCGGAACAGCGCGGTGTTGGCCGCCAGCCGCTCCCGCAGCTCGTTGGAGCGCTCGACGAGGTCCAGCACCTTCAGCGAGGCCGCCGCGATGACCGGCGCCAGCGAGTTCGAGAACAGGTACGGCCGCGACCGCTGGCGCAGCAGGGCGACGATCTCCCGGCGGGCGGCGACGTAGCCGCCGGACGCGCCGCCGAGCGCCTTGCCGAGGGTGCCGGTGATGATGTCGACGCGGTCCATGACGCCGTGCAGCTCGGGCGTGCCGCGCCCGCCCGCGCCGACGAAGCCGACGGCGTGCGAGTCGTCGACCATGACCATGGCGTCGTAGCGGTCGGCGAGGTCGCAGATCTCGCGCAGCGGGGCGACGTAGCCGTCCATCGAGAAGACGCCGTCGGTGACGATCAGGCGGCGGCGGGCGCCCTGGCTCTCCTTGAGCTGCTGCTCCAGGTCGGCGAGGTCGCGGTTGGCGTAGCGGTGGCGGCGGGCCTTGCACAGGCGGATGCCGTCGATGATGCTCGCGTGGTTGAGGGCGTCGGAGATGACGGCGTCGCGCTCGTCGAGCAGGGTCTCGAAGACGCCGCCGTTGGCGTCGAAGCAGGAGGAGTAGAGGATCGTGTCCTCCTGGCCGAGGAACGCGGAGAGCCGGTCCTCCAACTGCTTGTGGACGTCCTGGGTGCCGCAGATGAAGCGGACGGACGCCATGCCGTAGCCCCAGCGGTCGAGCGCGTCCTTGGCGGCGTCGAGCACCTCGGGGTGGTCGGCGAGGCCGAGGTAGTTGTTGGCGCAGAAGTTGAGGACCTCGCCCGGGGTGCCGCCGGCGGTGACGGTGACGGCGGCGCTCTGCGGGGTGCCGATGACGCGCTCCGGCTTGAAGAGACCGGCTTCGCGGATCTCTTCGAGGGTGGCGGCGAGGTCGTCGCGCACGTTGTCGAACACAGCTGCTCCTAAACGGATCGTCGGATCGTCAGATCGGCGAGGGTACTCAGGCGGTCCAGTCGAGGATGACCTTGCCGCAGCGGCCGCCGGCCGCCTCGTCGAACGCGGCTTCGAAGTCCTCGGCGGCGTACCGGCCGGTGATCACGGGGCTGAGGTCGAGGCCGCCCTCCAGGAGGACGGACATCGCGTACCAGGTCTCGAACATCTCGCGGCCGTAGATGCCCTTGATGGTGAGCATCGAGGTGACGACGGAGGCCCAGTCGATGGGGAACTGCTCGGCGGGCAGGCCGAGCATGGCGATCTTCCCGCCGTGGGTCATGTTGGCGATCATCGACTGCATCGCCTCGGGGCGGCCGGACATCTCCAGGCCGACGTCGAAGCCCTCGCGCAGGCCGAGCTTGCGCTGGCCGTCCTCGATGGTCTCCTCGGCGACGTTGAGCGCCAGCGTGACGCCGACCTGGCGGGCGAGGTCGAGGCGGTACGGGGAGACGTCGGTGATCATCACGTTGCGGGCGCCGGCGTGCTTGGCGACGGCGGCGGCCATGATGCCGATCGGGCCGGCACCGGTGACCAGCACGTCCTCGCCGACCAGCGGGAAGGACAGCGCGGTGTGCACGGCGTTGCCGAACGGGTCGAAGATCGCGGCGACGTCGAGGTCGACCGGGACCCGGTGCACCCAGACGTTGGAGGCGGGCAGCGCGACGTACTCGGCGAAGGCGCCGTCGCGGTTGACGCCGAGGCCCACGGTGTTGCGACACAGGTGGCGGCGGCCGGCCAGGCAGTTGCGGCACTTGCCGCAGACCAGGTGGCCCTCGCCGCTGACCAGGTCGCCGACGGAGATGTCCGCGACGCCGGCGCCGATCTCGGCGACCTCGCCGACGAACTCGTGGCCGAGCACCAGCGGGGTCCGGATGGCCTGCTGGGCCCAGCCGTCCCACTTGCGGATGTGCAGGTCGGTGCCGCAGATGCCGGTGCGCAGCACCTTGATGAGCACCTCGCCGGGGCCGATCGCCGGGGTGGGGACGTCCATCAGCCAGAGTCCGGGCTCGGCCTTCTGCTTGACGAGTGCCTTCACGGCGGTGGCTCCTGACGCACGGTGGGGCGACCTGGTGTGGGCAGGCCGACGGGGCCCGGCGTGGCGGCCCTCGGGAGGGCCGGAGGGTCCTGGCGGGGGCCGGGATCCCTGACCTCGATCCTGGCGTCCGCACTCCGGGCAGGCAGAAATCTGCCTGGTGGGAGGGGGTGCGGTCCATCGAGGAATTCTTAAGGGCCGCGACAGCTGGGCTAAACGATCGTGCCCGAGCTGGGCTCGGGGGCCCTCGCGGCGTGCCGGGCGGCACTCCGACGGCGCAGCGCGCGGCGCGTGCGCGGGGCGCGCACGGCGCTGTCCGGGCGGTGGCGGTGGCGGCCCCGCGCCGCAGGGCGGGCGAGGGACTGTTTGCAAAGTCCCCACTTTGCAAAGTCGCGGACGCGGAGCCGAACCCGGACCCGGTGGGACTTTGCCAACACACACTTTGCAAAGTGGGGACTTTGCAAAGTCACCCCCGGCCCCCGGGGTCAGTCGCGGCGGACGGCGACGGTGTGCCGTGCGCACCCTACGCGGGCGCCGGTAGGGGGCGGGTCATGGTGCCGGACGGACCGCCGGGGTGCGAGCCGGGCCGGGCCGGGTGGCTGAGGCGGGCCGAGGGGTGGGTCCGTTCGGGCCAGCGGGCGGCCGCCGGGCGCGCGGGGCGGTCCGGGCGCGCATACGGTGGCGATCGCTCCCCCTTGCGGGCCCGTGGAGCGCTGCTCCGGGCCCGTCCGGCCCAGAGAGGCGCCTCGACATGACGAACCGTGTGACGACCCGTGCGACGGCCCCCGGGCCCGACCGGGCCACGACCCCCCGCCGCCGTCCCGCCCCCCGTCTCGCTCCCCGTCCCGCCGCCCGGCCGGCCACCCGGCCGGCCCCGCTGGCGCTGGTGCTGGCGCTGGCCGGGCTGCTGGCCTCCGCCGGGTGTTCGGGCGGCGGGTCGACCGGCGCGCCGGCGGCCGGGGAGGTGACGGCCGTTCCGGCGGCGCTGAGCCCCTCGGCGTCGGGTCCGAGCGCCACCGCCACCCCGCTGAGTCCCTCACCGACTACCGGCAGCCCGTCGGCGGCTCCCACCGTGCTGCCGCTGACGCCCGACGTGACGTCACGGCTGGACGCGGCGGTGCAGCGGGTGCTGACGGAGGCCTCGGTGCCGGGGGTGATCGTCAACCTGTCCACGCCGAAGGGCGACTACCTGAAGGCCTTCGGCGTGTCCGACAAGGTCGCGGGCACGGCGATGGTGACCGGGCTCAACATGCGGATCGGCAGCGAGACCAAGACCTTCACCGTCACCGGTCTGCTGCGGCTGGTGGACCAGGGCAAGGCCGGGCTCGACGACCCGATCGGCAAGTACGTCGCGGGGGTGCCGAACGGTGACTCGATCACCCTGCGGCAACTGGCCGACATGCGCAGCGGCCTGTTCTCGTACAGCGAGGACGAGGCCTTCGTGACGGCGCTCCAGTCGGACCCGCAGCGCCAGTTCACGCCGGACCAGTTGCTCGCGTACGCGTTCAAGCACCCGGTGAACTTCGCGCCGGGGGCCGAGTTCGAGTACTCCAACACCAACACGGTGCTGATCGGGAAGGTGATCGAGAAGCTGGGCGGGCGGCCGCTCGGCGAGTTCCTGAAGAAGGAGGTGTTCGACCCGGCGGACCTGGGCCGGACGGTGTTCCCGACGACCAACGCCTTCCCGCAGCCGCACGCCCGGGGCTACACCAACCAGACGGCGGACGGGACGATCGCCGACGCCACGGACTGGAACCCGTCCTGGGGGTGGGCGGCGGGGGCGATCATCTCGGACCAGGCGGACCTGAAGAAGTGGGCGAAGGTGCTGGCCACGGGCACGCTGCTGACCCCGCAGACGCAGGCGCAGCGGCTCCAGCCGCAGCCCTCGGCGGTGCCGGACACCTGGTACGGGCTGGGGTTGTTCTACAACCACGGGTGGATCGGGCACAACGGCTCGCTGCCGGGCTACCAGTCGGTGGTGGTGTACCTGCCGTCGGCGCAGGCGTCGTTGGTGGTGCTGCTGAACACGGACATCCCGTTCAACGGTTCGGCGCCGTCGACCCTGTTCGCGAAGGCGATCACGGAGGTCGTCTCGCCCGGGAACGTCTACGACCTGCCGGCGGCGCCGGCGGGCGGGGACGAGTCGCCGGGCACGCCGACCGGTTCGGCCTCGGTGTCGACCTCGGTCACCCCGCCGGTGCCGTCGACGGCCTGAACCGGCGGTCTGAACCAACGGCCTGAGCCGGCGGTCTGAACCGGCGGCCCGGCGACCCCGGACGCGCTGGTGGCGGGCGGTCAGCCGCCCAGCACCCGGGCCAGGTCGTACGAGACCGGCTCCTCCAACTGCTCGTACGTACAGCTCGCCGGCGTCCGGTCCGGCCGCCAGCGGCGGAACTGCGCGGTGTGCCGGAAGCGGGTGCCCTCCATGTGGTCGTAGGCGACCTCGACGACGCGTTCGGGCCGCAGCGGGACCCAGGAGAGGTCCTTCTTCCCGGTCCAGCGGCTCTGCGCGCCGGGCAGCCGGGCGTCGGCGTGCGCGGCCTCGTCGGCCCACGCGCCCCAGGGGTGGCCGGAGAGGTCGGTGGTGCGCAACGGGGCCAGTTCCTCGGCGAGTTCGCGGCGGCGGGCCATCGGGAACGCGGCGCAGACTCCGACGTGCTGGAGGCGGCCCTCGGCGTCGTGGATCCCGAGCAGCAGGGAGCCGACGACCGGTCCGCTCTTGTGCTCGCGGTAGCCCGCCACCACGCAGTCGGCGGTGCGCTCGTGCTTGATCTTGTACATGGTGCGTTCGCCGGGTCGGTAGGGCTGGTCCAGGGGCTTGGCGACGATCCCGTCCAGGCCGGCGCCCTCGTACTGGGCGAACCAGGTCTCGGCGAGCTCGCGGTCGGTCGCGGCGGGGGCGGTGAAGACGGGGTCGGCGGCGTCGGCGAGCGCCGTTTCGAGGGCGGCGCGGCGTACGGCGAGGGGCTCGTCGAGCAGGGAGGCGTCGCCGAGGGCGAGCAGGTCGAAGGCCACGAAGGAGGCGGGGGTGCGTTCGGCGAGCAGTTTGACCCGGCTGGCGGCGGGGTGGATGCGTTCGAGGAGTTCCTCGAAGCGCAGCCGGCCGTCGCGGGCGATGACCACCTCGCCGTCGAGGACGCAGCGCGGGGGTGTCTCGCGGCGCAGGGCGTCGACGAGTTCGGGGAAGTAGCGGGTGAGGGGTTTGCCGGTGCGGCTGCCGAGTTCGACCTCGTCGCCGTCGCGGAAGACGATGGTGCGGAAGCCGTCCCATTTGGCCTCGTACTGCATGCCGGGCGGGATCTTCGCGACGGACTTGGCGAGCATCGGGGCGACGGGCGGCATCACGGGCAGGTCCATGGTCCCGATCCTCCCGCCGGAGCGGGCCCGCCGCGCGGTGGCGCGCAGGTCGGCACAGGCGTGCAGGTCAGCGCAGGCCCCCAGGTCAGCACAGGTGCCCAGCTCAGCACAGGTACGCAGCTCAGCACAGGCGCGGTGGGCGGGCCGCGCTTAGCGTGAGTGGCATGGGCTCTGCCGTGGAACTGGATGTCGCCGGGCGCACCGTCCGGCTGTCGAACCCGGACAAGGTGTACTTCCCGGAGCGCGGCTTCACCAAGCTGGACGTCGCGGAGTACTACCTGGCGGTCGCGGACGGGGTGCTGCGCGGACTGCGGGACCGGCCGACCACGCTGCAGCGGTTCCCGGACGGGGTGGAGGGCGAGTTCTTCTACCAGAAGCGGGCGCCTAAGGGCCTGCCCGACTGGCTGCCGACGGCGCGGATCGCCTTCCCCAGCGGCCGTTCGGCGGACGAGATCTGCCCGACCGAGCCGGCGGCGGTGCTGTGGGCGGCGAACCTGGGCTGTCTGACCTTCCACCCGTGGCCGGTGCGCAGGTCCGACACCGACCATGTGGACGAGCTGCGGATCGACCTGGACCCGCAGCCGGGCACGGACTTCCGGGACGCGGTGCGGATCGCGCGCGAGCTGCGGGCCGTCCTGGAGGAGCAGGGCCTGCGGGGGTGGCCGAAGACCTCGGGCGGGCGCGGGGTGCACGTGTACGTGCCGCTGGTGCCGGAGTGGACGTTCACCGACGGGCGGCACGCGGTGATCGCGCTGGGCCGGGAGCTGGAGCGGCGGCTGCCGGGGCGGGTGACGACGGCGTGGTGGAAGGAGGAGCGCGGGGAGCGGATCTTCGTCGACTACAACCAGATGGCGCGGGACCGGACGATCGCCTCCGCGTACTCGCTGCGGGCCCGGCCGCGGGCGACCGCGTCGACGCCGCTGACCTGGGAGGAGCTGGACGACGCGCTGCCGGAGGACTTCGACCTGCGGACGGTGCCGGCCCGGTTCGCGGAGGTGGGCGATCCGCACGCGGGGATGGCGGACGAGGCGTTCCGGCTGGAGGGGCTGCTGGAGCTGTACGAGCGGCAGGTCGCGGAGGGCGCGCACGGGGAGCTGCCGTACCCGCCGGACCATCCGAAGGCGGCGGGCGAGCCGACCCGCGTGCAGCCGAGCCGGGCCCGGAAGAAGACCTGACCCCTGAAGCCCGATCGGGGTGTGACGTGATCACGTAGGCTGACCGCCGACGAAGATCACAAAGGGGGCGCACGGTGGGTGTACGGGGGCTGCGGGAGATCCTGGCGGACGCGGCGGGCGGGCTGTTCCCGCCGTCGGACGGATCGGTGACGGTGGTGCCGCAGCCGTCGCCGCGCGAGGCCGGGGTGGTGTCCTTCTCCGCCCACGCGGTGGTGTTCACCGACGAGGACCCGGACTGGGTGCGGGCGACGCTGGCCGCCGTACCGAGCGACCCGCTGGCGGCGCCGCTCTGCCCGCCCTTCCTCACCGCGTTCGCGCGGCGCACCGGCCGGGTGAACGGCAACATCGACCTGCTGACCGTGGCCGACCGCCTGCCCGGTGAGCCGCCGCTGGCGCTCACCCCGGTCGCGGACCGGGGGCATCCGCGGGTGGTGCGCGCGCTGCGCTACCGCGAGGACGTGCGGGTCTTCGAGGCGGACGGCGGGCTCGGGGTCCTGGTGCTGGGTCGCGGCGTCGCCGGGCGCTGGGAGTGCTCGGTGGAGGTCGACCCGGCGGCGCGCGGACGCGGCCTGGGGCGGGCGCTGGCCGTGGCGGCCCGGCACCTGCTGCCGGAGGGCGACCGGCTCTGGTCGCAGCAGGCTCCGGGCAACGCGACGAGCGTGCGGGCCTTCCAGGCGGCCGGCTACCGGCCGGTGGGCGCGGAGACCCTGCTGGTGCTGGGGCAGCCGTGAACCCTCTGACGATCGTCCCCGAGGAGGTGCGGGCCCGGCTGGTGACCCGCTTCGGCCCGGGCGCCGAGGCCTGGTGCGCGGAGCTGCCGCGGCTGGTCGACGCGCTGGCCGAGCGCTGGGGGCTGGCGGTGCGGGCGGCCGGCGGGGGCGGCACGGCGCGGGTGTTCCGCTGCGAGCGGCCGGCCGACGGCGCGGCCGTGTGGCTCAAGCTGACGCCGGACGCCGAGGTGGCCCGGCAGGAGGCGGTGGCGCTGACCGCGTGGCGGGAGGTGCCGTCGGTGGTGCGTCCGCTGGAGCAGGACGCCGGGGCCGGGGCGCTGCTGCTGGCCGACGTCGCGCCGGGGACGCCGCTGCGCGAGCACGGCTGGCGCCCGGCGGACGTCGCCGGGCTGCTGGGCGAGCTCCGCTCGGTGGCCGCGCCGCCCCGCGCCGCGCTCCCCTCCCTGGCGGAGCGCGCCGAGTTCCTCTTCGACCTGACCGAGCGCCGGGCGCCGGGGGTGCCGACGGCGAACGCCCGGGCCCTCGCCCGCGAACTGACCGGCGACGGCAGCCCGCTGGCGCTCGTCCACGGCGACCTGCACCCGGCCAATGTGCTGCTCGGCCCGGCCGGTCCGGTGGCCATCGACCCGCGCGCCTGCCTGGGCGACCCGGACTTCGACCTGGTCGACTGGGCCCTCGACGGCGTGACCGACCCGGCCGCGCTGGCCGCCCGGATCGCCGAACTGGCCCGCCTGGTGCCGGGCGCGGACGCCGACCGGCTCCTCGCCTGGTGCCGCGCGACGGCCGTCCTGATCGCCGCCCCGCGCATCGCGGCCGGCCGCCGGGACGACGGGACGGCGTTCCTGCGGGAGCTCGCGGGGCTGTAGGAGCTGTGGGTGGCCCGGGTTCGTCAGCGGCCGTCGGCGGGCGGAGCGGGCGGGGGCACGGACCGGCGTCCGGTCGGCCGGGCCGTCGTCCCGACCGGAGGACCGGCGGTCCGGCGGAGCGTGAACCGGCCCGCGGTCCGGCGGCCGTCCCGGCGCCCAGGACCGCGCCCCGGACCGCGCTCGGCCGACTCCAGCTCCCGCCGCAGATCCGCCAGGATCGTGGAGCCGGCCTGGAAGTCGTACGACTCCAGCCCGGCGAGGTCGAGGTCCGAGCGGAGGGCGGCGATCGCCAGATTGCGCCACCGGTAGAGGTCCTCCGGCTGCGGGCCGCCGTCCCGCGCCGACCGCCGACCGCCGACCGCCGACCGCCGACCGGGCCGC
Source organism: Kitasatospora misakiensis (assembly GCF_042656005.1). NCBI lineage: Bacteria > Bacillati > Actinomycetota > Actinomycetes > Kitasatosporales > Streptomycetaceae > Kitasatospora > Kitasatospora misakiensis. Next base: position 76,345 of record NZ_JBHSOF010000001.1, on the reverse strand, counting down.
CAGTATGACAGCCGGACGATCAGTCACCAATGCTCTGTCTCAGCGGAGTTGACCGCAGTGTCCGACCGGGCGAGGTGGGATCAGCCCGCCGTCTCGGCGCCCTCCGGGGCGGTGGCCGCGATGATGCGGACGGCGTCGGCGATCTGAGTGTCCGTCAGGTCGCCGCGGGCGGTGAGGCGGAGGCGGGAGACGCCGTCGGGGACGGACGGGGGGCGGAAGCAGCCGACGGCGAGGCCCGCGCGGCGGCAGTCGGCGGCCCAGGCGACGGCGGCCTCGGGGCCGGGGGCGCGGACGGAGACGACGGCCGCGTCGGGGGTGGAGGCGTGCAGGCCGGCGGCGGTGAGGCGGGCGGCGAGGGTGCGGGCGACCTCGCGGGCGCGGTCGGCGCGGTGGGGTTCGGCGCGCAGCAGGCGCAGGGCGCCGAGGGCGGCGCCGGTGGCGGCGGGGGCCAGGCCGGTGTCGAAGATGAAGGTACGGGCGGTCTCGACGAGGTGGCGCACGACCCGGCGCGGGCCGAGGACGGCGCCGCCCTGGGAGCCGAGCGACTTGGAGAGGGTGACGGTGGTGACCAGGTCGGGCGCGCCGGCGAGGCCGGCGGCGGCCGGGGCGCCGGCGCCGCCGGGGCCGAGGACGCCGAGGCCGTGCGCGTCGTCGACGAGCAGGGCGGCGCCGAACCGGCGGGTGACGGTGGCGAGTTCGGCGAGCGGGGCGGCGTTGCCGTCGACCGAGAAGACGGAGTCGGTGACGACCAGGGCGCGGCGCCGGGCCCGTCCGGCGAGGATGTCGGCGACGGCCCGCGGGTCGCTGTGCGGGGCGCGGTGGACGTCGGCGCGGGCGAGCCGGCAGCCGTCGATCAGCGAGGCGTGGTTGTAGGCGTCGGAGACGATCAGGGTGTCGGGGTCGGTGAGCGCGGTGAGCGCGGCGAGGTTGGCGGTGTAGCCGGAGGAGAACACCAGGGCGGCCTCCGCCCCGCAGAACGCGGCGAGCTCCTCCTCCAGTTCGGTGTGCAGCGCGGTGGTGCCGGTGACCAGCCGGGAGCCGGTCGCCCCGCCGCCCCAGCGCAGCGCGGCATCGGCGGCGGCCCGGGTGACGGCGGGGTGCCGGGTGAGCCCGAGGTAGTCGTTGCCCGCGAGGTCGAGCACCGGATCGTCGGCGGGCCTGCTGCGCAGCGTCCGGGTGAGTCCGGCCGCGGCCCGCTGCTCGGCGGTCTCGTCGAGCCAGTCGAAGACGGCGCCGGGGGCGGCGGGGACGGACGGGGCGGGCGCGACGCGGTTGACCATGGTCGGCACTCTGGCACGGCGGGCGCGGGGCGGGCAATGTGCGGCTGAGCACAGTCGTGACGGCGGCGCGCACATCCTGTTCATCCGGATTCCACCGAGACAATCCCTCCGCTTCATTTCCATTCCCATGAAATGGCAAAGAATTCAAAGATTCGGTCATGAGTTTCCGTCTTTTGTTCGCTCCCGATTAGCCTCGCCACCGTTCCGGACATGGGGGGATACACAAGTGGCGGACCTGGAATTCGAGCGACGGATGAACCCGTGGCTGTTCGACAGCTCGGGCAACCTGACCGCGGAGGCGAAGCAGCAGTTCCCGGACCTGGCGGGCGCGAACGCCGCCCCGGTGTCACTGGCCGGCGGGCAGACCCTGAAGGCCGACCCGCCGCTGCTGCAGAAGGCCGCGCAGAACGCGCACGCCCTTCAGGCCGCCGTCAAGACCGAGCTCACCCAGCCGGCCCAGCACGTAGCCGCCGCGGCCGCCGCGCTCAGCGGGTGGGAGACCGGCGGCCGGCTGACCACCGCCTGGAGCATCTGGTCGGACCAGGCGAACAACCTCTCCCTGGAGGTCGGCCGGCTGGCCGGGAACCTCGACACCACCGCCCGGAACTACGCGCAGACCGAGGCCGCCATCCACGCCCAGTTCGCGCCGCAGCAGTAGCAGAGGAACGACGCCGACCATGGTCACCTTCAGCCAGCTCCAGCACGTCGACCTCACCGCCCTCTCGGCCGCCGCCGGCGACTTCGAGCAGCTGCTCCGCAAGTGGGACCTCACCACCCGGATGCAGAACGACGTCATCGGCGCCGTCCAGCACTCCGGCTGGCACGGCGACACCGCCGGCACCGCCGCCACCGCGCTCACCAAGACCCGGGACAACATCCACAACGCCTTCGAGGAGGGCTCGGCGATCGCCCGCGCCCTGCGCGACGCGCACGACGAGTTCGCGGCCGCCAAGAAGGACCTGGAGACGGCGCTGCGGCACGCCGCCGACAAGGGCCTCACCGTCGCCGCCGACGGCAGCGTCCACTGGCCGCCCGCCACCGACCAGGCCGACCGCAACGATCCCGACTACGCCAGGACCAACCAGGCCAACGCCACCGCCGTCGCCAAGGAGATCGCCGCCGCGCTCGACCGCGCCACCGAGGCCGACACCGGCGCGGCGAGCGCGCTCGCCCTGGACACCGGCAACGACACCACCGAGTTCAACCCCCTCGCGGTCGGCGGCATCGCCGAGGCCGACGCCGCGGACGCCGCCCGGATCGTCCGCGCCGGGGGCAAGGCCACCGACGCCGAACTCGCCCACCTCCGGTCGCTGCTCGAACACCACGGCGCCGACCCGCGGTTCGCCTCCGCCTTCTACGGCAAGCAGGACCCGCAGACCTTCCTCGCCTCCTACGGCGCCCTCGCCCAGAGCGCCGACTTCGCCGGCAGCCCGGCGCGCGCGGACGCGGTCAAGCACATCCAGGACGGCCTCGGCCTCACCCTGGCCACCGCCACCGACAGCAAGCAGCAGCCGCACGTCTCCGACGACTGGGAGGCGCGCCTGCGCAAGGCCGGCGCCACCCAGATCCCCGTCCCGGCGGGCGCCGACCCGGCGCACAGCCCGTACGGCTACCAGATCCTCGGCAACATCCTGCGCAGCGGGAAGTACGACCCGCACTTCCTCAACCCGGTCGCCGAGCACGTCACCCAGCTCACCAACGAGAACCCGATGCGCTGGGACGCGGCCGGCAAGGCGACCTACCCGTTCACCGAGCTCAAGTTCGTCGGCGTGCCGGACAAGGACGGCAACATCCGGGGCATCAACCCGATGTCCGCCGTCCTGGAGGCCCTCGGCCACAGCCCGGAGGCGGCCACCAAGTTCTTCCACGACGCGCCGACCACGTACAACCCGGACGGCACGGTCAAGAGCACGGGCGGCAAGAACACCTACTTCGAGATGTTCACCGACAAGGGCGAGCGCTCGCTGCTGCTCGACCAGCAGTACCCGCCCCGCCCCAACCCGGGCACCGCCGACCCCTTCGACGTCACCGCCCTCGGCCACGCCCTGGAGGCGGCCACCACGGGCAAGGCGTACGACGACACGGCCGGGAAGTTCCCGCCGCACACGGCGGCGATGGAGGGCCTGATGAAGCAGGTCGTGGACAAGTTCGGCACCGGCGAGGGCCCGGACCTGCTGCGCGGCGAGCACGCGCCCTTCGCCAGCCTCAACGGCAGCCTCGGCGACATGACGGCCAACTACATCGGCGATGTCCAGGACGCCATGGAAGGTAAGGGCGCCGAGAAGCACCTCCTCGACCCAACCGCTGTCACACGGCTGGTCGGCACGCTCGGCCACGACCCGAACGCCTACGCCGCGATCGCGGCCGGGCAGCAGGCGTACACCACGGCCCAGATCGAGGACGTGTTCGCCCACCCCGAGCTGCACAAGGACCTGTCCCTGGCGATCGAGAACATCGCAAAGCCGGCCGGGCAGGTCAACGGCCTGCTCACCAGCGCCATGGTCGACGAGGTGTACACCCAGCAGACCACCAGTGACGCCAAGTACAACGAGGCCGTCAACAGCAAGCGGGAACTCGCCGGCCAGCTCTGGTCGTTCGCCGGCGACGCGCTGAAGGAGCGGGCGCCCCTGATCGGCGAGGGCATCGACGCCGCGGCCAACAAGATCATGGACAGCTTTGCCGACAGCTACAAGGTGGACACCCGCAACGAGGCGATCGACAAGGCCGGCGGATGGGTGGAGAACGCCGAGGCCAACGCTCAGCAGGCGATCATCAGCGCGGTCCGCGACGGCGGCCGCAACGCGGGCGTCGACCCGAACTACATCAACGATGTCGCCCGCCGCGCCGCCAACGAGGAGAACACCGGCTTCACCAGCGGCAAGGGCGCCTACGACCATCACTTTCCCACGAAGCCGAAGGAAGGCTAGACGTGCCCGCCATCCCGACAGCAACACCCCCGGCCACGACCGAGAGCGTTTGAGACATGGTTGACGTCGCCCACATCATCCCGCCCGCCCCCGACGACCCGCCCCCGCGCCGGTCCCGGGTCCGCCCCTGGCACGCCGCCGTCGCCCTTGTGATGACCGCAGCCGTGGGCGGCGGACTGTGGGCGTGGAAGCCGTGGCAGTCCGTGGAGGTGCCGACCAGCGCCTGCTGGGGGCTTCTCACCGGCGACCAGATCAGGCCGCTGGTCGGCGCGGACGGCCGAGCGCAGGAGCACACCCCGCGCGGCGACCTGTCCGGCCGGAGTGAGCAGGTCAGCTGCGGGGTCACCTGGAGCCCCACGGGCGACGACTTCGCCGTGAGGATCCAAGTCCGACAACTGATGGAGTCCTCGGCCCAGTCGCAGACCCGGTCGATGACCGCAGCCGTTGCGGCCGGCGACGGAACGAAGGTGCTCGACCTCGGTACCGGCACCAGCGCCTGGCTCCATCTCGGGAGCCGCCCGGTGGTGCTCTTCCGGTGCGACAGCGACCGGCAGGCGCACCCCGAGGACGTCTACCGGGAGGTAGCCGTCAGCGGCGACATCTGGTTGTCGGGACGCCCGGCCCGGGATGTGGCCCAGGACTACACCGAGCTGGCGCTGCGCACTGCGAAGGAGGTCGTCCGCCAGGAGGGCTGCCCCGACGTCCGGCTCGCCGAGCAGGCCCCCGCCGTCCCCGCCAAGTGATCCCGGGCTTTGCCGGGGGCGGCGGCGAGCAGGCAAGATAGCCGGGTGACCCTCCTTGATCTGATGCCGAAGCCCGCCACGCCCGACGCGCTGTACGAGACGTTCGCCGCCTGGGCGGAGGAGCGCGGGATCTCGCTGTACCCGGCGCAGGAGGAGGCGCTGATCGAGCTGGTGTCGGGGAACAACGTGATCCTGGCGACGCCGACGGGCTCGGGGAAGAGCCTGGTGGCGGCGGGTGCGCACTTCGCGGCGCTCGCGGAGGGGCAGCGGACGTTCTACACGGCGCCGATCAAGGCGCTGGTGTCGGAGAAGTTCTTCGACCTGGTGAAGATGTTCGGGACCGAGCAGGTCGGCATGATGACGGGTGACGCCTCGGTGAACCCGACGGCGCCGATCATCTGCTGCACGGCGGAGGTGCTGGCGCAGATCGCGCTGCGCGACGGGGCCCGGGCGGACATCGGCCAGGTGGTGATGGACGAGTTCCACTTCTACGCGGAGCCGGACCGCGGCTGGGCCTGGCAGATCCCGCTGCTGGAGCTGCCGCAGGCGCAGTTCCTGCTGATGTCGGCGACGCTGGGCGATGTGCGGCGGTTCGAGGAGGACCTGACGCGGCGCACCGGGCGGCCGACGACGGTGGTGCGCAACACGGAGCGTCCGGTGCCGCTGTTCTACGAGTACCGCCGCACCACCATGCACGACACGCTGGAGGAGCTGCTGCAGACCGGCCAGGCGCCGGTGTACGTCGTGCACTTCACGCAGAAGGAGGCGGTGGACCGCGCGCAGTCGCTGATGAGCATCAACATGTCGTCGAAGGCGGAGAAGGACGCCATCGCCGAGCTGATCGGCAACTTCCGTTTCACCACCAAGTTCGGCCGCAATCTTTCGCGTTTCGTCCGGCACGGGATCGGTGTGCACCACGCGGGCATGCTGCCGAAGTACCGGCGGCTGGTCGAGCGCCTGGCGCAGGCGGGTCTGCTGAAGGTGATCTGCGGGACGGACACGCTCGGCGTGGGCGTCAACGTGCCGATCCGTACGGTGCTGTTCACGGCGCTGTCGAAGTACGACGGGCAGCGGGTGCGGATCCTGCGGGCCCGCGAGTTCCACCAGATCGCCGGGCGGGCCGGGCGGGCCGGGTTCGACACCGTCGGGCAGGTGGTGGCGCAGGCGCCCGAGCACGTCATCGAGAACGAGAAGGCCGTCGCCAAGGCGGGCGACGACCCGAAGAAGAAGCGCAAGATCGTCCGGAAGAAGGCGCCGGAGGGCTTCGTCGGCTGGTCGGAGGAGACCTTCCAGAAGCTGATCGGCGCCGACCCGGAGCCGCTGGTCTCCCGGTTCAAGGTGAGCCACGCGATGCTGCTGTCGGTGATCGGGCGGCCGGGCAACGCCTTCGAGGCGATGCGCAAGCTGCTCACCGACAACCACGAGGACCGGGCCGCGCAGCGCCGGCACATCCGTACGACGATCGCCATCTACCGCTCGCTGCTGGAGGGCGGCGTGGTGGAGCGGCTGCCGGAGCCGGACGCCGAGGGCCGGATCGTGCGGCTGACCCTGGACCTCCAGGAGAACTTCGCGCTCAACCAGCCGCTGTCCACCTTCGCGCTGGCCGCCTTCGAGCTGCTCGACCCGACCTCGCCGTCGTTCGCGATGGACGTGGTGTCGGTGGTCGAGGCGACCCTGGACGACCCGCGGCAGATCCTCGCCTCGCAGCAGAACAAGGCGCGCGGCGAGGCCATCGGCGAGATGAAGCGCGACGGGGTCGAGTACGAGGAGCGGATGGAGCGGCTCCAGGAGATCACCTACCCGAAGCCGCTGGAGGAGCTGCTCACCCACGCCTACGAGGTGTACCGGCGGGCGCACCCGTGGATCGGCGACCACGAGCTGCGGCCGAAGTCGGTGGTCCGGGACCTCTACGAGCGGGCGATGACCTTCTCGGACTACGTCGGCTTCTACGAGCTGGCCCGCACCGAGGGCATCGTGCTGCGCTACCTGGCGGGCGCGTACAAGGCGCTGGAGCAGACCGTCCCGGAGGACGTCAAGACCGACGACCTGAAGGACGTCATCGCCTGGCTGGGCGAGCTGGTCCGCCAGGTCGACTCCAGCCTGCTGGACGAGTGGGAGCAGCTCGCCAACCCGACCGAGCCGCAGTCCGCCGAGGTGGTGCTGGACGACAAGCCGGCGCCGGTGACGGCGAACGCGCGGGCGTTCCGGGTCCTGGTGCGCAACGAGATGTTCCGGCGGGTGGAGCTGTGCGCGCTGGAGCACTACGACGAGCTGGGCGCGCTGGACGGCGAGTACGGCTGGGACGCGGACCGCTGGGCGGACGCCCTGGACGGGTACTGGGACGAGTACGACGACCTGGGTACCGGTCCGGACGCGCGCGGCCCGAAGATGCTGATCATCGAGGAGGAGGACTCCGCCTGGCGGGTCCGGCAGATCTTCGACGACCCGGCGGGCGACCACGACTGGGGGATCAGCGCCGAGGTCGACCTGTACGGCTCGGACGAGGAGGGCCGCGCGGTGGTGCGGGTCACCGCCGTGGACCGGCTGGGCGGCTGACGGGTCGCAAGAGCGCGAACGGCGGGAGGGGCGGGCTGCGGCCCGCCCCTCCCGCCGTTCGCGACGGCGGTGGGCGGTGCTACATCCAGACGAACGGCGCGCCCGCCGTGTAGGAGACGGCCCGGGTGGCCTCGTCGAGCAGCTGGTCGAGGCCGGCGGTGCCGGACGAGGGCACCGGCAGCGGGATCGCCGGGGAGGCGGACGGGCTGCCGGCCGCTGAGGCGGTCCCGCCGGCCGGGGCGCCGGCGGTGGCGCCGGGGTGCGGGTCGGCGGGCCGGGAGCTGGTCACCGTCACGTAGTGGCCGACGAGTTCGACCCGCGGCTCGGTGGCCGGCCGGGCCGCGCCCGCCGGCAGGGCGGGGGCGGTGGAGGCGTCCGGCAGGATGAAGGCGACCGCGCCGGACTTGGCGCGCAGCGCCTCCGCGGCCCGGGCCGCCGACGGGGCGTCGGCGAAGCGCAGCAGCGTGACGCTGCTCAGCACCGGCTTCTCCTGGGCGGTGAAGCTGACCGCCAGGTAGCCCTTGCAGCCGACCTCGCGCAGCAGTTCCAGGGTGCGGTCCTCCAGCACCTCGACGCAGTTGTCGCCGCGGCGCACCCCGGAGCGCTTGCCCTTGTAGCCGCCGGACTCGACGACCCGCTGGGCGGGGAAGTACGCGTCGACGTCGAGGGCCTCGGGGTCGGAGACGGTGCGCGGGGGCGGGGCGCCGACGATCGGCGGGGTCTTGGACGCCTCCTTGCTGGAGGGGCCCAGCCCGGGTATGTAGTCGCCGGGCGTGGGGCGGGTGACGATCCAGCCGCCGGCGGCCACCACACCGATGACGGTGACCCAGCCGACGACCCGTCGGGCGGTCACCCGTCTGGCCCGGTACGCCCCGGGCGGCCGTTCTGACATGTCGTGTGCCGGCCGCTCCGCCGGCGGTTCCGCCGATGACGGGGCGCGCTCCCCCTGCGTGGTCATGCGCCCGATTGTATGCAGGTCACGGGTGGTGGAGATCACTGGGTCGGGCGGTCGGCCGGGCGGCCGGCGGACCTCGGGGAACGCCCGCGGCGGCGGGCGTCGCGGGGCCCGTCCGCCGAGGTGACCGGCGCCACTACCGTGAGCTTCGCCACTGTGACAACTCGCACATCCTCCCCGGGATCTTCTGGTGGGTTTCCTCTGGCGTCCGTCGCGGCCCAGCAGGCAGGATCAGGCCCATGGATCTGCTCGATACCCTCACCGCCAAGGGCCTGCGTGGGGAGACCCCCACCCGCGAGGAGGCGCTCGCCGTCCTCGCCACCACCGACGACGAGCTGCTCGACGTGGTCGCGGCCGCCGGCCGGGTGCGACGGCGCTGGTTCGGCCGCCGGGTCAAGCTCAACTACCTGGTGAACCTGAAGAGCGGGCTCTGCCCGGAGGACTGCTCCTACTGTTCGCAGCGGCTGGGTTCCAAGGCCGAGATCCTGAAGTACACCTGGCTCAAGCCGGGTCAGGCCGCCGAGGCGGCGAAGGCCGGCGTGTCGGGCGGCGCCAAGCGGGTCTGCCTGGTGGCGAGCGGCCGCGGTCCGACGGACCGGGACATCGACCGGGTGACGGACACCGTCGCGGCCATCAAGGAGGCCGACCCGGCGGTGGAGATCTGCGCCTGCCTGGGCCTGCTCTCCGACAACCAGGCGGAGCGGCTGAAGGCGGCCGGGGTCGACGCCTACAACCACAACCTCAACACCTCCGAGGGCACCTACGGCGACATCACCACCACCCACACCTACGCGGACCGGGTGGACACCGTGCAGAAGGCGCACGGCGCGGGCCTGTCGGCCTGCTCGGGCCTGATCGCGGGCATGGGCGAGAGCGACGAGGACCTCGTGGACGTGGTCTTCGCGCTGCGCGAGCTGGGCTCGGACTCGGTGCCGGTGAACTTCCTCATCCCGTTCGAGGGCACGCCGCTGGCCAAGGAGTGGAACCTCTCGCCGCAGCGCTGCCTGCGGATCCTGGCCATGGTGCGGTTCGTGAACCCGGACACCGAGGTGCGGATCGCCGGCGGCCGCGAGGTGCACCTGCGCAGCATGCAGCCGCTGGGCCTGCACCTCGCCAACTCCATCTTCCTGGGCGACTACCTGACCAGTGAGGGCCAGGCCGGGCAGGCCGACCTCGACATGATCCGGGACGGCGGCTTCGAGATCGAGGGCATGGGCGAGGGCACCCTGCCCCGGCACCGGGCGGACATCGCCGCGGACGCGGCGGCGGGCGCCGGCGGCGGTGGCGGCCCGTGCGGCGGCGGGCACGGCCAGGCGGCCGGGGCGGAGGCCGGGACCGCGGCCGCGCCGGAGGCCGCGGGCTGCGGGACGGGCGGCGGTTGCGGCCCGTGCGGCGGGCACGGCCACGGCCACGCGGCGGAGACCGAGGCCGGCGCTGAGGGCACCGAGGGCACCGACGAGGCGCGCACCGACCTGGTGCGGGTCCGCCGCCGTGGCGCCGGCACCGAGCTGGCGCCGAACGCCTGAGCTCCGGCTCCCGCCCCGACCGCCTTCCCTCGGAAAGACGTCTCCCCATGCCCCAGCTGTCCACGGACACCCTGCTCGCGCTCGACCGGGCGCACGTCTGGCACCCGTACGGGCCGATGCCCGGCACCGTCACCCCGTACGTGGTGGAGTCCGCGTCCGGCGTCCGGCTGCGGCTGGCCGCCCCGGCCGCGGGCGGCCACCGCGAGCTCGTCGACGGCATGTCGTCCTGGTGGGCGGCGATCCACGGGTACGGGCACCCGGTGCTGGACGAGGCGGTGCGCGAGCAGCTGGGGCGGATGAGCCATGTGATGTTCGGCGGGCTCACCCACGAGCCCGCCGTCCGGCTGGCCGCCACCCTGGTGGAGATCACGCCGGAGCCGCTGCGGCACGTGTTCCTCGCCGACTCCGGGTCGGTGGCCGTCGAGGTCGCGATGAAGATGTGCCTGCAGTACTGGCAGTCCGTCGGACGGCCGGAGAAGCGGCGGCTGCTGACCTGGCGCGGCGGCTACCACGGCGACACCTTCCACCCGATGTCGGTCTGCGACCCGCAGGGCGGCATGCACCACCTGTGGGGCGGGGTGCTGCCCCACCAGCTGTTCGCCGCCGAGCCGCCGGCCGGCTTCGACGCCCCGCTCGACGACGAATACGTGCGCGCCTTCGAGGAACTGATGGAGCGTCACGCCGACGAGCTGGCGGCGGTGATCGTGGAGCCGGTGGTGCAGGGCGCGGGCGGGATGCGCTTCCACTCCCCCGGCTACCTGCGGATGCTGCGCGAGCTGTGCGACCGGCACGGGGTGCTGCTCGTCTTCGACGAGATCGCCACCGGCTTCGGCCGCAGCGGCGCGCTGTTCGCCGCCGACCACGCGGGCGTCTCCCCGGACGTGATGTGCCTCGGCAAGTCGCTGACCGGCGGCTATCTCACCATGGCGGCCACCCTGTGCACGGCGGAGGTCGCGGACGGCATCAGCCGGGGCGAGATGCCCGTCCTGGCGCACGGGCCGACGTTCATGGGCAACCCGCTGGCGGCGGCGGTCGCCAACGCCTCGATCGAGCTGCTGCTCGGGCAGGACTGGGCGACCGAGGTCAAGCGGATCGAGGCCGGGCTGCTCACCGGCCTGGCGGACACGGCCGCGCTGCCGGGCGTCAAGGACGTGCGGGTGCTCGGCGCGATCGGCGTCGTCCAACTCGACCACCCGGTGGACATGGTGGCGGCGACCGAGGCCGCCGCGCGGGAGGGCGTCTGGCTGCGCCCGTTCCGGGACCTCATCTACACCATGCCGCCGTTCGTGACCGGCGACGAGGACGTGGCGCGGATCGCCGCGGCCGTGACGGCGGCGGCGGTGGCCGGGTGACCGGGGGTGGCGCGATGAGTGGCATGGCAGGCGACGGGATCGACGAACGGACGGACGGGCGGATGGACGCGGGTGCGAACGGGCGGGTCGTCTTCGTGACCGGCACCGGCACCGAGGTCGGCAAGACGGTCACCACGGCGGCCGTCACGGCGAGCGCGCTGCGCGCGGGCCTGCGGGTCGCGGTGCTCAAGCCCGGGCAGACCGGGGTCGGCCCGGACGAGCCGGGCGACGCCGAGGAGGTCCGCCGGCTGGCCGGTCCGGCCGCGCCGTCGGCTGACTCCCTGACGTTGCGCGAACTCGCCCGCTACCCCGAGCCGTTGGCGCCCGACACGGCGGCCCGGCGGGCCGGACTGCCCTGCCTGCCGGCGGAGGACGTGGCGAAGGAGGTCGCCGCCCTGGCCGAGCGGCACGACCTGGTGCTGGTCGAGGGCGCGGGCGGGCTGCTGGTCCGCTACGACGAGCAGGGCCGGACGCTGGCCGACCAGGCCCGCGCCGTGCGTGAACTCGGCCTGCCGGCCGAGGTGTTGCTGGTGGCGACGGCCGGTCTCGGCACGCTGAACATCACCACGCTGACGGCCGAGGCGCTGGACGCGCGCGGCCTGCCGCTGCTCGGCGTGGTGGTGGGCGCCTGGCCGGACTCCCCCGGCCTCGCCGACCGCTGCAACCTGGCCGACCTGCCGCGCGCGGCGGGCGCCCCGCTGCTCGGCGTACTGCCCGAACGCGCGGGCCTGACCGAGGACTTCCCCGCGCTCGCGGTCGCCGCGCTGGCGCCCGCGCTGCACGGCCACTGGGACGCCGCAGCCTTCACCGCCGAGCACGGGGCCGGCTGAGCCGGGGTCGGCTGAGCCCGCGCCGGGGCCGCGCAGCGGCGTCCGCGTGGCGGAACCCGGCGGTTTTCGCTCGAACGGGTGAGATCGCGGCCGGACCCCGCCCGCGACGCCGGAGCGCTCAATACCGTTCTCCGCATGACGGATGGCCTGATGGTGGACGAGGCCCTGCGGGCCCTCGCCGCGCTCGAAGCGGCGTGGAAGGACGACGACGAGGCCCTGGCCGCGCTGGCCGTCCGGGGACCGGCCGAGCAGCCGCTCGCCGCGGTGGTCGCGCGCTACGGCGAGCACGCCGTCGACACGCTGATGGCGCTGGCCTTCGGCCTGCGGTCGAGCATGACCGACGCGGAACTCGCCGAACTCACCGACGCGGTGAGCTCCAACATCGGCGCCCGGATGAGCGCCCTGCTCACCCGGACCCTGCGCGCCTGGGGCGCGACGGCCGGGGACGACCTCGACGTGGTGAAGGTGATCGCGCACGCCGTGATCGACGCCATGCGGGCGGTCACCGAGGAGCCGGCCAAGACCGACGTCCTGCCCCTGCTCGCCACCTTCCGCACCTACGCGCTGAGCGACACTCCCTGACGGCTACCGGCCGCGGGCGAGGCCGGCTGTCAGTGGCATCTGCTTGAATCCGGACATGCACCACACTCACGGCCCGCACGACGCCCCTGACCTGCACGGACTCCTCGCCCGGCTGCCCGACCGCCCGGCCCTCCGGGACCGCTGCCGCGGGCTCGCCATGCTCGAAGCGATCCTCAGCCCCGACTGGGGAGGCCGCTACTACTCCTTCGACTCGCAGTGGGGCGAGGGCGAGGAGATGGCGTCGATGCGCGACGGGGAGGGCGACGACTGGTTCCTCGTCCTCTCCGCCGCCGGGGCGTACGCGCGCGGGTTCGACCACACAGCGCCGAACGCCGGGCCGGCGCTGACGGCCGAGGTGCCGGCGGCGTTCCGCGCGTACGTCGACGAGCCGGCGTTCGGTGCGGAGGACGGCGCACCGCTCGCCACCGTCTGCTTCTGGCGCGAACCCGGGGACGCCGCGTGGCGGGCCCCGTCGGCGGCGCCCACCGGCGGGGTGGAGCTGTTCGACCTGCTGGCCGCCGAGGACCTGGCGGAGGCGTACGCGGTCTGGGCCGAGGAGTACTACGAGTGCGAGGACGCGTTGGACCGCGCGGCGATCGCGCACGTGCTCGCGCTGCGTCCGCTCACGGCGGCCGTCGTGGCGGCCCTCAACCCGGACGTCGAACCGGCCGAACTCGCCGAGGACATCGCCGGGATCGGCTACCCGACCGCCTGAGCCGACCGTCCGCGGGGGCCCGGCCGGGCCCCCGCGGACGGGGCCTACAGCGCGGCCTCGTCCAGGCGCTTGCGCTGCTCCGCCGTCAGTCGCACGTCGAGGGCGCCGAGCGCCTCGTCGAGTTGGGCGATCCGGCTCACGCCGACCAGCGGGAGGAGGCCCGCCTCGTGGTCGAGCAGCCAGCTGAGCGTCACCTGGTTGATGGTGGCGCCGGTCTCCTCGGCCACGGCGCGCAGTGCGGCGAGGCGCTTCGGCGTGCCCGGGTGGTCGTAGGCGGCGTCGATCTCGACGTCGTCGCGGGTGAGGCCGCCGGAGAGGAGCGGGCTGTAGACCCAGAGCCGCAGGTCGCCCTCGGCGTGGACGTAGTCGAGGAGCTCGGAGGTCACGTGCACATGGCCGGCGGAGCGCAGCGGCACGTCGAAGCGGGGCTGGAGGTAGGAGTACCGGTACTGCAGGTGGGTGTAGCGCGGCCCGTCCCCGGCGAGCGCGCGGGCCCGCTCGACCCGCCACACGGCGTGGTTGCTGGCGCCGACCGCGCCCGCCTTGCCCGAGGTCACCAGCTCGGCGAGGGTCTGCACGGTCTCGTCGAGCGGCACCGCGCGGTCCTCGATGTGCGACCAGTAGACCTCGACGTGGTCCGTCCCGAGGCGCCGCAGGCTGCCCTCGATCCCCGCCCGGATCACCTTCTCGGACAGCCCCTCGGCCGCCTCCAGCCCGGCCCCGGGCACGGTGGGACGGGCGCCCACCTTGGTGCTGATGACGACCTGGTCGCGCGCCTTGCGGCTGGCCAGCCAGCGGCCGATGACGGCCTCGCTCTCGCCCCCGGTGGCGTCGCCGATCCAGAACGCGTAGTTGTTCGCGGTGTCGAGGACCGTGCCACCGTTCTCGACGAACCGGTCCAGGATGGCGAACGAGGTCTCCTCGTCGACGGCCGTTCCGAAACCCAAGGTGCCCAGGACGACGGTGCGCTGAGGAATGGTCATAGGTGTGCGTCCTCCCGTAGTGGTCCGGACCATTGAAGACCCAATCGCGAACACCCGCAAACAGATTCCGGCCGTCTCACCCGGTGATCGTCCGCTCCCACGGGACCTCGGGGTGCAGAAGTGCCCGCTCCAGGGGCTCGCCGGAGCGGCGGGCGTAGAGCGTGCGCTCGCGTACCTCGTGGCGGGTGCGGGGTCGGTAGCCCGGGCCGCCGCAGCAGCTCTTGTGGAAGCGGATGCCCGCGTTCAGGAGCAGGGTGAGGGTCCGCCAGGCGGCGGCGTCCCGTCGGGGCGGGGCGGCGAAGGCGGAGCCCGCGTGAATCAGCGTGCCGGCGCAGCGCGGGCAGCGCCGTGCGTCGGTGCCGCTGCCGTACGGCTGCTTGTAGGAGGCCCGGCAGGGCAGGCAGACATAGGAGGTCTTGGTGTACGCCATGCGCGTCAGCGTACGGCGCGACCGGCCGGGCGTTCGACGGGTTTTCCGCCCGCCGCCGCCCCCGCCGCCCGTCCGTCCCGGTAGGGGCAGGCCAGCTGTTCCTGGATGGCGTCCGAGAGCAGGTCCTCCCGGCCCTTGAGGGCGTCCGCGATCTCCTGGTCGGCCGGGAAGACCAGTTCGGCGGCGACGTTGTCCTGCACGATCCGGGCGAGGTTGTCGAGGGCGGTGGCGACGGGGTCGGCGGGTGGCTCGGCGGTCGGCAGGTCGATGAGGTGCGAGGGCGCGGCGGCCGGGGCCATGAACCGTTCGATGATGATGCTGTTCTGGTTGAGCACCGAGGTGGTCCAGAGCGAGAGGACCACCACGTAGAGGTCCGGCCACCGCTCCTCCCCCACCCGGCGCCGCCAGCGCCGCATCACCGCCTCCACCCCGGTGATCTGGGCCCGGGCGGCGTGGCGCATGGTGGTGCGGACGTCGCCGTACACCGCGCCGGTGAACTCGGTGAACGAGCGGGTGCTGAAGGTGCCGTGCTCCACGGACCCGGCGACGAAGCGCAGCGCCCCGTCGAGGATCCGGCGCGAGGACGCCTCCAGTTCGCGCGGCAGGCCGGCGGCGGGGAGCCGCTGCCGGGCGGCGGTCAGCGTCTCCGCGAAGTCCTGGAGGGGGCGCACCCAGCCGAGCCCCTCCGGTCCGGTCAGGTGGGGCGCGAGGATCGTGTAGACGCCGAGCGGCACGTGCGCGATCGACTTCGCCAGCTCGAACACCTCGGGGACGGGGTGCAGGGACTCCCGCTCGCCGCCGTCGACGAGGGTGTAGCGGCCGCCCCGGGCGTCGTTCTGGACCACGATCACCGGGGTGAGGTGGGTGGTCAACTCGCCTTTCAGGGCGGCGTAGTTCCGCCGCATGTCGGCGTTGACGGCGCGCAGCGCGTCGCGCGCCCGGCCCTCGGGCGTGGAGCGGAAGGCCACCATCTCCAGGTCGTGCGGATCGACGTCCGCCCCGTGGTCGTTGCGGTACTCCGCCATCGCGTGCCCCTCTCGGTACGGACCGTTCCCGCTCACGCTCCCGGTCCCGACGTCCCGGCCGACAGGGCCCGTCGTCCCGTTCCGCCCCCTTTCACTCCGTCCTGACCGGCTGTGCGGGTGGCGGTCGTCGGCTCCCCCGCCGCGTACGCCAGCGGTGGGGCGATCGCCTGCGCGTCGGCGTTCTCGCCGACCCACAGACCGATGAACAGCGCGGCGGTCGCCTCCAGCAGCCCCGCCCGGTCCAGTCCGCCGGCGGCCACCGGCCGGCAGCCGGCGTCCCGCACCAGCTCGGACACCGCGGCGAGGGCCGCCGCGTCGTCCCCGCAGAGCGGCACGGCCAGCGGCCTGCCGTCGAACACCGGTGGCCGCATCCGCCACACGTCCTCGTGGCAGAGGTTGAACGCCTTGACCACCGCGGCCCCGGGGGCGGCCTCGGCGAGCCGCCGGGCGGCGGAGGGTCCGCCGTCCGTCAGCAGCCGGAAGCCGGGGCCGACCGGGTTCGAGCAGTCGACCAGCGCCGTGCCGTCCAGCTCCGCGCGCACTTCCCGGACCACCTCCGCCCCCGCCCCGTAGGGCAGCGCGGCCAGCACCACCTCGCCGAACGCGGCAGCCGCCCGCAGCCCGGCGGGCTCGGCGCCAGAGCCGATCCGCCGCGCGAGCCGCTCAGCCCGGACCGCGTCCCGCCCGCCGACCCGCACCTCGTGCCCGGCCCGCGCCCAGTGGGTCGCGAGCGCGTCCGCCATGTTGCCCGTGCCCAGCACACCGATCCTCATCGCGCCGCCTCCTCGGGGTCGTTCGGCGCCGTTCGACGCCGTCCCCAGCGACGCTAGAGAACCCGTCAGGCACCATTCGGTACGTGACCACCAACGCCTTCCTGGCCGACTGCCGCGCCCGTCTCGCCTTCGACCTGCTCTCCAACACGTGGAACGCCGTGGTCCTCTGGGCCCTGCGCGACGGGCCGCTGCGCCCGGTCGAACTGCGGGAGCGTATCGGCGGTATCAGCTCCAAGGTCCTCACCGAGACGCTGCGCCGCCTCCAGTTCAACGGCCTGGTCGAGCGCCGGCCGCTGCCCGGCGCCCCGCCCCGCGTCGAGTACCGGCTCACCGGGCTGGGCCGCACCTTCCTCGCCCCCATCGACGCCGTCGGCGCCTGGGCGTTCGAGCACGGCGACGAGGTCATGGCGGCCCAGGAGCGCGGCGAGGCTCCGACGCCTTGACGCGGGAGGCGGGAGGCGGGCGTCAGGCAGCCAGGAACGACCCCAGCGCGGCGGCGAGTTCCTCCGGCGCGTCCAGCGCGACGAGGTGCGCGGCGGTGGCGAACTCGACCAGGGTGGCGCCCGGGATCTCTGCGGCGTAGCGGCGGGCGATGGCCTGGAAATCGGGGACGTCCAGCCGGCCGACGCCCACCAGCGTCGGCACGGCGACGGCGGAGACCTCGCGGCCCGAGGGACCCTGCGAGTGCTCGCCCACGACGCCCTGGTTCACCAGCGAGGTCCGCACCGCGCCGCGGAGCCGGTCGGCCAGCCCCGGGGCCACCTCGTCCCAGCCGCGGGCCGGGCCGCGCAGCCACATGTCGAGGTTCACCTGGACCGCGGTGTCGAGGTCGCCGGCCTCCAGCGCGGCGGTCTCGGCCTCGTCGTACGCGACCATGTCCGCCGACCAGTCGTAGCCCGGCCACGGCGCCGCGAGCAGTGCGAGGGAGTGGACGCGGTCCGGGTGGGCGAGCGTGAACTCCACGGCCACCCGGCCGCCCCAGGAGGCGCCGACGAGCCCGACGCGCTGGTGGCCGAGGTGGTCCAGGAGGCTGAGCAGGTCGTCGGTCTCGCGGAACGGCCCGGTCGGGGGCGCCGACTCGCCGAAGCCCCGCAGGTCGTACCGGACGACGGTGTACCGCTCGGCGAGCGCGGGCACGACGGCGTCCCACATCCGGTGGTCGGCGACGCCGGCGTGCACGAGGACGACGGGCGGTCCGTCGCCGGAGACGACGTAGGAGAGGTGGCCGAGCTCGTCCTTGAGAGTGATCATCCGTGCATCGTCGCAGCTCGGACGTGTCCGTGGCCAGCCAATTCGGGCCCGCCGGTCCGTCACTCGGCGGGCCCGGCCAACCTCTCGACGGGCCGGAGCGGCCACCTCGGTTCCGTGCGGGTGAGGCTCGCCAGCTCCTCCGGCGGTTCGGCGCCGTCGCGGACGGCCGTCAGGTAGGCCCTGGCCTGCGGCAGGCCCAGCTTCGGGGCCCGCTTGCGCAGGTGGGCCAGCGCGGCCACGGCCCCGGCGGACCGGACGAGGGCGCGGACCTCGGCGGCCAGCGGGTCCGGGCGGCGGACGCCCTTGGCCTCCAGGAGGTAGTGGTCCTCCCAGCCCTCGTCCAGGTCACGGGCGTTGGGGACGAAGTGCAGGCTGCCGTCTTCGAGGTCCACGAGCACGTGGCTGCCGCCGCCACCGAAGCTGAGCCGCGCGTCCCGGGTGCGGGCGTACGCGGCGGTGTCCCAGAAGGCCAGCCAGCCGACGGAGTGCTCCTCCACGGCGTACACCGCCACCTCGGGCGCCGGACCGCCGCCCGGCCAGTCCATCCCGGCCAGGTAGGACTCGACGAGTTCGATGGCGCGCTCCCTGGTGATCACGCCCCCATCGTCCCGGATGGGTCAACCGGTTTTGGGGGCGGATCCCCTGTCGGAGTGCGCTCCGTGGCGCAGGAGGTCGGAGGGGCCGACCTCCTGCGCAGCGGGATGGCGGGTCAGTACGGGGCGCGGCGGGTGGCGGCGCGGCGGACGTAGGGCTCGGCGACGGTGACGCCGGCGGTGACGGAGTTGAGGAAGACGAGGAGGAAGAGGAGAAGGGCGGTCTCCTTCGGGGTGCGCGGCGGGAGGGGGACGGTGGCCAGCGTCGCGAGGGCGAGGCCGGTGGCCGCGATAAGGAGGGAGGCGGCGAGGACGTCGCGCGGCTGGCGGGGGTTCACGGGGTTCACCGGGCCATTCCTCGGCGGAGGACGAGAACGAGGCGCTCGATGACATCGGGGCGGGCGGCGCCGAGGTCGATGAGGATGACGCCGGTGGCCTTCGCGGAGTGCCAGTCGATGCCGAGGGAGGGGAGCTTGACGTCGGCGGCGTGGAGGACGGCTTGGAGGTCGTCGAGGATGTCGGCGGCGTCGCGGCGGTCCTCGGCGGTGACTTTGTCGATCATGCTCATGGGGGGCGGTGGCTCAGCTTTCCGGTTCGGTGGTGGACAGCCAGCGGGGTTCGGTGTCCCACTCGACGCCGCCGCCGAGGGGCCGGAGGAAGGCCCGGCCCTTCTGCCAGCCCATGAAGGCACCCCAGCGCATGGAGCGGACGTCGAAGACGGTTTCGCCACGGGTGGAGGGCCGGTAGGCGGTGGGGGGCGGGGTGGAGGAGCGGGCGGGGGGAGGTGTGACGGGGAGGAGCTGGGAGGTGGGGATCCGGGATTCCGGGACGTCCTCCGTGCCGCAGGTGGGGCAGTGGCACGGCGGGAAGTTCCGCCGCAGAAGCAGGCTTTCAGTCGGCTGATTACTAGTCATATATTCACTCGCCTCAACTCTGCGTCTCTTGTGCATCCACTCGTCGGGTCGCCTCGAATTGCTGCGACCACACCCCAAGGATCACGACGTCCGCCTAGGATCGGAAGTGAATTCAACTCAACACCTGATGCGTTGAACGGAGCTGTCGTCATGGTCAACCAGGACCCGGGCCTCGCGGACAACCGCCTCAAGGCCTTCGGAACGAGGCTTCGAAGCCTGCGCAAAGAGCGAGGGCTGACTCAGGCGCAACTGGGCGAGCTGATCAACTACACCGGGGCTTTCATCTCGTACGTCGAACTCGCCGAGCGCCGACCGCCGTTCATGTTCGCCCTCAGAGCAGACGCCGCTCTCGAATCGGGCGACACGCTGGAGTCCTTGTGGTGGGACCTGGACCAGACGTCAATGCTCAAGGGGTTCTTCAGGTACATCTCGTTCGAGTCCAAAGCCGTGGAGATCCGCCGATTCGAACAGGGCGTGATCCCCGGCCTGCTGCAAGTCCCGGCCTATACCAGGGCACTTGCCCATGGGGCCGCTCAGCGCGGATCCATTACGCTCGATCAAGCCGAAGAACGCGCGGCCGTCGTGATGTCACGCCAGCGCATCCTCCAACGCCGTTCGCCTCCGGTCTGTCACTTCATTCTCGATGAGAGCTGCATCCGCCGGCCGGTCGGCGGACCGGAGGCCATGAAGGCACAGCTGACCCACCTGGAACAGCAGGCGGCCCTCCCGAACACCACCGTGCAGATCGCACCGTTCGCGATCGGGGAACACCGTTCGTTCGTCTGGCCGGCCACCCTGCTGACCCTTCCCGATCAATCGGTCCTGCTCTACTCGGAGTCCCGACTCGGCAGCGCCATGTCGCGAGACGCTCACGAAGCTGCCGCCTGGGAAAGGGATTGGCGCCATCTTCGCGACCACTCGCTGTCGCACGAAGATTCGATGACGATGATCCGCACCGCCCAAGCGCTGCTCTAACTGCTCCTTCGCGCAGGAAGTCGGATCGGCCGACTTCCTGCGCGTCACCATGCCCGTACGGCGGGCGGCCCCGGAGGAACGATTCCTCCGGGGCCGACCATCCAACGTCACCTACCCGACGATCACCAGCCGGTCCAGCGCATCAGCGACCCGGTCGATCGCCTCGCAGACGACGTCCGGCTGATACGCCGTGAAGCACAGGCGGAAGAAGCCGGGGGCGGGGCAGTGCATGGTCTCACCCGGGAGGAGGCTGACCTCCGTGGGGCTCCCCGCAAGGTAGTTGAAGAGCCACAGCTCATCCGAATCAATCTCGCTCCCCTTCGTGAACGGCAGCGGCGTGGCGCTGTACGTACCCTCGGGCGGGCGCTTGCCCAAGTAAGAAGTGAGGTCCAGCCAGAAGAACTGGGCCGGGTTGTCACCCTCGGTATAAACAAACTCGATGCCCCTGCCGACCAGCCGGTCCTTCACCCGCTCGAAGCTCGCGCTCAGCAGCTCCCGGTAGCGCCGCATCGCATAATCCGTATACAGCTCCGACCCCACCCCGTTCACCGTGGTCTCCAGGAGCGCCTCAAGCACGTAGTGCTTCAGCGAGTCGACCGGAGTGAACCACGACATCGGGTGCTTCTTCTCCTCGATGCCCTTCGTCCCGAGCATCGCCCGCTGCACCGGCCCGTACTTCGACACCACGAACCCGGTCCGGAAGCCCGACAACCCGAAGTCCTTGGCGAACCCCCACACCACATGGACCCGCTCCGGCGCCCGCCGGTACGCGTCCAGCGCGAACGCATTGGTGAACGGCACCCGCACCCCATCAACCTGCGAGTGGCAGTAGATCTCGTCGGAGATAATGTGCATCTCCGTCTCGTCGATCACCCAGTCGTAGATCTCCTCCAACAACTCCTTCCCGTAGTTCACCCCCAGCGGGTTGTGCGGGTTGGTCAGCACCAACAACCGGGGGAACTCGCCGAACAGCCGGTTGTACTTGAAGAACTCCTCCCGGATCTCCGCCAACGTCAGCCGGAACCGATCCGGCCCCTCGGTGGGCAGCCGCACCGGAACGCACTTGAGCTTCGGCCGCTGCTCGAACGACCAGTTGAACCCCTGCCAGTACGGCGCCGGCAGCAGCACCGCGTCCCCCTCCTCCAGCGGCGGCGGGCCGATCTCCCCCGGCTTCGGCGGGTCCTGGAGAGCGAAGGCGAGACACTCCAGCGCCGAGCCGACGCCGCCCGTGCCGAACACGTCGCCCGCCTCGACCGGGGCGTCGAAGGCCTTGGTCAGCAGCGCCGCCACCTGCGCGCGCAGCTCCGGGCTGCCGTACGCGGACGTGTAGTGGATGTACTTCTCCGGCAGTAACGCGGTGTGGTCGAACACCATCTTCTGCATCGAGTCCTCGTAGACGAGGACGTTCTCCGCGACGGACAGGTCGATGGCCGTGTCCGGGGCGAGGTGGCGGTGGTAGAAGGCGAGGGCCTGCTCGAAGTCGGGGATCTGGGCGAGCAGTTCGGCGGGATCGATCGGGCCGGTCGAAACGGTCATGGCGAGGGGCTCACTTCCGAAGGGTGCGGGGGTGCCACAGAACCTGGACGGTTCGCATGCGGATAGTGCCAGCGCACCACGCCCCCGAACCCCTCGCCAGCCGTCCGCGCCCATCCGGCGGCGAGGTCCTCAGCCAGCCCGCCGGGACCGCCCCCACACCCACGCCGCCCCGGCCACCAGCACCGCCGTGCCCAGCGCGTACACCGGCAGCCACCGCGTCGTCGTCGCCGCGAGGCAGTCGTCGACCGCCGCCCGGCTCCGCTGCTCCTGCGCGTACCCGAGCGCCTCCGGGTCCGCGCCCGCGAGGTCCCCCAGCGCGGCCCGCGCGTTCAGGCTCTCGTACCGACCCGCCTGCACGCAGCCGTCCCGGGTGCCCGGCATCGGGAAGAGCCAGTCCCACCGCTGCAGCGCCGGGGCCAGCGCGAGCGCCACGCAGAGGCCCACCACCAGCGCGTACGCCGCCAGGTTCCACCCGTACCCGGCGGCCGGGCCGCCCGGCTCCCGCACCGGGACGCGGCCGAAGGCCAGCACCACCGCGAGCAGCGTCAGGCCCAGGTAGGTGGAGAACCACTGCCAGGAGCCCTCCGCGAGCGAGAAGGCCAGGACCACGCCGAGCGCGGTGCCGAGGACCCCCGAGTCCGCGCCCCCGGCCTGCCCCGAACCGCCACGAACACCGCCCACGCGCCCTCCCGACCGCCTGCCCGCTCCGGAGCGACCAGCCTCCCGTCCGCGCCCTCCCCCGGCGGCCGACACCACACCGGCGGGACCGGCTCCCACCCGGACGGGTCAGTCGTCCTCCGGTCAGTCCTCCTCAGGTCAGTCGTCTTCCGGTCAGTCCTCCTCCAGCGGCTTGACCCAGCGCGACCACTGCGGCTGCGGCCCGTACCCGGCCGCCTGCCACGTCCGGTGGCCCAACTCGTTCTCGTCCAGCACCATCGCGTCCGCCCGCCGCCCGCCGAGGGCCGCGAACCGCTCCTCGGCGGCGGCCAGCAGCGCCGCGCCGATGCCGCGCCGGCGGTGCTCCGGGTCGACGGCGAGCCGGTACAGGTGGCAGCGCCAGCCGTCCCAGCCGGCGATGACGGTGCCGAGCAGCGCGGCCGGGTCGTCCGCCCGGACGGCCAGCAGCAGGCACTCCGGGTCGCGGGCGAGCAGCGCCGTCACGCCGTCCGCGTCGTCGGTGATGCTGGTCCCCTTGGCCGCGCGGGCCCACAGCGCGAGCACGGCGGGGATGTCGTCGGGGACGGCGGCGCGCAGGATGAAGTCGATCACGACGGACTGTCTACCAGGACGGCCCCGCCCCGGCCGGGAATTCCACAGGCCGGACGGGCCGGACGGGCCGGACGGGCCGGACGGGCCGGACTGGCCGGACTGGCCGGACGCTCAGGCGCCCGCCAGCTCCCACACCGTCGTCCGCTTCTGCGCCGCGTCCTCCAGGTCCGCCACCACCGGCACGTCGTACGCCGCCAGGGCGGTGAACCGTTCGCGCGGCAGGTAGGCCCGGCCCGGGTCGCCGACGATCACCACCGCGCCGCGGGCCCGCGCGCGCTGCAGGAACGGCAGGAACCGCGCCGCCATCGCCCGCTCGTAGAAGACGTCCCCGGCCAGCACCACCTCGGCCGGTCCGCCGTCGCCGTCCAGCAGGTCCTCGACGGCCGCGTCCACCCGGACGCCGTTCGCCGCCGCGTTGACGCCGATCGCGGCGACCGCGTACGCGTCGATCTCGGCGGCCCGCACCGAACCGGCCCCGCGCAGCGCCGCCGCGATGCCCACCAGACCGGAACCGGCCGCGAGGTCCAGCACCGTCCGCCCGGCCACCAGCTCCGGGTGGTCCAGCACATATCGGGCCACCCCGACACCGCCCGCCCAGGCGAACGCCCAGAACGGCGGCGGCAGGCCGCGCTCGCCGCGCGCCGACTCGGTGGACTCCCACAGCGCGATGGCGTCCTCCGCCATGTGCAGCCGCACCTCCGGGACGAACGGCACCGGAGCGATCCCGGTCTGCGCCCGCACGAAGTCCTCGTCCGACACCATGGCCGCCCCCGCACGCCCCGGGCGTGTCTCGCTCAGCATGCGGAGCAGCATACGGCCCCCGGGCGGGTGCTCCGTACGCCCGCGAACCGGGCCGGTCCGGCCCGGCTCGACCTGACGCCGTCCCGAGTCGGCCGAATCCCTACCCCGGACGGCCCGGTGGGCCGGGTAGGTTCTCCCCGGGGCCGGTGTGCGGCCGGCCGGAACGGGGTGGCACGGTGTCGGACAGGGTGCTGGCGGGCCGGACGGCGGTCGTCACGGGCGGCTCGCGCGGGATCGGGCGGGCCGTGGTGGAGCGGCTCACCGCGGACGGCGCGGACGTGGTGTTCGGGTACGCGCGGGACGAGGAGGCGGCCGCGGAGGTGCTCCGGGCCGTGGCCGCGAACGCCCCCGCCGGGGCCGGGCGGGCCCACGCGGTGCGCGTCGACCTCGGCGAACCGGACGGCGCGGACCGGCTGATGGCGGCGGCCGAGGAGGAACTCGGCGGGCTGGACATCCTGGTCAACAACGCGGCCCGCGGCTTCACCCGGGCGTCGCTCGCCGAGACCGATCCGGCCGAGTTCGACGCCGTGCTCGCCGTCAACACCCGCGCGGTGTTCCTGACGCTCCGGTACGCGGCGCGGCGGATGCGCGACGGCGGGCGGATCGTCAACATCTCCACCCTCAACACCCGCCGGCCCGTCCCCGGCATCGCCGCGTACCTCGCCAGCAAGGGCGCGCTGGAGCAGCTCACCGAGGCCGCCGCACTGGAGCTGGGGCCGCGCGGGATCACCGCCAACACCGTCTCCCCGGGGCCGATCGAGACCGACCTGCTGCGGTCCGTCAACCCGCCGCAGGCGCTGGAGACGGTCGCCGGGATGACGCCGCTGCGGCGGCTCGGGCAGCCGGCGGACGTCGCGGACGTGGTCGCGTTCCTGGTCGGCCCGGACGGGCGGTGGGTGTCCGGACAGAACCTCGGGGCGACCGGCGGCCTGCGGTGACCGTGGTGACAGTGCCCGAGGTGACGGCGCGCCACCGGCCCGCCGGACGGGGCTTCGGGGCGGACCGGTGAAGGCCGGATCAGGCACCGCCACCCGGTGCGTACCATTTCGATACCGAAGCCCGGATGAGCTGGGAAGATGCTCGCCCGGTCGACAGGGCCCCCGGTAGCATCCGGCACAGGCCACCCGGCCCGGCGCGGGCGCCGCAGTGCCGTCGCGGTGGCCCGCCGGGCGGCGGACACCCGCGGGCCCTCCGGGGGCGGCCTCCGGCACGACAGCCCGGCCGCGCCGGCCGGTGGCGCCCGCGTCCACGGCACGCGCGCCAGGGCAGTCGCGCGGAACGGCGAAGGGCAGCGTCTTGGCGGATCGACTCACCGGCGGCGACTCCTCACTCCTGCGGCGGATCAACGCGGCGGTGACCCTCCGGGCGCTGCGCGAGGGCCACGCGGTGACCCTGACCCAACTGGTCGGCGACACCGGACTCTCCCGGCCGACGGTCGAGGGCGTGATCGAGGGGCTGGTGGAGACCGGCCTGGTCGCCGAGGTCGAGCAGCCGCAGCAGGGCGGTCAGCCCGGCGCGGGCCGGCGCGGGCGGCCGGCCCGCTGGTTCCGCTTCCGGGCCGAGGCCGGCCACATCCTCGGCATCGAGATCGGCGTCCACGACATCCGGATCATCCTCGCCGACCTGGCCGGCGAGGTGGTGGGCACCCACTTCAGGCCCGTCGAGGAGACCCTGGAGGCGGAGGAACGGCTCACCGCCGTGCGGTCGGTGGTCGCCGAGGTGCTGCGCAAGGCGGGCGTGTCCCGGGACAACCTGTGGGCGGTCGGCGTCGGCACGCCCGGCATCGTCGACCGGGACGGCACCGTCCAGCTCGGCACCGCGATGCCCGGCTGGACCGGCCTCGACCTCGGCGCCCGGCTGCGCCGCTCGTTCCGCTGCCCGGTGATGATCGAGAACGACGCCAACCTCGCCGCGATAGCCGAGCACTGGCAGGGCGCGGCGGTCGGCGCCGACGACATGGTGTTCGTGATGGCCGGGCTGAGCCCGGGCGCCGGCTCCCTCATCAACGGCCGCCTCCACCGGGGCTTCGGCGGCGCGGCCGGCGAGATCGGCGCACTCCACCTGCTCGGCCAGGAGGTGACGCCGGAACGGCTGCTCTCCACCACCGGCAAGCCCCTCAACCCGCTGGACGAGGCGGCGGTGGCCCGGGTGCTGAAGCTCGCCCGCGAGGGCGACGAGGTGGCGCAGGTCGCCACCGACCGCTTCCTGACCCACCTGGTCCAGAGCGTCGCCGCGCTCGTCCTGGCCATCGACCCGCAGCTCGTCGTCATCGGCGGCTGGGCCGCGGGCCTCGACGGCGTCCTCGACCCGCTCCGCGAACGTCTCGCCCGCTTCACCCTGCGCGCCCCCGAGGTCGCCCTGGCCGCCCTCGGCTCCGAGGTCGTCGCGATGGGCGCGCTCCGGGTCGCCCTCGACCAGGTCGAGGAGCAGCTCTTCGCCGTCAACCCGCCGACCCTGGAGACGGGCGCGGCCCGGGCCTGAGGCCGCCGCGCCACCGGGGGCCCGGACGTGAAAAGGCCCGGACGCCTGCTGAGGCGTCCGAGCCCGGGCCCAAGGGTTTCAGGAGGCGGCGGCGCCCACGGGCGTCGCGCCGACGGGGACGGGGGTGACCTCGACGAGGCCGGTCTCCCCGAAGGTGAGCTTGCAGGTGTCCGCCCGGTAGGTGGCGACGGCGAGCGCGACGAGCCGGCCGGCCGCGGCGTACTGGGTGGTCATCACCAGGACCGGCGAGCCGGGCGGGCGCTCCAGCAGGGCGGCCTCCTCGGCCTCGGCGACGCCCAGCTCGACCGAGCGGGACTCGCCGTCGACCTCCAGGCGCTCCAGCTGGCGCAGCACCGAGCGGGCGCGGTCGCTCTCGGCGCGGAAGCCGGGCAGGTGCGGCAGCGCGGCGGCCGGCACGTGCAGCGACTCGGAGGCCATGCTCTGGCCCTGGACGAGGCGGACCCGGCGGACGGTGTGCACGGGCGCGCCCTCGGCGATGCCGAGGGAGGCCGCCAGTCGGCGGGCGGCCGGGGCGGTGGTGCAGTCGACGGTGCGCCAGGCCTGGCTGCGGGCGGCGCCGGGCCAGCCCTCCTCGTGCCGGTTCACCGGGACGCCGACCCGGGGGGCGGCGATCAGGGTGCCGATGCCGCGCCGGCGGACCAGTCGGCCCTCCAGCTCCAGTTGGTCGAGCGCCTGCCGCAGGGTGGCCCGGGCGACACCGAAGCGGGCGGAGAGCTCGCGCTCGTTCGGGAGGATCTGGCCGGTGGAGAACTCCGTGTCGATGGCGCGGAGCAGCACCGTGCGCAGGTGCCAGTACTTCGGTTCCGGAGCCGACGAGAGCTGTCCTGTCGTGCCCACCATGTCCTCCACCCTGGATTCTTCCGCCCTGCCGAAAGAGGGCGGATCCGGCCCGCTGCCCGCTGTCGCGGCAGGTGGGAGACCGGGCTTTTTCCGTCCTTCTTTATTAAAGGTCTTTGCAGTAAGTGACCCTAGGGGCTGGATCGGGAGATGGTCAAGACCAATGGCGGCCCCCCGGCGCGACCGCCGCACAGTTTCATGGTGCGTTCACGTGCGCTCCCCGAGCGGACGCGTCGCGGTGGGGGTCCGCGCGCGGCACTGGGTAGGCTGCCCGGGTGATCGTGGTGACGAGTGTGAACGTGAACGGAATCCGGGCGGCGGCCAAGAAGGGCTTCATCGAGTGGCTGGCCGCCACCGAGGCGGACGTGATCTGCCTGCAGGAGGTGCGGTCCGAGCCCGAGCAGCTGCCCGTCGAGCTGCGCGACCTGGACGGCTGGCACGCGCTGTGGGCCCCGGCCGCCACCAAGGGCCGGGCCGGCGTCGCGATCCTCTCCCGGCAGGAGCCGAGCCGGACGGTCGTCGGCTTTGAATCGGCCGAATTCGACAATTCGGGCAGATATGTCGAAATCGACCTGCCGGGCCTGACCGTGGCCAGCCTCTACCTCCCCTCCGGCGAGGTCGGCACGGAACGCCAGGACGAAAAGGAACGCTTCATGGCGGAGTTCCTCGTCCACCTCCAGAAGCTCCGCACCCGCGCCGCCGCCGACGGCCGCGAGGTCGTGGTCTGCGGCGACTGGAACATCGCCCACCGCCCCGAGGACCTCAAGAACTGGAAGTCCAACCAGAAGTCCGCCGGCTTCCTCCCCGAGGAGCGCGCCTGGCTCTCCCGCGTCTACGAGGAGGCCGGCTACGTCGACGTCGTCCGCCGCCTCCACCCGGACCGCACCGGCCCCTACTCCTGGTGGTCCTACCGCGGCCGCGCCTTCGACAACGACTCCGGCTGGCGCATCGACCTCCAGGTCGCCACCCCCGCCCTCGCCGCCAAGGCCGTCGAGGCCTACGTCGAACGCGCCGACACCCACGCCGAGCGCTGGAGCGACCACGCGCCCGTCACCGTGGCGTACGACCACGAGGTGTGACGCGCGTCGGGATCTCGCCACCGAGCTGGACGTCTGCCGTTTGACGGTTCGTGAGAACGCGTACGGGTACGTGGTGGTCATGGTGACGGCTGCGGAAGGTGTGGTGGGGGAGTTCGACTTTCCGGCTCTGCGCGGGCGGGTGGACGAGACCCTGGAGTCGCTGCTCGACGCGAAGGCGAAGACTCGCTACGGCGCGCACCTCGGTGAGGCGCTGGGGGCCCTGCGTGGGTTTCTGGCGGGTGGAGGGAAGCGGGTACGGCCGCTGTTCTGCTGTGTGGGTTGGCACGCCGCGGGGGGCGGTGTCGAGAGTCGTGAGCTGCTGCGGATAGCGGCGGGACTCGAACTGTTCCACGCCTTCGCGCTGTTGCACGACGATGTGATCGACGGGTCGGAGACCCGGCGTGGCGCGCCCACGGTGCACCGGGTCCTGGCCGCTCGCGGCGTGGGGCCGCGCGGCGACTGGTACGGCCGCAGCGCGGCGGTGCTGCTGGGAGATCTGTGCGAGGTGTGGGCGGACGAGCTGTTCGGCGGTGTGGCGGGCGGCTCGGAGGTCTCGCCTCGTGTGCTCCTCGACCGGATGCGGGAGGAGATGCTGGTCGGGCAGCTTCTCGACCTCGGCTCCGGGTCGGGCCCGGGCACGGTACGGCAGGCGTTGCAGGTGATCCGGTACAAGACGACGCAGTACACGGTGAAGCGGCCGTTGCAGATCGGTGCCGCCCTGGCCGGTGCGGACGGGCCGGTGCTGGACGCTCTCGCCGCCTACGCCGACCCGCTGGGTGAGGCCTTCCAACTGCTCGACGACCTCGAGGACCTCGAAGACGTGTGCGAGGGGGGCGGGCGTCCCGGGCTCGGCGGCGAGGATCTGCGGGAGGGCAAGCGGACGGTGGTGCTGGCCGTGGCCGTCGAACGTGCTTCGGCGGCGCAGGCGGGCAGGCTTCGGGAGCTGGTCGGGGCCGCCGGTCTCGACGACGCGGGAGTTCGCGAGGCACGCGCGCTCATCAGGGAGACCGGTGCGCCGGACATCGTGCGGCGCATGATCACGGAACGGCGGCGGCAGGCGCTGGCGGTGGTGGACCGGGGACCGTTCCCCACGGCGGCGAAGCCGGGCCTGACGGCCATGGCCGACCTCGCCCTGCCGGGGGTCGCCCGGTGGGACGGCGGACACGAGGAGGAAGACGTGGACCATCGGTGACGGTGACCGAAGCGGGCACGGCGGAGCTCGATCTGCGGGCCGCACGCGCCCGAGTGGACGAGGTGCTGCGGTCGCTCCTGGCCCAGAAGGAGACCGGCCCCTGCGGCGAGCACCTCGCCGTCCCGCTGGAGGTCCTGCGTGACTTCCTGCGCGGCGGGAAGCGGGTACGGCCGCTGTACTGCTGGGTGGGATGGCACGCCGCGGGCGGCGGCCCGGAGGAGGAGGCGATGCTGCGCGTGGCGGCGGGACTGGAACTGTTCCACGCCTTCGCCCTGCTGCACGACGACGTGATCGACAGGTCGGACACCCGGCGCGGAGCCCCGACGGTCCACAGGGTGCTGGCCGCCCGCAGCGGCGGGCCGCGCGGCGACTGGTACGGCCAGAGCGCGGCGATTCTGCTGGGTGATCTGTGCCAGGTGTGGTCCGCGGAGCTGTTCGGCGCGCTGGAACCCGCGCCCGCGGAGGGCTCGCTCACGTCTCCTCGCGGCTTGATCGACCGCATGCGCGCGGAGATGCTGGTCGGGCAGCTGCTGGATGTCGCCCAGCCCGACGGCGGGTTCCGGAGCGCGGACTCGGCGCTGCGGGTGGCGTACTACAAGACCACGCTGTACTCGGTGAAGCGGCCGTTGCAGATCGGTGCCGCCCTGGCCGGTGCGGACGGACCGGTGCTGGACGCCCTCGCCGCCTACGCCGAGCCCCTCGGTGAGGCCTTCCAGCTCCACAACGATCTGGAGGACCTGTCTCCACGCGATCGTGGAACCGGCGGCGACGACCTGCGGGAGGGCAAGCAGACGGTCGTGCTCGCCCTGGCGGTGGAGCGTGCCTCGGCGGCGCAGGCGGGCAGGCTTCGGGAGCTGGTCGGGTCCGCCGATCTCGACGACGCGGGGGTGAGCGAGGCACGCGCGCTCATCGAGGCGACCGGTGCGCCGGCGACCGTGCGAGGCATGATCGCGCGGAAGCGGCAGCAGGCACTGACCGCCGTCGACCGTGCCGGCTTCTCGGCCGCCTCCCGGGCGGCCCTCATGCGGGTGGCCGACCTCGGCCTGTCCGGTTTCGTCCCACCCGGCGGCGCCTGATGCCCCCGCACCGGCCCCGTCCGCCGGCACCGGGAGCCTCCGCACGGATCCGCGCGGTCGTCCTCGACATCGGCGAGACCTGCGTCAACACCTGGTGCGAATACCGCCGCTGGGCGGAATGGCTCGGCGTGCCCGCCCACACCTTCGCGGCCGCCGTCGGTGCCGCGATCGTCCGCGGGGGTGACGAGTACGACGCCCTGAGCATGGTTCGACCGGACATCGATCCGGCCGTCGAGGTGCGCAGACGAGCCTCCACGGCGGACTTCGAGGCCTTCGGCGAAGAGGATCTGTATCCCGACGTCCGCCCGGCGCTGACGGCACTGCGCCAGGCAGGCGTGTGGGTGGCCGTCGTCGGCAACCAGAGCCTGGCCAGCGAGGCCACCCTCCGGCAGCTGGACCTCCCCTGCGACCTCGTCGCCACGTCCGCGAGCTGGGGCGTCCGCAAACCCGACGCGGAGTACTTCGAACGCATCGTCCGGTACGCGCCCTGCCGGCGGCAGGAGATCCTGCACGTCGGAGACCGCGTCGACAACGACATCCGCCCGGCCAACCAGGCGGGCCTGCTCACCGCCCACCTGCGCAGGGGACCCTGGGGGTGCCTGTCCCCGCCCCGCGGAGACCGACCGGAGGACCGGCCCACCTTCGGCATCGACTCGCTCACGGAGCTTCCCGGGCACGTCCTCGGCACTGTGCGGCCGTGAGGCCCGCCGGACGCTATCCCGCCCTCTGTCCCGCCTGCTGTCCCGCCTGCTGTCCCGCCGCCGAGGACACCTGCGGCCCGCTGTCCGCCGCTCGGGGCGGCGCGGGAATCCCGGTGAGCAGAGACCGCTCAAGCTCCTCGACCGCCGCCGACCACAGCTCCGGAAACCGCCCGGCGCCGGGCAGGGCTCGATCGAGCTGGAAGCCCACCTCCACCTGGTCGCCCAGCACGCCCATGACGGCGAACATCAGGTGTCCCGGTACCAGCGCCCCGCGCCCGGTGAAACGGGTCACCGTGTCTTCCGGGCCGGGGCAGACCACGCTGCTGACCACCGCGGCGGTGAATCCGGGTGCCGTGAACATCGGCACCAACCTGCACGCCAGCCGGCGCGGTACCGCGCCGACGAAGTCCTGGGCGATGCGGCGCCAGTGCAGCCGCTTGGCCCGGTTGGACGTCTCCGTGACGACCGCGAGCCGCTGCGCGACAGTGACGTCCGTTCCGCAGGGGAGTGCCATGCGCAGGAAGAACAGCCGGTTGCCGTGGGCCTGTTCCTCGTCGTGGCGCCGGACATCGACGGGCACGAGCAGCGGCAGCTGCACCAGCCGCACGCCCTCCTGGGCGGCCCAGGCCGCCAGGGCCGAGCCGGTGGCCGCCACATAGACGTCGTTGACGGTACCGCCCGCCGCGACGGCGATCGCCTTCAGGCGTTCCAGTGGGACCCGCACGCTGCGTACAGGGCCGGCTTCGCCCGCCAGGCGCACGCGCGCGGCCGGTCCGTACCAGCGGGCCCGCACCTGGTCCGCCGCGCACTTCCCGGCGAAGGTGAGCGCCGCAACGGCGTACGTGTGCCAGGGAATTCGCCGGGACGGCCGGCCCGGCCGGCCCGGGTCGCGAAGTCCCAGCAGGCTCAGGGCCGCACGCACTCCGGCCAGCCCGTCCTGGTAGCCGTGGTGCCATTGATAGCCCGCGATCCAGTGGTCGCCTCCGGGGGAACTGACCGACCAGAGCCTCCAGGGCACACCGTCCGGGAGCGGAGAGGCGTCCAGGGCGTCCTCCAGCGCCGAGCCCATCTCCGACGCGGACCCGACGACGATCTGCTCCACCCGCGCCGTCAGGCCGGTTTCGGAGCGCCGGGCGCCGCCGGTGCCGGGAAGGGGGAGGCGCTGGGTGAGAAAGGGCATCGCCCGCGTCCCGGCGTCGACCTGTGCGCGTAGATCCTCCAGGGCCGGTGCGGGCCCGTTGAGGTGAAAGACGGCCACGCAGTCCCATCTGGCGCCGGAGTAGCTGTGCATCGTGGTCAGGAAGGCATGGTCGAAGGGGTGCATCGATGCCGGTGTCATGGCAGCCAGCCCTTTCTGATCGAGCCGTGCTGGGGAACGGGCCTCACTGTGCCTTACCCGAACGGCCCCGTCGCACACGGACGGCGGGCACCACACGTGCGCCACCACCCCGACGGGTGACCTCAGTGGGTCGAGAGTTCACGCCGCCCGGGGTGACGGGCGGCGGCCGGGCCGATGGCAAGGATTCGGCCGTCACCTCCCGCGCGCGGGGCCCACACCGGCCAATCCCGTGCAACTTCTTGCCTGCCGTCACAATTTCACCCTAGGTTCACGACGCGCCTTTGCACCGCTCCCCGCCCGCCACCGTGTTGGAGCCCCGTCATGCCCCGACTTCCCCGCTCCTTCGTGGCCGCCCTGTGCGCCGCCACGGCCTTCGCCTTCACCGCCGCCGCCGGCTCGGCCCCGGCCGCCGCCACCGCCACGGCCGCCGCCCCGGCCGCCGCCACCGCCACGGCGGCCACCCGCTACAGCGGCACCCTGCCCGACGGCGCGACCTGGATCGCGGACAGGCCCGCCCGCTGGAACGGCACCCTGCTGCTGTTCAGCCACGGCTTCGGCCCCCTCTCCCCCGCCGACGCGCCGTCCAGCGGCTACGCCGACCGGCTGCTCGCCGAGGGCTACGCGCTCGCCGGATCCTCCTACGACCCGAACGGGTCGACCTGGGCCCTCAAGTCCGCCGAACGGGACCAGCTCGCCACCCTCACCGCGTTCACCGACACCGTCGGAAGGCCCGTCCGCACCATCGGCGTCGGGTCCTCCATGGGCGGCCTGGTCAACGCCCGGCTCGCCCGCGACGGCGCGGGCCGGATCGACGGCGCGCTCAACCTGTGCGGACTGGTCGCGGGCGGCGTGGACCTGGAGGACTACCAGCTCGACGCCGAGTACACCCTCGCGTGGTTCTTCGACCGCGCCGACCTGCCGCACCTGGTCGACCTGCCCGACCAGGCCGCGGCGTCCGCCCTGGCCGACCGGCTCACCGCCGCCGTCGACAACGCGCAACGGACCCCGGCCGGACGCGCGCGGATCGCCCTCGCGGCGGCCTACCTCAACCAGTCCGCCTGGGCACCCGGCCAGGCCCCGCCCGCGCCGACCGACTACGCCAACCAGGAGGCACAGCAGTACGCATGGCTGCGGCAGGGCGTGCTCAACTTCATCGTCCCCGGACGGTTCGCGATCGAGCAGTCCGCCGGGGGCAACCCCTCCTCCACCAAGGGCGTGGACTACACCGCCCTGCTGAACAGGTCGTGGCACGCCCCCGAGGTCCGGGCCCTGTACGCCGCCGCGGGCCTCGACCTGAACGCGGACACCGCCGCGCTCACGGCCGGAGCCGGTATCACCGCCTCGAGCGCCGCCCGGGCGAACCTGACCGCGACCTCCACCGTCGGCTCCCTCGGCGTCCCGATGCTGGCGTTGCACACCACGTCCGACCAGCTGGTCCCGGTCGAGCAGGAGAACGCCTACGCGGCCCGCGTCCAGGCCTCCGGGTCGGGTGCCCTGCTCAAGCAGGCGTACGTGGCCAGGCAGGGGCACTGCAACTTCACCACCGCGGAGATGGTGGCGGGCCTGCACGCGCTGGAGCAGCGGCTGATCACCGGCTCTTGGGGCACCGCGGCCACTCCCGCCGCGCTCCAGAGCCGCGCCGTCGCGCTCAATCTGGACGGCGCCGCCTTCACCAACTGGACGCCCTCACCGCTGACCGGCGTCCGCTGACCGGCATCCGGTAACCGCCCCCGGCCCGGGGCGGCGAAGTCCGAACAGCGAGGTCCGAACAGCGAGGTCCGGCCGACCTCGGGCGGGCCGGCCCGGGCCGCTCCCGATGTCTTGACGCTGCACAGCCACGGGTGTTCACTCCAACTGCACCGCCGGTCGAGGTCCCCTCCCGGGGAGGCCGCCCGACCGCTCCACGGACTGTGAGCGTTAACACTCACCGGAGAGGGCTGCGATGAGCGCTGCGACGAAGGCTGGACAGGGCAGGCGGCGGCACGGCGCGCTCTCGGTGGTCGCACTGGTGACGGTGCTGCTCGCCGGCCTGCTGGCCGCCGTGGCGCCGTCGCCGGCGGCGGCGGCCACGGTCGACACCGGCACGTGGTACGTGGTGGTGAACCGCGGCAGCGGCAAGGTCCTGGACGACTACAACCTCGGTACCACCGACGGCTCTTCGGTGGTGCAGTGGACGCGGACGGGCGCCGCGAACCAGCAGTGGCGGTTCCTGGACTCCGGAGGCGGCTACTACCGGCTGCAGAACCGGCACTCGGGGAAGGTGCTGGACGACTACCAGAAGTCGACCGCCGACGGCACGCCGATCGTCCAGTGGACGGACCAGAACGGCGTCAACCAGCAGTTCCGGCTCGCGGATTCGGCGGACGGGTACGTCCGACTGCTCAACCGGCACAGCGGGAAGGCGGTCGAGGTCCAGGGGGCCTCCACGGCGGACGGCGGCAAGGTGGTGCAGTACACCGACTGGGGCGGCGCCAACCAGCAGTGGCAGCTCGTTCCGGTCACCGACACCTCCCAGGGATCGTTCTCGAACCCGGTCCTCTGGGAGGACCTGGCGGACGCCGACATCATCCGGGTGGGCGACACCTACTACTACTCGGCCTCGAACATGCACTACTCGCCCGGAGCGCCGATCCTCCGCTCCTACGACCTGGTGAACTGGGAGTTCGCCGGCCACTCGGTGCCCAGTCTCGACTTCGGCTCCGCCAAGTACGACCTGAGCGGCGGGCAGGCCTACGTGAAGGGCGTCTTCGCCTCGGCCCTCAACTACCGCCCGAGCAACCGGAACTTCTACTGGATCGGCTGCGTCGAGTACAACCGGACCTACGTGTACACGGCGACGGCGGTCGACGGCAGTTGGCAGAAGCGGTCGCAGATCAACAACTGCTACTACGACGCCGGTCTGCTCGTCGACGACGATGACACGATGTACGTCGCGTACGGCAACACGACGATCAGCGTCGCCCAGCTGTCCGCGGACGGCCTGAGCCAGGTGAAGGCCCAACCGGTGTTCACCTCGCCGTCGAACGTCGGCACCATCGAGGGCTCGCGCTTCTACAAGCGCAACGGCAGCTACTACATCTTCGTCACACACCCGGCCAACGGGCAGTACGTCCTCAAGTCGAGCAGCCCGTTCGGGCCGTACGAGATGCACCAGGTCCTGCTGAACCTTCCCGGCCCGATCGCCGGAGGCGGAGTCCCGCACCAGGGCGGGCTGGTGCAGACGCAGAACGGCGACTGGTACTACACGGCCTTCGTCGACGCCTACCCCGGCGGACGGGTGCCGGTGCTGGCCCCGATCACCTGGACGGCGGACGGGTGGCCGGTCCTGCAGACCGTCAACGGGGCGTGGGGCGCGTCCTACCCCCGTCCGAACATCCCGGCCTCCTCGCATCCCCCTGTCAAGGGCCCCACCGGCACCGAGACCTTCACGTCGACCACGCTGGGCCCGGAGTGGGAGTGGAACCACAACCCGGACAACACCAGGTGGTCCACGGGCAACGGCCTCCGGCTGCAGACGGCGACCGTCACCGGTGACCTCTACGCCGCCCGCAACACGCTGACCCACCGCATCCTCGGACCGTCGTCCACCGCCACCGTCCAGCTCGACGTCTCGGGCATGCGCGACGGCGACCGGGCCGGCCTGGCGATGCTGCGCGACTCGTCGGCCTGGATCGGACTCAAACGGGACAACGGCACCACCCGCCTGGTGATGACCAACGGCCTCGCCATGGACGGTTCGTGGAACACCACGAACACCGGCGGTGAGGCGGCGAGCGCACCGGTGACCGGCAGCCGGATCTGGCTGCGCGTCAACGCCGACGTCCGCCCGGGCACGGGCCGCCAGGCGCTGTTCTCCTACAGCACCGACGGCGTGACCTTCACCCGACTCGGCCCCGGCTTCACGATGGGCAACGCCTGGCAGTTCTTCCCCGGCTACCGGTTCGCGGTCTTCAACTACGCCACCCAGGCACTCGGCGGCACGGTCGTCGTCAACAGCTTCGACCTCTCCACCCCCTGACCGATTCCGGTGCGACCGGCCTCATCGCACCAGCCGCCCACGGCAACTCCGGACCGACCGACAAATGCGGTAGGAATTCCGCCACTTCGGACCTCCGGGACCGCTGATCCCCGCCGTCAAGATCACGGCAGTGCCGCAGGCCGCCGAACGGTCCAACCGGCCCCTTGAGCCATGGGCTTCTCCAACTGCCCCTCTGAATCGACTCGTTGATGTGGGCGGGTGAGCGGCCACAAGCGCTGCGGGCGGAACCCTACCCGAGTCCGCCGACCGGGGCCGGTGGATGGCCGAAAGAACCCGATCAATAGCTCAATCCTGTTACGGCACGGTGCATTTGTGCCTGACTGCCGCACCGTCCGGATGTCGGGACACGGAGGTGGCGGACGGGATGAACGAGATCGTGCAACATTCAAGTCGCGCGCCCCGCGTGAGCGAGATCACGCGGGGCCCCTGACGGCCCGGGAGGGGCGTCGCCGGGCCGGTTGACCAGTGCTCATGCGTCCCGGGCAGGGGCGGTGGCCGCTCACTCCGGCCGGTCGAGGCGATGGTATGTCAGCGCGCCATACCAAGAGGCGCAGCACCGATCCAGACCTTCTTTCCAGGAGATTTGCAAGTATTCTGACGTCGACCGCGCGAGCCCGGGGGACGGGACCGGACCTGGGACCAAGGTTGTTTCCGTCGAGCGGTCGAAAAGTCTTTACCTGACTGGGGGTGACTTATGGCGGAGGGTCACGCAATGATTTTCAGTGTTCTGGGTCCGTTAGCGGTCCAGGCCGACGGAATAGCGGTGAATCCGGGGTCGGCGCGTCAGCGGGCGGTATTGTCCGCCCTTCTTCTGACCCCGGGCCAGCCGGTGACGTCGGAGCAGCTCTCCGAGGCCGTCTGGCCGAGGAATCCTCCGAACGACGTCATGGCGAACCTGCACAGCTACGTGTCGAATCTCCGGCGGCTCCTGGAGCCGAACCGGCCGCCCCGCAGCCGCGACACCGTCCTGAGACGTGAGCCGAACGGCTACGTCCTGGCGGTGAACAGCGACTGCATCGACGCGACTCTCTTCGAGCGCCTTCTGCACGACGGCCGGCACCTGCTTCAGGCGGGGCTGCACCAGAGAGCCGAACGGACGCTGGGGAGCGCGTTGGCGCTGTGCCGGGGGACGGCCTACCCCGAGGTGAGCGACTACGCGCTCGGCGCGCAGGCGGCCGCACGTTTCGAGGAGCTGCGGCTCCTGGCGCTGGAGAGCCTGTGGGAGGCCAAGCTGTCCGAGGCGCGTGACTTCTCGGTGGTCGCCGCCGAACTGCCCGCGCTCACCCTGCGGTTCCCCACCCGGGAGCGGTTCAGCTGGCTGCTGATGAAGGCCCTGTACCGGTCCGGCCGGCGGGCCGACGCGATCGACGCGTACCACCGGACCCGACGGGCCTTGGCGGAGGAGTACGGCGTGGACCCGGGCGCCGAGTTGCAGGAGCTGTTCGGCTCGATCCTGCGCGGCGACCCCGTCGCGGACTGCGCATGAGCACACCACGGGGATAGGCCTTCCGGCCAACAGCCCGGCGGCGACGGCAGCACGGCCGTCGCCACCGGGCTCGCTCTGTGTCGGGTAGATGTCATGAGCATGACGTATACGGGGAGATCGCGCTCACGGCGGGGGTCGCGGACGCGCTCCAAGGCCCCTCCAAGGCGCCTCCAAGTCGGCTCCAAGTCGGCTCCAAGTTGCCGCCAAGATCATCCTGGCAGGCTTTCAGCCACCGAGAGCGGGTGGACCGAGATGGATCGAGACCAGCAGAAAGCCGAGTACGCAGTGCCGCCGACGAGTTGTGAGCACGACCCGGTCGCCGTGGTCGGGCTGTCCTGCCCGACGCTCGAAGTCGAAGGCGACCGACAGGGCTGCGACGGCCCTGACGGCGGCCCCACGTTCTTCGGGGGTACGGCCGTCGGGGTCACGGCCGTCGGGGTCACGGCCTCCCTCGCCGCCGACTTCGGCCCTGCGGACTGGAGCCTGTCGGAGCTCGCCTGGAGCGCGCTGGAGGACGCCGGGATCGTTCCCGCCTCGCTGCGCGGCAGCCGCACCGGCGTCTTCCTCGCGGCGTCCTCGCGGGACGAATCGCCGGAACGCCTCGCCGCCGTACTGGACCTGCACGGCCCGCGGGCGACCGCCGACCCGTCGGACTCCCCTGCCTCCCCCGACTCCCCCGCCGCCCCCGACTCCCCCGCGCGAGCGGCCGTCGCACTGGCCGCGGAGGCCCTGCACCGAGGCGAGTGCGACCTCGCCCTCGCCGGCGACGGCGGCACCGTCCTCGCCGTGCTCCGGCGGCTGCCCGACGCACGACGCGACGGCGACCGGATCCGGGGGACGATCGCCTCCGGCCGCTCCGCGTCCGGTCCGGACGGACTCGGACTGCTCGGAGCCGTACCGGCCGACGCCCCGGCAGCCTCCGAGGCAGAGCCCGCCGCCCGGCCGCTCCTCGCCGCGGACCTCACCCCGCTGGTCCTCTCCGCCCGCAGTGACGCCGCCCTGCGGGCCCAGGCGCGGGCTCTCCGGGACCAGTGGGAGGCCGACCCCGGTCTCCGGCTCGCCGACGTCGGCCTCTCCCTGTCCACGACCAGGACGACCTTCGAGCAGCGCGCCGTCCTGCTCGCCGAGAGCCGCGCCGACGCCCTGGACGGGCTGCGGGCCCTCGCCGAGGGCGGATTCGCACCGTCACTCGTGCACGGCACGGCGGACACCGCGCGCGGAGTCGTCTTCGTCTTCCCCGGCCAGGGGACGCAGTGGCGGGGAATGGCCCTCGACCTGCTGGACTCCTCCGAGCTGTTCCGGGAGCACATCCAGGCCTGTGAGGACGCGCTCGAACCGTACGTCCCGTGGTCGCTGACCGGTGTGCTCCGCGGGGACCCCGGCGCACCCGCGCCGGTGGCGGTGGAGGTCGTCCAGCCCGTTCTCTTCGCCGTGATGGTCTCGCTCGCGGCGCTGTGGCGCGCCTGCGGCGTGGCACCCGCGGCCGTGGTGGGCGCCAGTCTGGGTGAGATCGCGGCCGCCCACGCGGCCGGTGCGCTCACCCTGGAGGAAGCCGCCAAGGTGGTGGCGCTGTGGAGCCGCGCGCAGGCCGCCGCCGCCGGCCGGGGCGACCTGGCCTCCGCCCTGCTGCCCCGGGAACAGCTGGCGCCGCGGCTCGCCCGCTGGCAGGGACGGCTCGTCGTCGCCGGGACCAACGGCCCGGGATCCGTGCTGTTCTCCGGCGACCGGGAGGCCGTGGACGAGCTGTTGACCGAGCTGGCGGCCGAGGGAGTGCGAGCGAAGCGGCTGAGCAACGGACTCGCCGCGCACTCCCCCGGGCTGGGCCTCGACCGCGACGGCATCCTCGACGGCCTCACCGGCATCCGCCCGCGCGGCTCCGCCGTACCGTTCTACTCCTCGCTGACCGGCGGACCGCTGGACACCGCGACCCTGGACGCCGCCTACTGGCTGCGGAACATCACCAGCGAGATCCGTTTCGAGGACGCCACCCGCGCGCTGCTGGCCGACGGCCACCGGCTCTTCCTGGAGGTGAGCCCGCACCCCGGTCTCCTCGGAGGCCTTCAGGAGACCCTGGACGACGAGGGCCTGACGGGCGACACCGCCGTCGTCGGCACGCTGCGCCGCGACCAGGGCGGGGCGGACCGGTTCCTCACCTCGATGGCCGAACTGCACGTCCAGGGGGCCGTGCCGGACTGGGCGGCCGCCCTCGGCCGGTCCGGCGCGCGACGGGTCCCGCTGCCGACGTACCCGTTCGGCGCCGCACGCTCGGACGCCGCTCGCGCGGGCACCCCCGAGGCGGCCGGCGTCCGGTCCCCCGCCGCACGGCGGCGCTGGGTCCGTGAGCTGGTGCGTACCGAGATCGCCGCACTGTGCGGCCCCGCGGCGGCGGCCACCGAGGACCGGCCGCTGCGAGACCTCGGGTTCGACTCGGCCATGGCGGTCGAGCTGCGCAACCGGCTCGTGGCGGCGACCGGTCTGGCGCTGCCCCTCACCCTGCTCTTCGACCATCCGACGGCGGAGGCCCTGGGGCGTCACCTGCTCGCCCGGCTCGCCGGGGAGGACGGCCCGGCGGCAGCGGCGACCGCCATCTCCGCCGACGAGCAGGAACCGATCGCGATCGTCGCGATGGCCTGCCGGTTCCCCGGCGAGGTCCGCAGCCCCGAACAGCTCTGGCGGCTCGTGGCGGACGGCCGCGACGCCGTCTCCCCGTTCCCCGAGAACCGGGGCTGGGAAGTGGACTCGCTGTACGACCCCGACCCGTCCCGCAGCGGCCGCAGCTACACCCGCGAGGGCGGCTTCCTGCACGACGCGGACCGGTTCGACGCCGCGTTCTTCGGGATCAGCCCGCGCGAGGCGCTGGCGATGGACCCGCAGCAGCGGCTGCTGCTGGAGAGCTCCTGGGAGGCGTTCGAGCGGGCCGACATCGACCCCGCGTCCCTGCGCGGCACCCGGACCGGCGTGTACATCGGCGCGATGACACAGGACTACGGCGCCCGGATGCACGAGGCGAGCGACCTCGTCGAAGGGCACGTCCTGACCGGGACCACCGTGAGCGTCCTGTCCGGTCGGCTGTCCTACGTGTTCGGCCTGGAGGGTCCGGCGATCACGGTGGACACGGCGTGCTCCTCCTCGCTGGTCGCCCTGCACCTGGCCTGCCAGTCGCTGCGCCGGGGCGAATGCTCGACCGCGCTCGCCGGTGGCGCGGCCGTCATGGCCGCACCCGGCATGTTCGTCGAGTTCAGCCGCCAGCGCGGCCTCGCCCCCGACGGACGCTGCAAGGCCTTCTCCGCCACCGCCGACGGCACCGGCTGGGGCGAAGGCGTCGGCGTCCTCCTGCTGGAACGGCTCTCCGACGCCCAGCGCAACGGCCACCCCGTCCTCGCCGTGGTGCGCGGCTCGGCCGTCAACCAGGACGGCGCCTCCAACGGGCTCTCCGCGCCCAACGGACCGTCCCAGCAGCGGGTCATCCGGGCCTCGCTCGCGGACGCACGGCTCACCGCGTCCGACGTCGACGCGGTGGAGGCGCACGGCACCGGCACCAAGCTCGGCGACCCGATCGAGGCCCAGGCACTGCTGGCCACCTACGGGCAGGACCGTCCGGCCGAACGGCCGCTGCTGCTGGGCTCGTTGAAGTCCAACATCGGTCACACCCAGGCGGCGGCCGGGGTCGGCGGCGTGATCAAGATGGTGATGGCGATGCGGCACGGCGTGCTGCCGCCCACCCTGCATGTCGACGAGCCGACTCCGCATGTGGACTGGTCCTCGGGCGCGGTCGAACTGCTCACCGAGGCACGGGAGTGGCCGGCCGGTGAGCGGACTCGACGAGCCGCCGTGTCCTCGTTCGGGGTCAGCGGGACGAACGCGCACGTCATCCTGGAGGAGGCGCCGGCCGCCTCGCTGGAGGATTCCGCGGCCGACTCGCCTTCCCTCGTGGTGCCGTGGGCCCTCTCCGCCCGGACTCCGGCCGCGTTGCGCGCGCAGGCCGAGCAGCTGCGGGCGGCGGTCGAGGCCCACCCTGAGTGGGAACCGGCCGAGGTGGCCGCGTCGCTGGTCTCGGGCCGGTCCGTGTTCGACCGGCGGGCGGTGGTGATCGGGGAGAGTCGCGCGGAACTGCTGAACGGCCTCGCCGCCCTCGCCGAGGGCGGCGCCGCACCCGGGGTCGTGACGGGCAGCGGCACGGCCGAACGTCCGGTGTTCGTCTTCCCCGGCCAGGGCTCGCAGTGGATCGGCATGGGCGCCGAACTCCTCGACACCTCCGAGGTCTTCGCCACCTCCATCGCCAACTGCCAAGCCGCACTCGCCCCCTATGTCGACTGGTCACTGACCGACGCCCTGCGCGGCAACGCCGACCTCGGACGGGTCGACGTCGTCCAGCCCACGCTGTTCGCCGTCATGGTCTCGCTGGCTGAGGTGTGGCAGTCTCTGGGCGTCCAGCCCGCCGCCGTCATCGGCCACTCCCAGGGCGAGATCGCCGCCGCCACCGTCGCCGGAGCCCTCACCCTCCAAGACGGCGCCCGCATCGCCGCCCTCCGCAGCCAGGCCATCCTCGCCATCGCCGGCCAGGGCGGAATGGCCTCCATCCCCCTGTCCTCCGACGAGACAGCCGAACTCCTCACCCGCTGGGACGGCCGACTCACCATCGCCGCCCACAACGGCCCCACCTCCACCGTCATCGCCGGCGACCGCGACGCGCTCGACCAACTCCTCGCCCACTGCGAGGACGCGCAGATCCGCGCCCGCCGCATCGACGTCGACTACGCCTCCCACTCCCCCCACGTCGAAGCCATCCGCGACCACCTCGCCGAACAACTCGCCGGTATCACGCCGACGGAAGCCACCGTCCCCTTCCACTCCACCGTCACCGGCACCCCCATCGACACCACCACCCTCACCGCCGACTACTGGTACACCAACCTCCGCCAACCCGTCCTCCTCGAACCCACCATCCGCAACCTCGCCACCCACGGCCACACCACCTACATCGAAATCAGCCCCCACCCCGTCCTCACCCCCGCCATCGAGGAAACCCTCGACACCCCCACCCTCGTCACCGGTACCCTCCGCCGAAACGAAGGCGGCCTCCCCCGCCTCCTCACCTCCCTCGCCGAGGTCCACGTCCACGGCCACCCCGTCGACTGGACGGCCATACTCCCCACCGGCCGCTCCCACCGGATCGAACTCCCCACCTACCCCTTCCAACGCGAACGCTTCTGGCTCGACACCACCGCAGCCACCGCAGACGTCCGCGCCACCGGCCTCACCGCCACCGAACACCCCCTGCTCACCGCCCTCCTGCCCCTCGCCGACAACGACGAACTCATCCTCACCGGCCACATCTCCCTCACCACCCACCCCTGGCTCGCCGACCACGCCGTCTTCGGCACCCCCCTCCTCCCCGGCACCGCCCTCGTCGAACTCGCCCTCCACGCCGGCGACCACACCGGCTGCGACGTCCTCGAAGAGCTGACGCTGGAAGCCCCGCTCGTCCTCCCCGAGCAGCAGCCCGTCCGGCTCCAGGTCCGCGTCGGCGCACCCGACGAAGCCGACCGACGCACCGTCACCGTCCACTCCCTCCACCACACCGGCACCGGCTGGACCAGGCACGCGAGCGGGATCCTGACGGCGGAGAGCCCGAGCCACGCATCGCCCGCGGACCGCTCGCAGCCGTGGACGACGGCGCTCGATCCGGCCGACGCGCTCTACGACCGGCTGGCCGGCGTCGGTTTCGACTACGGGCCGGCGTTCCAGGGGCTGCGGGCCGTCGGTCGGCACGGCGACGAGATCCGTGCCGAGGTCGTGCTCCCCCACGAGCGCCAGGACGACCGGTTCGGCCTGCA
Source organism: Kitasatospora misakiensis (assembly GCF_042656005.1). Taxonomy (NCBI): domain Bacteria; kingdom Bacillati; phylum Actinomycetota; class Actinomycetes; order Kitasatosporales; family Streptomycetaceae; genus Kitasatospora; species Kitasatospora misakiensis. The sequence continues at coordinate 32,241 of NZ_JBHSOF010000001.1, read as the reverse complement.
CCCGGCCCTCCTGGACGCGGCCCTGCACGCCTGCCTCCTGGAGGGGTCCGACGGCGTCCGCCTGCCGTTCGCCTGGTCCGATGTCGTCTTCCACCCCACCGCGGCCACCTCGCTGCGCGTCCGGCTCACCCCGACCGGGCCGGACACCGTCGCCCTCACCGCGACCGACGAGGCCGGCACCCCGGTCGTCTCGGTCGGATCGCTGACGCTGCGGCCGGTGACGCCGGAGCAGTTCAGCGCCGCCACCCACGGCCACCCCACCTCGCTGTACCAGGTGGACTGGGTGCCGCTGCCGCCCGGTGCCGACGCCCCCGACGAGGCGCCGCTGCTCCTCGACACCGAGGACCTCGGATACGCCCGGCCCGCCGATCTGCTCGCGCTCCGCGCTCCGCTCCCGGCCACGGTCGTGGCGGCCTTCCCGTCCGGCGTCGGAGCGACCGCCGAGCACGTCCACGCGGCGACCGGGCACGCGCTGGCCCTCGTCCAGGCCTGGCTCGCCGAGGAGCGCTTCGCCGACAGCCGGCTCGTCCTGCTCACCCGCGGCGCCGTGGCCGTGGAGCCGACCGACGACGTCACGGACCTCGTCCACGCCCCGCTGTGGGGCCTGGTCCGATCCGCCCAGTCGGAGAACCCGGGCCGCCTCGTGCTGGCCGACCTCGACGACCACCCCGACTCCTACCCGGCCCTGGTCCGGGCGCTCTCCTCGGCGGAGCCCCAACTGGCGGTACGCGCGGGCCGCGTGTCGGCCGCCAGGCTGGCCACCGTGCCGACCGCCGCACCCGGTGCGGCGGAGGCGCCGGCCTCGTTCGGCCCCACCGGCACCGTGCTGGTGACCGGGGGCACCGGCCTGCTCGGCGGTCTCTTCGCCCGCCACCTGGTGACCCGGCACGGGGTGCGGCACCTGCTGCTCCTGAGCCGGCAGGGGCTCGCCGCCGCCGGTGCGACCGACCTGCGGGACGAACTGACGGCGGCGGGCGCCACGGTGACGGTCGCGGCGTGCGACACAGCCGACCGGGAGGCACTCGCCGCAGCCCTGGCCCGGGTGCCCGCCGAGCAGCCGCTGGTCGGCGTGGTCCACACGGCGGGCGTCCTGGACGACGGCGTGCTGACAGCCCTGACCCCCGACCGGGTGTCGACCGTCCTGCGGCCCAAGGTCGACGCGGCGTGGCACCTCCACGAACTGACCCGCGGGAGCGACCTGCGCGCGTTCGTCCTCTTCTCCTCGGCCGCGGGTGTCCTGGGGCAGGCCGGCCAGTCGAGCTACTCGGCGGCCAACGCCTTCCTCGACGCCCTGGCGCAGCGGCGCCGCGCGGAGGGCCTGCCCGCACACGCCCTGGCCTGGGGGCTGTGGGCGGAGTCCAGCGGCATGACCGGCCACCTCGCCGAGACCGACCTCCGCCGCCTGAGCCGTACGGGCCTCGCCGCCCTGCCCTCCGACGAGGGACTCGCGCTCTTCGACACGGCGCTGCGGACGGATCGCGCGGTGCTGGTACCCGCCCGGCTGGACACGGCGGCCCTGCGGGCGCAGCCCGAGGTGCCGCCGGTGCTCCGTGGCCTGGTCCGCGCCCCGAGGCTCCGGGAGGCCTCCGCCCCGCAGACCCTGACGTTCCAGCAGCGTTTCGCCGGGCTGGAGGCGGCCGAGCGCGGTCGCGCCATGCTCGACGTGGTCCGGGGCCAGGTGGCGGCCGTCCTGGGGTACGCCTCACCGGACCGGGTCGAGCCCGATCGCGGACTCCTCGACCTCGGCTTCGACTCCCTCACCGCGCTCGAACTGCGCAACCGGCTCGGCCGGGAGAGTGGCAGCCGGCTGCCCGCCACCCTGATCTTCGACCACCCGACGCCGGCCGCCGTCGCCCGCTACCTGGAGGGCGAGGTGTTCCCCGCCGACCGGGCGACGGAGGAACCGGACCCCGACGAGGTCGACGAGGCCGAGTTCCGGCGGGCCCTGGCGACGATCCCGCTGGGCCGCTTCCAGGAGGCCGGGCTGATCCGCACCCTCCTCCAACTAGCGGACCCGACGGGCGAACCGGCGGACACCGGCGAGCAGGACCACGGCAGCGCGCTCGACACGATGGATCTGGACAGCCTCATCCGGGTCGCCCTCGGTGACAACTGATCACGACGCACCACCCCTCTACGCCACGGAGTTTCGGAGTTCGCGATGACCGCATCCAGTGAAGAAGTCGTCAAGGCGCTGCGAGCCTCCCTCAAGGAGGCCGAGCTGCTGCGGCAGCAGAACCGGAAGCTGACCGCCGCGGTCTCCGACCCGATCGCCATCGTCGGCATGGCCTGCCGCTACCCGGGGGGTGTCACGTCACCCGAGGGCCTCTGGCAGCTGGTCGCGAGCGGCGGCGACGCCGTCTCCGCCTTCCCGGAGGACCGCGGCTGGGACCTGGACGCGCTCTACGACGCCGACCCCGAGGCGGTCGGCAAGACGTACGCCCGGGCCGGCGGCTTCCTGCACGAGGCCGCGCTCTTCGACCCGGACTTCTTCGGGATCAGCCCGCGCGAGGCGCTCGCCATGCACCCGCAGCAGCGGCTGCTGCTGGAGACCTCCTGGGAGGCCTTCGAGCGGGCCGGCATCGACCCCGTCTCCGTCCGTGGCAGCCGGACCGGCGTGTTCGCCGGCGTGATGCACCAGGACTACGCCGCGCGGCTGCGCGAGACCCCCGACGACCTTGAGGGCTACCTGATGACGGGCAGCCTGGGCAGCGTGGTGTCCGGGCGGGTGGCCTACACGCTGGGCCTGGAGGGGCCGGCGATCACGGTGGACACGGCGTGCTCCTCCTCGCTGGTCGCCCTGCACCTCGCCGGGCAGGCGCTGCGCAACGGGGAGTGCACGATGGCCCTCGTCGGCGGCGTCACCGTGATGACCGGGCCCGGCGGCTTCGTCGAGTTCAGCCGTCAGCGGGCCCTGTCCCCCGACGGGCGCTGCCGGGCCTTCGCGGCCGGCGCGGACGGCACCGGCTGGGCGGAGGGCGTCGGCGTCCTGCTGCTGGAGCGGCTCTCCGACGCCCGGCGCAACGGTCACCAGGTCCTCGCGGTGGTGCGCGGCTCGGCCGTCAACCAGGACGGAAGCAGCAGCGGGTTCTCCGCCCCCAACGGGCCCGCCCAGCAGCGGGCGATCCGGGACGCGTTGAAGAACGCCCGGCTCACCGCCGCCGACGTGGACGCGGTGGAGGCGCACGGCACCGGCACCCGGCTCGGTGACCCGATCGAGGCCCAGGCGCTGCTCGCCACCTACGGCAAGGAGCGGCCGGCCGAACGGCCGCTGCTGCTGGGCTCGTTGAAGTCCAACATCGGCCACGCGCAGGCGGCGGCCGGGGTCGGCGGCGTGATCAAGATGGTGATGGCGATGCGGCACGGTGTGCTGCCGCGCACCCTGCACGTCGACGAGCCCACCCCGCATGTGGACTGGTCCTCCGGTGCGGTCGAGCTGCTCACCGAGGAGCGCCCGTGGCCGGCCGGCGAGCGGGCCCGGCGGGCCGCCGTGTCCTCGTTCGGGATCAGTGGGACGAACGCGCACGTCATCCTGGAGGAGGCCCCCGCCGCTTCGCCGGAGGGTTCCGCGGCCGAGGAGGCTCCTGCGGCCGACTCGCCTTTCCCGGTGGTGCCTTGGGTGCTCTCCGCCCGGGACGACAACGCCCTGCGCGCGCAGGCGGGACAGCTGGCCGCCTTCCTCCAGGACCACCCCGACACGGACCTGCGGGCCATCGGCCACACCCTGCTCACCGGACGAGCCCCGCTGGCGCACCGGGCCGTCGCCCTGGGGCAGAACCACGGGGAGTTGCTGAACTCCCTGACCGCCATCGCCGACGGGACCACCGCACCCGGCACCGGCACGATCGAGCGTCCGGTGTTCGTGTTCCCCGGGCAGGGCTCGCAGTGGATCGGCATGGGCGCCGAACTCCTTGACACCTCTGAGGTCTTCGCCGCATCGATTGCCCGCTGCCAGAGCGCGCTCGCCCCGTACGTCGACTGGTCGCTGACCGATGCCCTGCGCGGCGCCGTCGACCTCGGGCGCGTCGACGTCGTCCAGCCCACCCTCTTCGCGGTCATGGTCTCCCTGGCCGAGGTCTGGCAGTCCCTCGGTGTCCAGCCCGCCGCCGTCATCGGCCACTCGCAGGGCGAGATCGCCGCCGCCACCGTCGCCGGAGCCCTCACCCTCGACGACGGCGCCCGCATCGCCGCCCTCCGCAGCCAGGCCATCCTCGCCATCGCCGGCCAGGGTGGAATGGCCTCGATCCCGCTGCCCTCCGACGACACGGCCGAACTCCTGAGCCGCTGGGACGGCCGACTCGCCATCGCCGCCCACAACGGCCCCACCTCCACCGTCATCGCCGGCGACCGCGACGCCCTCGACCAACTCCTCACCCACTGCGAAGAGTCGCAGATCCGCGCCCGCCGCATCGACGTCGACTACGCCTCCCACACCCACCACATCGAAGCCATCCGCGACCACCTCGCCCAACAACTCGCCGGCATCACCCCGACGGAAGCCACCGTCCCCCTCTACTCCAGCGTCACCGGCAACCGACTCGACACCACCACCCTCACCACGGACTACTGGTACACCAACCTCCGCCAGCCCGTCCGGTTCACCGACGCCATCCACGCCGCCCTCACCGACGGCCACCACGCCTTCATCGAAGCAAGCCCCCACCCCGTCCTCACCACAGCCGTCCAGGACACCGCCGACACCACCGACCACCCCGCCCTCACCACCGGCACCCTCCGCCGAGGCGAAGGAAACTGGACCCGCCTCCTCACCTCCCTCGCCCACCTCCACGCCCACGGCCACCCCGTCGACTGGACCCCGTTCCTCACCCCCGGCACCCACCCCGACCTCCCCACCTACCCCTTCCAGCACCAGCACCTCTGGATCGAGGACACCGCCGCCGCCTCCGCCTCCCCGGCGGGGTACAGCACGCTGGACGCGGGCTTCTGGGAGGCCGTCGAGGAGCAGGACGTCGCAGCCGTGGCCGCGACGCTGCAGGTGGAGGACGACGAGCAACGACGGTCGCTGAGCGTCCTGTTGCCCGCGCTCTCCTCGTGGCACCGGCAGAGCCGCGACCGCTCGGCGGTGGACGACTGGCGGTACCGGATCGCCTGGAAGCCCGTGCCCGGGGCCGCCGCGTCCGCCCTCTCCGGTACCTGGCTGGTCGTCGTCCCCACGGGCCACGCCGAGGACGCCTGGGTCACCGAGGCCGTCCGCCTCCTCGGCCTGCGCGGCGCCCGGCCCGTACTCCTGGAGGCGGGTGAGGCCGATGCGGACCGCGACGTCCTGGCCGCCAAGGTGCGCGAGGCGCTCGGCGACGACGAGTCCGGCCCGGCCGGCCTGTTGTCCTTCCTCGGCCTTGACGCCCGTCGCCACCCCGGGAAGAGCACCGTGACGAGCGGCCTCGCCCTGACCCTGGCGCTGGTCCAGGCGCTGGCCGACCTCGGCCTCCGGGCGCCGCTGTGGTGCGCCACCCGCGGCGGCGTGTCCGCCGGACCGTCCGACGCCCCGGCGGATCCGGTGCAGGCCCAACTGTGGGGAATCGGCCGGGTCTTCGCACTGGAGCAGTCGCAGCTCTGGGGCGGACTGGTCGACCTGCCCGAGGAGCCCGACGAGCGGGCGCTCGGTCAGCTGGCCCGGGTGCTCTCGGGATCCTCCGACGAGGACCAGGTGGCCGTCCGTCCGGCCGGACTGTTCGCGCGGCGGATGGTCCATGCGCCGCTCGGCGACGCCAAGCCCGCCCGGGGCTGGCGTCCGAGGGGCACGGTGCTGGTCACCGGCGGCACCGGGAGCCTCGGCCCCCGGCTCGCCCGCTGGCTGGCCGACCACGGCGCCGAGCACCTCGTGCTGGCCAGCCGTTCGGGCCCGGACGCCCCGGGTGCCGCGGACCTGGCCGCCGAGTTGGACGCACGGGGCGTGGCCGTCACCCTGGCCGCGTGCGACGTGGCCGACCGCGCGGCGGTGGCCGGGCTGCTCGACCGGCTCCGGGCGGACGGCCACACGGTGCGGGCCGTCCTGCACACGGCCGCGTTCATCGACCTGACGTCCGTCGCCGACACCACCCTGGAGAGCTTCGACCAGGTGCTGGCCGCCAAGGTGGACGGTGCCCGGCACCTGGCCGAGCTGCTCGATCCGGACCAGCTCGACGCCTTCGTGCTGTTCTCCTCGATCGCCGGCTTCTGGGGCAGCGGTGACCACGCCGCCTACGCGGCCGCCAACGCGGCACTCGACGCGCTGGCCGAGCAGGGCCGCGCGGGCGGCCTGCCGATGCTTTCGGTCGCCTGGGGCGTCTGGGAGGACGCCGTCAACACCTGGAAGAACCTCGGCGACCTGGACGTCGAACGCACCCGTCGACGCGTGCTCGGACAGGGCCTGCCGCTGATGGCCCCCGAGCTGGCGGTCGCCGCCCTGCAGCAGGCGCTGGACCACGACGACACCTTCGTCGCGGTGGCCGAGATCGACTGGCAGCGCTTCGTCCCGCTGTTCACCGCGATACGGCCGAGTCCGCTGCTCGCCGAACTCCCCGAGGTGCGCACCCTGTTGGCGTCCTCCGCCGAGACGGCGGCCGGGTCGGCCGGCTCCGGCTCCGAGCTCCGGCAGTCGCTGGCGGAGCTCTCCGAGCCGGAGCAGCTCCGCCTGCTCACCGAGCTCGTCACCACGCACGCCGTCGCGGTGCTGGGACACAGCAGCGCGGACGGCATCCGGCCCGACCGGGCCTTCAAGGAACTGGGGTTCGAGTCACTGACCTCGGTCGAGCTGCGCAACCGGCTGGCGTCCGCCACCGGCCTGCGCCTCCCGGCGACGCTGGCCTTCGACTACCCGACGCCGACCGCGCTCGCCGCCCAACTACGCCGCGATGTCCTGGAGTTGGGGGCGGCGGAGGTCGCCGCCCCGGCCGGACCGACCGCCGCGGCGGACGACGACGAGGCGATCGCGATCGTCGGCATGGCGTGCCGCTTCCCCGGTGGTGTGACGACACCGGAGGAGCTCTGGCAGCTGCTCAGCACGGACGTCGACGTCGTCTCCGACCTGCCCACCGACCGCGGTTGGGACCTCGACGCGGTGGCCGGCCAGCAGGGCGGCTTCGTCCGGGACGTGGACGGCTTCGACGCCGGGTTCTTCGGGATCAGCCCGCGCGAGGCGCTGGCGATGGACCCGCAGCAGCGGCTGCTGCTGGAGGCCTCCTGGGAGGCGTTCGAGCGGGCCGGCATCGACCTGACGGCCCTGCGCGGCAGCCGGACCGGCGCCTTCGTCGGTGCCATGCAGCACGGATACGGCGTCCGTTCGGCCGATGCGTCGGCCGCCATCGAGGACTACGTCATCACCGGCAGCGTCACCAGCGTCATCTCGGGCCGGCTGGCCTACGCGTTCGGCCTGGAGGGGCCGGCCATCACCGTCGACACCGCGTGCTCGTCCTCCCTGGTCGCGCTGCACCTGGCCACCCGGGCCCTGCGGGCCGGCGAGTGCTCGATGGCGATCGCGGGTGGTGCGGTGGTGATGCCGACCCCCGACTCGTTCATCGGTTTCAGCCGCATGGGCGCGCTGTCCGAGACCGGCCGGTGCAAGGCGTTCTCCGAGGATGCCGACGGGTTCGGCCTCTCCGAGGGGGTCGGCGTGGTGCTGGTCGAGCGGCTCTCCGACGCCCGGCGGCTCGGCCACCCGGTGCTCGCCGTGGTCCGCGGCTCCGCGCTCAACCAGGACGGCGCCTCCAACGGGCTGGCCGCGCCGAACGGCCCGTCGCAGCAGCGGGTGATCCGGGCCGCGCTCGCGGACGCCCGGCTCACCGCCGCCGATGTGGACGCGGTGGAGGCCCACGGCACCGGCACCCGGCTCGGCGACCCGATCGAGGCCCAGGCCCTGATCGCCACCTACGGACAGCAGCGGCCCGCCGAACGTCCGCTGCTGCTGGGCTCGTTGAAGTCCAACATCGGCCACACCCAGGCCGCGGCGGGCGTAGCGGGGGTCATCAAGATGGTGCTGGCGATGCGGCACGGCGTGCTGCCGCGCACCCTGCACGTCAGCGAACCCACCTCCCACGTGGACTGGTCCTCCGGCGCGGTCGAAGTGCTCACCGAGGCACGGGAGTGGCCCCGGGAGGACGGGCACCCGCGACGGGCGGGTGTCTCCGCCTTCGGGATCAGCGGGACGAACGCGCACGTCATCCTGGAGGAGGCCCCCGCCGCTTCGCCGGAGGGCTCCGCGGCCGACTCGTCTTTCCCCGTGGTGCCTTGGGTGCTCTCCGCCCGGGACGAGCAGGCGCTGCGCGCGCGGGCGGGACAGTTGGCCGCCTTCCTCCAGGACCACCCCGACACGGACCTGCGGGCTGTCGGCCACACCCTGCTCACCGGACGAGCCCGACTGGACCACCGGGCCGTCGCCCTGGGGCAGAGCCGCGAGGAACTGCTGAACTCCCTGACCGCCATCGCCGACGGCACCGCCCCCACCGGCAGCGGCACGGCCGAGCGTCCGGTGTTCGTGTTCCCCGGCCAGGGGTCGCAGTGGATCGGCATGGGCGCCGAACTCCTCGACACCTCACCCGTGTTCACGGCCTCCATCGCCCGCTGCCAGGCCGCACTCGCCCCGTACGTCGACTGGTCGCTGACCGACGCCCTGCGCGGCACCGTCGACCTCGGGCGTGTCGACGTCGTCCAGCCCACGTTGTTCGCCGTCATGGTCTCCCTGGCCGAGGTCTGGCAGTCCCTGGGCGTCCAGCCCGCCGCCGTCATCGGCCACTCCCAGGGCGAGATCGCCGCCGCCACCGTCGCCGGAGCCCTCACCCTCCAAGACGGCGCCCGCATCGCCGCCCTCCGCAGCCAGGCCATCCTCGCCATCGCCGGCAAGGGCGGAATGGCCTCCATCCCCCTGTCCTCCGACGAGACCGCCGAACTACTGAGCCGCTGGGACGGCCGACTCACCATCGCCGCCCACAACGGCCCCACCAGCACCGTCATCGCCGGCGACGCCACCGCCATCCAAGAGCTACTCACCCACTGCGAAGAGTCGGAGATCCGCGCCCGCCGCATCGACGTCGACTACGCCTCCCACACCCACCACGTCGAAGCCATCCGCGACCACCTCGCCCAACAACTCGCCGACATCACCCCAACCGAAGCCAGCATCCCCCTCTACTCCACCGTCACCGGCAACCGACACGACACCACCACCCTCACCACGGACTACTGGTACACCAACCTGCGCCAACCCGTCCTCCTCACCCAAGCCCTCCAGACCGCCCACCACAGCGGCCACACCACCTACATCGAGATCAGCCCCCACCCCGTCCTCACCCCCGCCATCGAGGAAACCCTCGACACCCAAGCCCTCGTCACCGGCACCCTCCGCCGAGGCGAAGGAAACTGGACCCGCCTCCTCACCTCCCTCGCCCACCTCCACGCCCACGGCCACCCCGTCGACTGGACCCCCTTCCTCACCCCCGGCACCCACCCCGACCTCCCCACCTACCCCTTCCAGCGCGAACGCTTCTGGCTGACCGCGCCCACGACGGCGAACCCCCGCACCGCCGGACTCGACTCCGCGGAGCACCCGCTGCTCGCGGCGGCCGTCCCGCTGCCGGACGACGAGGGCATGCTCCTCACCGGTCGGCTCTCCGCCGCCACGCACCCCTGGCTCGCCGACCACGCCGTCTGGGACACCGTGCTCGCCCCCGGCACCGCCCTCGTCGAGCTCGCCCTGCACGCCGGCCGCCGGCTCGGCTGCCAGCACGTCGAGGAGCTCACCCTCCAGGCGCCGCTCGTCCTCCCCGACCAGCACGCCGTCCGCGTCCAGGTCCGCATCGGCGCGGCGGACGCCACCGGGCGTCGCACCCTCACCGTCCACTCCGCCGCCGACAGCCCGGAGGCCGGCGACGCCTGGACGCTGCACGCGACCGGCACCGCCTCGCCGGCCGAGCCGACCGCGGGTTGGGCGTCCGGCCCGGTCTGGCCGCCGGTCGGGGCCGAGCCGGTCGAACTCGACGGCCTCTACCAGCGGCTCGCCGAGGACGGGCTCGGGTACGGGCCGGCGTTCCAGGGGCTGCGCGCCGCCTGGCGGCTCGGCGGGGAGGTGTACGCCGAGGTGCGGCTGCCGCGCGAGCAGCACGACGCGGCCGCGCAGTTCGGTCTGCACCCCGCCCTGCTGGACGCGGCCCTGCACACCACGCTGATCGACGGCGCGGAGCAGGTGCGGCTGCCGTTCGCGTGGACCGGTGTCACCCTGCACGCCGCCGGCGCGACCGCGCTGCGGGTGCGGCTGACTCCCACCGGCCCGGACGAGCTGTCGCTGGCGGTGGCCGACCAGACCGGTCTGCCGGTCGCCACGGTCGACTCCCTCGCCGTCCGGCCGGTCTCCCGGGCGCAGCTCGGCTCCGCCGCCGGCCGCTCCGGCGCCGACTCGCTGTTCCAGCTGGCGTGGCAGGAGCCGGCCGCCCGTACGGCGGGTGGCGCGGTCCGCCACGCGGTGCTCGGCTCCGACGCGTTCGGCGGGGACGTCTATCCGGACCTCGCCGCCCTCGCCGACGCGATCGGCGCCGGCACGCCGGTGCCCGAGGCCGTCGTGCTCCCCTGGACGGCGGAGCCCGGCGCGGACACGCTGTCCGCGGACGCGGCCGGGAGGGCGGTGCAGCGGGCGCTGTCCCTGCTCCAGGCCTGGGTGGCCGACGAGCGCTTCGGCACGGCCAGGCTGGTGCTGGTGACCGCCGGCGCCGTCGACGCCGCGGGCCGGACCGCCCCGACCGACCTGGCGGCGGCCGCGGTCTGGGGCGCGGTGCGGTCGGCGCAGGCCGAGCACCCGGGCCGGTTCGTCCTGGTGGACCTCGACGGCCCCGCGGGCGACGACCGGGACGCGCTCCCGGCCGTGGTCTCAGCCCTGTTGGACGGCGCCGAGCCGCAGTACGCCGTCCGGGCCGGGCGGGTGCTGGTGCCCCGGCTGGCGCGGCTGCACCCGGCCGACGGTTTCGCCGCCACCGCCCTCGACCCGGAGGGCACGGTGCTGATCACCGGCGGGACCGGCACGCTGGGCGCGCTCGTCGCCCGGCACCTGGTCGACACGTACGGCGTCCGGCACCTGCTGCTGGTCGGCCGACAGGGCCGACAGGCACCCGGAGCCGCCGAACTCGCCCACTCCCTGGCCGAGTCGGGCGCCGAGGTGACCATCGCCGCGTGCGACGTGGCCGACCGCGAGGCGCTGGCCGCGGTGCTCGCGGCCGTCCCGGCGCGCCACCCGCTGACCGGGGTGGTGCACGCGGCCGGGGTGCTGGACGACGGCACGCTCGCCTCGCTCACTCCGGAGCGGACCAGGGCCGTCCTGCGCCCGAAGGCGGACGCCGCCTGGAACCTGCACGAGCTGACCCTGAACGCCAAGCCGAGGATGTTCGTGCTGTTCTCGGCCGCGGGCGGGCTGCTCGGCAACGCCGGACAGGCCAACTACGCCGCCGCCAACGCCTACCTGGACGGCCTGGCCGCCCACCGCCGCGAGCTGGGCCTGCCCGGGGTGTCGATGGCGTGGGGGCTCTGGTCGGCGGCCAGCGCGATGACCGGCGGCCTGAGTGAGGCGGACCGGGCACGGATGCGTCGCTCGGGTGTGCTGCCGATGTCCACGGCCGCCGGTCTGGCGCTGTTCGACGCCGCGCTCGCCCAGGAGCAGCCGCTGGTGCTCCCGGTCCGGCTGGACCTGCCCGCGCTCCGCGAGGGCGGCTCGACGCGGGACCTGCCGCTGCTGCGGACCCTGCTCGGCGCGCCGCCGCGGCGCGCGGCCCGCCCCGAGGCGTCCACCGGCACCGAGGCCGGCCTGTCGCTCGACGGCCTGTCCGCCGCCGAACGGTCGCACACGCTGGTGGAGTTGGTGCGGGCCCAGGTGGCCGCGGTGCTCGGCCACGCCTCGCCGGAGGCGGTCGGCATCGAGCGGGGCTTCATGGTGTCCGGGTTCGACTCGCTGCGCGGACTGGAGCTGCGCAACCGCCTGGCCACGGCCACCGGCCTGCGCCTGCCCGCGACGCTGGTCTTCGACCACCCGACACCGGTCGCCGTCGCCGAGCACCTCGGCGCGTTGCTCGGGCAGCGGGACGGGGCGGCCGGTTCACCGGCCCCGCTCGACCTCGACGGCCTGGAGGCGGGCCTGCGCGAGCTGGCCCCCGCCGACCCGGCCGAGCGGGAGCGGCTCGCCGCGCGGCTGCGCGGGCTGGCGGCGCAGCTGCACGCGCCGCAGGCGGACTCCGCACCCGAACTCCCCGCCGATGACGAGGAGTTCGCGGACATCTCGCTCGACGAGATCCTCGACATCGTCGACAGCGAACTGCGGAACCCCTGACCACGCCCACCCCAGCCCTGCCCGCCCGGCCCCGCCGGCCCCGTCGTTGAACCAGAGAGGCGCACAGCGGAATGACGAGTAGCGAGAAGGTCGTCGACGCGCTCAAGCGGCTGACCGTCGACCTGCGCAGGACCCGTCGACGGCTTCAGGAGGTCGAGGAGGGGGCCCGCGAGCCGATCGCGATCATCGGGATGGCCTGCCGCTACCCCGGCGGGGTCGCCTCCCCGGAGGACCTGTGGCGCGTGGTGGCCGAGGAGCGGGACGCGATCTCGCCGTTCCCGTCCGACCGCGGCTGGGCCGACGGCCTGCACGACCCCGACCCGGCCCGGCACGGCTCGGTGTACGTCCGCGAGGGCGGGTTCCTGCACGACGCGGCCGAGTTCGACCCGGCGTTCTTCGGCATGAGCTCCCGCGAGGCGCTGGCCACCGACCCGCAGCAGCGGCTCCTGCTGGAAACCTCCTGGGAGGCGTTCGAGCGGGCGGGCATCGCCCCGGAGTCCCTGCGCGGCAGCCGGACCGGCGTCTTCGCCGGGGTGATCTACCAGGACTACGCCTCGCGGCTGCGCCGGGTGCCGGGCGAGTTCGAGGGCTACGTCGGCAACGGCAGCACCGGCAGCGTCGCCTCCGGCCGGGTCGCGTACACCTTCGGCCTGGAGGGCCCGGCCGTCACCCTCGACACGGCCTGCTCCTCGTCCCTGGTGGCGCTGCACCAGGCCGCGCAGGCGCTGCGCGGCGGCGAGTGCTCGCTGGCGCTCGCCGGCGGTGTGACGGTGATGGCCTCGCCGATGGCGCTGGTCGAGTTCAGCCGTCAGCGGGGGCTCGCGCCCGACGCGCGGTGCAAGGCGTTCTCGGCCCGGGCCGACGGGACCGCCCTGGGCGAGGGCGTCGGGATGCTGCTGCTGGAGCGGCTCTCCGACGCCCGGCGGCACGGCCGGCGCGTCCTCGGGGTGATCCGGGGCAGTGCGGTCAACCAGGACGGCGCGAGCAGCGGTCTGACGGCGCCGAGCGGGCCCGCCCAGCAGCGGGTGATCCGGCAGGCGCTGGAGAACGCCGGGCTGTCGGCGCGGGACGTGGACGCGGTGGAGGCGCACGGCACCGGGACCACGCTCGGCGACCCGATCGAGGCCCAGGCGCTGCTCGCCACGTACGGCCAGGCGCGGTCCGGGGCGGAGCCGCTCTGGCTCGGTTCGGTGAAGTCCAACATCGGTCACCCCCAGGCGGCGGCGGGTGTGGCCGGCGTGATCAAGATGGTGATGGCGATGCGGCACGGCGTGCTGCCGCGCACCCTGCACCTCGACGGGGCCAATCCGCACGTCGACTGGGAGGCGGGCGCGGTGTCACCGCTGACCGCCGCCCGGCCGTGGCCGGCGACCGGGCAGCCGCGCCGGGCCGGGGTGTCGTCCTTCGGGGTGAGCGGTACCAACGCGCACCTCGTCCTGGAGGAGGCCGAGGAGGAGGCCGAGCCGGAGCAGACCGGTTCGGCACCGGAGCCCGCGCGGGCCGGGACCGTGCCGTGGGTGCTCTCCGGCCGGACCGAGGCCGCGCTGCGCGCGCAGGCCGCGCGGCTGCTGGAGCACCTGGACGCGCACTCCGACTGGTCCGCCACCGAGGTGGGCGCGGCGCTGGCGCGCACCCGCGGGACCTTCGAGCACCGGGCCGTCCTGCTGGGGGCGGACCCGGCCGGGTTCCGGGCGGGCCTGGCCGCGCTGGCGGCGGGCGAACCGCGGCCGGGGCTGGTCCGGGGCGTCGCCCGGGGGGACGCCCGGGTGGTGTTCGTGCTGCCGGAGCGGCCGGCGGAGCGGGCCGACCGCGTGCTGCGCCTGCTGGACGCCTCGCCGCTGTTCGCGGAGCGGCTGGCCGCCTGCGACGCGGCGCTCGTCGAGGTCGCCGGCTGGTCCGCCACGGAGGTCCTGCGCGGGGCCGCGGGCGCGCCCGACCCGGCCCGTCCGGAGGTCGGCCGCGCGGTGGGGTGGGCCGTGCTGGTCGCCCTCGCCGAGTGGTGGCGGGGGCACGGGGTGGAACCGGCCGCCGTGGTCGCGCCGGGCGGCGGCGCGCTCGCGGGTGCCTGCGTGGCGCGGGCGCTCTCCCTGGTGGAGGGAGCGCGTGCGGCGGTGTCCGGCGAGCCGTTCGACCCGTCCGGTGCCGAGGTCCCGCTGCTGACGGGCGATCCGGACGACGCGGTGCGCGGGCTGCTGGAGCGCGGCCACACCCGGTTCGTCGTCCTCGGTCCCGAGCCGGCCGCCCTGGTCACGCCCGACGCGGACCGGAACGACGTCCAGGTGGTCGGCGGCCCGGCCGCGCCCCTCGGTGGCCCGTCCGGGCCCCTCGGCGCCCCCGACGAGTTGCTCGCCGCGCTGGCCGAGCTGCACGTCCACGGCGGTCCGGCCGACTGGTCGGCGGCGTTCCCGGCCGCCGGGTCGCCCCCGGTCGACCTGCCGACCTACCCGTTCCAGCGCCGCCGCTACTGGCTGGAGGACGGACCGGCCGACCTCGACGTGGCCGCGGCCGGCCTCGTCCCGGCGGACCATCCGCTGCTCCGGGCCCTGGTGGAACTCCCCGCCGACGGAGGTCTGCTGTTCACCGGACGGCTGTCGCCCGGCGAGCTGCCCTGGCTCGCCGACCACGCCGTGCACGGGCGGGTGCTGCTGCCCGGCACCGCGGTCGTCGAGCTGGTCCGCTGGGCGGGCGCCCGGACGGGCTGTGCGCACGTGGACGAGCTGACCCTGCACGCCCCGCTGGAACTCCCCGGCCGGGAGACCGCCCCGGAGGGCGGCGTCCGGATCAGGCTGGCCGTCGGCGTGCCGGACGGATCCGGCCGCCGCCCGGTGGAGCTCTCCTCCCGCCCGGCCGCGCCCGAGGACGCCCCCTGGATCCGCCACGCCGCCGGTACGGTGTCCGCCGAGGAGCCGGCCCGGTCCTCGTCGGACCTGGTCTCCTGGCCGCCGCCCGGCGCCGAGCCGATCGACCTCGACGGGTGCTACGCCCGCTTCGCCGGCCTCGGCGTCGACTACGGTCCCGCCTTCCGCGGGCTGCGCGCGCTCTGGCGGCGCGGCGAGGAGGTGTTCGCCGAGGTGGCGCTGGACGAGGCGGAGCGGGCCGACGCCGCACGGTACGGTCTCCACCCGGCGCTGCTGGACGCCGCGCTGCAGGCCGGCGCCGCCGCCGCGCCGCGGACCGCCGGGTCGGTCGCGGTCCCGTTCGCCTGGCACGGCGTCTCCGTCCGGGGAGCGGGCCCGACCGCGCTGCGGGTGCGGCTCGCGCCCGCCGGACCGGACGCGATGACCCTCGACGCGGCCGACCCGGCGGGTGTCCCGGTGGCGTCGGTCGCGAGCCTGCGCTCCCGGACGCTGCCCGCTGACGCGGCCGGCGCTCCCCTGCTGTGGCGGGTCCGGTGGGCTCCGGTGCCGCCGCCCCCGTCGTCCGCCACGGAGTCCGCCACGGAGTCCGCCGGCTTGCGGACGGCGGTGGTGGGCGCCGGGCTGCCGGCCGCCTCCGCGCTCCAGTACCCGGACCTCGCGGCCCTGGCCGCCGCCGGGACGCCGGTGCCGGACGTGGTGCTCGCACCCGTCCTGCCGGCCGGCGGCGACGTGCCGTCCGCCGTCCACGCGGCCACCGCCGACGCGCTGGAGCTGGTGCGCTCCTGGCTCGCCGAGCCGCGGTTCGCCGCCGCGCGGCTGGTCGTGGTCACCCGGGGCGCCCAGACCGTGGGTGCCGACACCGCGTCACCCGACCTGGCCCCGGCGGCGGTCTGGGGGCTGCTGCGGTCGGCCCTGTCCGAGCACCCCGGGCGTTTCGGGCTCCTGGACCTCGACGAGGCGGAGCCCGCCGAGGCCGAGCTGTCGCGCGCGCTGCTTCTCGTCCCGGAGGAACCGCAGCTGGCGCTGCGCCGGTCCGAGGTCCTGGCGCCGCGGCTGGTGGAGGTGGCACGGCCCGTCGGCGACGGCCCCGCCATCGACCCAGCCCTCGACCCCGCCCTCGATCCCGCCCTCGACCCGAACGGGACCGTCCTGGTCACCGGTGGCACGGGCACACTCGGCTCGCTGCTCGCCCGGCACCTGGTCGCCCGCGGTGCCCGGCACCTGCTGCTGGTCGGGCGGCGGGGGGAGGGTACGCCGGGCGCGGCCGAGCTGATCGCCGAGCTGACCGCGCTGGGCGCCGAGGTCACCGTCGCCGCCTGCGACACGTCCGACCGTGCGGCCCTGGCCGGCCTGCTGCGTTCGATACCCGGAGAGCACCCGCTGACGGCCGTGGTGCACGCGGCCGGCGTGACCGACGACGGCCTGCTGACCGCGCTCACCCCCGAGCGGCTCGCCGCCGTCCTGCGGCCGAAGGTGGACGCGGCCTGGCACCTGCACGAGCTGACCCGGGACCTCGGACTGGACGCCTTCGTCCTGTTCTCCTCCGCCTCGGGCGTCTTCGGCACGGCCGGCCAGGCCAACTACGCCGCGGCGAACGCCTTCCTCGACGCCCTCGCCCAGCACCGCGCCGCGCGGGGCCTGCCGGGCCTCTCCCTCGCGTGGGGGATGTGGGCCGAGCGCAGTGGCCTGACCGGGCGTCTGAACAGCCAGCAGGCTGCGAAGTTGGAGCGGAGCGGGTTCGGCGCACTCTCCACGGAGGAGGCACTTGATCTCTTCGACGCCGCCCGTATGATGATCAACGAGTCGATGATCGTCCCGGTCCGGCTGGACCTCGCAACGGTGCGGGGCCGTGCCGAACGGGGACAGGTCCCGTCGCTGCTGCGGGAACCGGCCACCGTCGCGGCGGCGGCAGCCGTTCCGGCGGCGGACCCGGCAGCCGCGCCGGCGGCGGACCCGGCCACCGACTTCGCGCAGCGCCTGCGGGCGATGCCGGAGCCCGAACGCCGGCGCGCCCTGCTCGACCTCGTCCGCACCCACGCGGCGATCGTGCTGGCCGAGTCCACCCCCGAGTCCATCGACCCGGGCCAGGGCTTCGTCGACCTGGGCTTCGACTCGCTCGCCAACCTCGAACTCCAGGACCGGCTCGAGGCGGCCACCGGCCTCCAACTGCCCAGCACCCTGGTCTTCGACCACCCCACCGCGACGGCCCTGGCCGACCACCTCTGCGAACGGTTCGGTGCCGAGCAGGCCACGGAGGTGGGCCCGGCACTCGCCGAACTCGACCGGCTGGAGGCGTTCCTGACGCCCTTCACGGACGACGACCGGGCCCGGACGGCGATCACCCACCGGTTGCGGGACCTCCTCTCCCGGTGGGGCGACGACGACGGCCGGGGCGAGGCCGACCGACCCGACCTCGCCTCGGCCACCGACGACGAACTCTTCGACGTACTCGACCAGTTGCGCGCCCACTGAGGCCCGCCGAACCCCGCACAGGTCGAACCCCCGCACCGGCTTTAGGAGCAGGCTCAAGTGGCACATGAAGACAAGCTTCGCGAGCACCTCCGGTGGGCTGCCGCCGAACTCGGCGAGGCACGCCGCCGGATGGCCGAACTGGAGGCCGCCGACCGCGAGCCGATCGCGATCGTCGGAATGAGCTGCCGCTACCCGGGCGGGGTCCGGACCCCGGAGGAGCTGTGGGAGCTGGCGGCCACCGGGCGCGACGCCGTCGGTGCGCCGCCCGCCGAACGCGGCTGGCGCATCGAGGACTTCTACGACCCCGACGGCCTGCGGCCCGGCACCTCCTACGTCTGCGAGGGCGGCTTCCTCGACCAGGCCGACCGGTTCGACCCCGGGTTCTTCGACATCAGCCCGCGCGAGGCGCTGGCCATGGACCCGCAGCAGCGGCTGCTGCTGGAGACCGCCTGGGAGGCGTTCGAACGCGCGGACATTCCCCCCGCGACGGTGCGCGGCACCCGGGTCGGGGTGTTCACCGGCCTGATGTACCACGACTACGGCACCAGGCTGGGCTCGGTGGACGAGTCGGTCGCGGGCTTCCTGGGCGCCGGCACCGCGGGCAGCGTCGCCTCCGGGCGGATCGCCTACGCGCTCGGCCTGGAGGGGCCGGCGGTGACCGTGGACACGGCCTGCTCCTCCTCCCTGGTGGCCCTCCACCTCGCCGCCCAGGCCGTCCGGCGCGGCGACTGCACGATGGCGCTGGCCGGCGGCGTCACGGTGATGGCCACGCCCGACACCTTCGTGGAGTTCAGCCGGCAGGGCGGCCTCGCCCGGGACGGGCGCTGCAAGTCCTTCGCGGCCGCCGCCGACGGCACGGCCTGGGGCGAGGGCGCGGGCATGCTGCTGGTCGAGCGGCTCTCCGACGCGCAGCGCAACGGGCACCGGGTGCTCGCGGTGCTCCGCGGCTCCTCGGTGAACCAGGACGGCGCCAGCAGCAGCCTCTCCGCGCCCAACGGCCCGTCGCAGCAGCGGGTGATCCGGCAGGCCCTCGCCGAGGCCGCGCTGTCACCGGACCTGATCGACGCGGTGGAGGCGCACGGCACCGGCACCAAGCTCGGCGACCCGATCGAGGCCCAGGCACTGCTGGCCACCTACGGGCAGGACCGTCCGGCCGAACGGCCGCTGCTGCTGGGCTCGTTGAAGTCCAACATCGGTCACACCCAGGCCGCGGCCGGGGTCGGCGGCGTGATCAAGATGGTGATGGCGATGCGGCACGGCGTGCTGCCGCCCACCCTGCACGTCGACGAGCCCACCCCGCATGTCGACTGGTCCTCCGGCGCGGTCGAACTGCTCACCGAGGCACGGGAGTGGCCGCAGACGGGGCGGCCCCGGCGGTCGGCCGTGTCCTCGTTCGGGGTCAGCGGGACCAACGCGCACGTCATCCTGGAGGAGGCCCCCGCTGCTTCGCCGGAGGGTTCTGCGGCCGACTCGTCTTTCCCCGTGGTGCCGTGGGCCCTCTCCGCACGGACTCCGGCCGCGTTGCGCGCGCAGGCCGAGCAGCTGCGCGCGGCGGTCGAGGCCCACCCGGAGTGGGAACCGGCCGAGGTGGCCGCGTCGCTGGTGTCGGGCCGGTCCGTGTTCGAGCAGCGGGCGGTGGTGATCGGGGAGAGTCGCGCGGAGCTGCTGAACGGTCTCGCCGCCCTCGCCGAGGGCGGCGACGCGCCCGGGGTCGTGACGGGCAGCGGCACGGCCGAGCGTCCGGTGTTCGTCTTCCCCGGCCAGGGCTCGCAGTGGATCGGCATGGGCGCCGAACTCCTCGACACCTCCGAGGTCTTCGCCGCATCGATTGCCCGCTGCCAGGCCGCACTTGCCCCGTACGTCGACTGGTCGCTGACCGACGCCCTGCGCGGCACCGTCGACCTCGGGCGCGTCGACGTCGTCCAGCCCACGCTGTTCGCCGTCATGGTCTCGCTCGCCGAGGTCTGGCAGTCCCTGGGTGTTCAGCCCGCCGCCGTCATCGGCCACTCCCAGGGCGAGATCGCCGCCGCCACCGTCGCCGGAGCCCTCACCCTCCAAGACGGCGCCCGCATCGCCGCCCTCCGCAGCCAAGCCATCCTCGCCATCGCCGGCAAGGGCGGAATGGCCTCCATCCCGCTCAGCCACGAGGACGTCACCCAGCTCCTCGCCCCCTGGCGCGAGCACCTGGCCATCGCCGCCCACAACGGCCCCACCAGCACCGTCATCGCCGGCGACCGCGACGTCCTCGACCAACTCCTCACCCACTGCGAAGAGTCGGAGATCCGCGCCCGCCGCATCGACGTCGACTACGCCTCCCACACCCACCACGTCGAAGCCATCCGCGAGCACCTCGCCCAGCAACTCGCCGGCATCACACCAAGGGAAGCCAGCGTCCCCCTCTACTCCACCGTCACCGGCGCCTCCATCGACACCACCACCCTCACCACGGACTACTGGTACACCAACCTGCGCCAGCCCGTCCGGTTCACCGACGCCATCCGCACCGCCCTCACCGACGGCCACCACGCCTTCATCGAAGCCAGCCCCCACCCCGTCCTCACCACAGCCGTCCAGGACACCGCCGAAACCACCGACCACCCCGCCGTCACCACCGGCACCCTCCGCCGAAACGAAGGCGGCCTCCCCCGCCTCCTCACCTCCCTCGCCGAGGTCCACACCCACGGCGCCCCCGTCGACTGGACGGCCCTGCTCCCCACCGGCCCGTCCCACCGGATCGAACTCCCCACCTACCCCTTCCAGCGCGAACGCTTCTGGCTCGACGCACCCGCAGCCACCGCAAACGTCCGCGCCGCCGGCCTCACCGCCACCGAACACCCCCTCCTCACCGCCCTCCTCCCCCTCGCCGACAACGACGAACTCATCCTCACCGGCCACATCTCCCTCACCACCCACCCCTGGCTCACCGACCACGCCGTCCTCGGCACCACGCTCCTCCCCGGCACCGCCCTCGTCGAACTCGCCCTCCACGCCGGCGACCACACCGGCTGCGACGTCCTCGAAGAACTCACCCTCCAGGCACCGCTGTTGCTCCCGGAGGACGGCCTCGTCCAGCTCCAGCTCCGGATCGGTCCCGCGGCCGACAACGGGCGGCGCACCGTCTCCGTCCACTCCCGCCCCGACCGCCAGGACCGCCCCGACGCCCCCTGGACCCGGCACGCGACCGGTGTCCTGGCCGCCGACGCCGAGCGCCCGACCTGGGACCTCGCCGCCTGGCCCCCGGCCGGCGCGGTGCCGGTGGACCTCACGGACCTCTACCCCCGCCTGGCCGCCGACGGCCTCGGCTACGGTCCGGCGTTCCAGGGCCTGCACGCGCTCTGGCGCCAGGGCGAGGAGTTGTTCGCCGAGGTGCGGCTGCCGCGTGAGCAGCACGACGCGGCCGCACAGTACGGCCTGCACCCCGCCCTGCTGGACGCGGCCCTGCACGCGGTCGCGGCCGCGGCCCCGGGCGAGGTGCGACTGCCGTTCTCCTGGAGCGGTGTCTCCCTGTACGCCACCGGCGCGACGACCCTCCGGGTGTGCCTGTCACCGGCCGGGGCCGACGCGGTCGCCCTCGCGGTGGCCGACGGGAGCGGCGCGCCGGTCGCCCGGGTGGCGTCGCTGGCGAGCCGCCCGGTGGACCGCGAGCAGCTGCGAACGGCAGCCGAGGACGCGGACCCGTTGCTGGGTGTGGACTGGACCGAACTGCCGTCCTCCCCCGGGGCACCCGCCGGACGCTGGGTCCTGCTCGGCACCGACCACCTCGGGCTGTCCGACGGCCTCCGGCTCGGCACGCATCCCGACCTCACCGCCCTCACCGGGACCGTGGAGGCCGGTGCGACGGTGCCGGACGCCGTCCTGGTCACCTGCGCCGGCTCGGAGTCGGCGGACGGCCCGGAGTCGCCGGACGCCCCCGCCGCCGCACGCGAAGCCGTCACCCAAACGCTGACGGTTCTTCAGGAATGGCTCACGAGCGACCAGTTCGCCACCTCCCGGCTCGTCGTGCTGACCAGGGGTGCGGTGGCCGCCGCAGACGGCGAGAGCGTCTCCGACCTCGCCCACGCCGCCGTCTGGGGCCTGCTGCGCTCCGCCCAGACCGAGCATCCGGACCGCTTCACACTGCTCGATCTGGACGGTCACACGAGCGGACACACGAGCGGCCACCCGGACGGGCTGCGGCCCACCCTGGCCGCCGCGCTCGCCACCGGGGAGCCCCAACTCGCCCTCCGGCAGGGCGTCCTGCTCGCCCCGCGGCTGGTCCGCGCGACCACCGGCCGACTGCTGGAGCCGCCAGCGGACACGCCCGACTGGCGGCTGGACACCACCGCCAAGGGCACGCTGGAGAACCTCGGCCTGATCCCCCACCCGGCGGCCTCCGCGCCGCTCGCCCCCGGCCAGGTCCGACTGGCCGTCCGGGCCGCCGGCATGAACTTCCGCGACGTGCTGCTCGGCCTGGGCATGGTCGACCAGGACGTCATGGGCGGAGAGGCCGCCGGCGTCGTGCTGGAGACCGGCCCCGAGGTCACCGCGTTCGCCCCGGGCGACCGCGTGATGGGCATGGTGCCCGGCTCGTTCGGGCCGGTCGCCGTGGTCGACCAGCGACTGCTCGTCCCGCTGCCCGCGCGGTGGACGTTCACCGAGGGCGCCTCGGTGCCGATCGCCTTCCTGACCGCCTACTACGGACTGGTCGACCTCGCCGGGCTGGGCGCCGGCGAGTCGGTGCTGATCCACTCGGCGACCGGCGGTGTCGGCATGGCGGCGATCCAGCTGGCCCGCCACCTGGGCGCCGAGGTCTTCACCACGGCCAGCCCGGCCAAGTGGGACACCCTGCGCGCGCTCGGCATCCCGGAGGAGCGGATCGCCTCCTCGCGCAGCCTCGACTTCGAGCAGCGCGTCCGCGCCGCCGTCGGGGGCCGGGGCGTGGACGTGGTGCTCAACTCCCTCGCCAACGAGTTCGTCGACGCCTCGCTGCGGCTGCTCGCGGACGGCGGGCGGTTCGTGGAGATGGGCAAGACCGACATCCGCGACGCGGCCGAGGTCACCGCCGCCCACCCCGGCACCTCCTACCTCTGGTTCGACCTGATCGAGGCCGGCTACGACCGGATCGGCCGGATGATGGCCGAACTGGTGCCACTGTTCGAGCGCGGGGTGCTCCGTCCGATCCCCGCCCGCACCTGGGACGTCCGGCGGGGCCTGGACGCGTTCCGTTTCATGGGCCAGGCCCGGCACGTCGGCAAGGTGGTGCTCACCATGCCGACGGCGCTCGACCCGAACGGCACCGTGCTGGTCACCGGCGGCACGGGCGTGCTGGGCGCCCTGGTGGCCCGCCGGCTGGTCACCGAGCACGGCGTACGGCACCTGCTGCTGCTCGGCCGCCGCGGCCCGGCGGCCCCGGGCGCCGCCGAACTCACCACCGAACTCACCGCCCTCGGCGCCCGGGTGACGGTCACCGCCTGCGACACCGCCGACCGCGAGGACCTCGCCCGGGCCCTCGCCGCCGTACCCGCCGAACACCCGCTGACCGCCGTCGTCCACGCCGCGGGCGTGCTGGACGACGCGGTGATCGCCTCGCTGACCCCGGCGCAGGTCTCGACCGTGATGCGCCCCAAGGTCGCCGCCGCCTGGCACCTGCACGAGCTGACCCGCGACGCGGACCTCGGCGCCTTCGTGCTGTTCTCCTCCTCGGCGGCCGTCCTGGGCGGCCCCGGCCAGGGCAACTACGCCGCGGCCAACGCCTTCCTCGACGCGCTCGCCCGGCGTCGCCGCGCCGAGGGGCTGCCGGGCCTGTCGATCGCCTGGGGCCTGTGGGAGCGGGCCAGCGGCATGACCGGCCACCTCGACGCCACCGACCTGGCCAGGTTGCGGCGCTCGGGGGTGAGCCCGCTGTCCGACACCGACGGTCTGGCGATGTTCGGCGCGGCCCTGCCCTCCGACCGGGACCAGCTGGTGGCGATGAAGCTCGACGTCGCGACCGCCCGGACGGCCTTCCAGTCCGGCGCGGTGCCGCCGCTGCTGCGCCGGCTGGTCGGTACGGGCGCCAGGCGCGCGGTGGCGGCCACCGGGACGGACGACGGGCCGGCCCCGGCCCTGCGGCTGGCCGCCCTGCCCGAGGCCGAACGCGCCCGCGCGCTGCTGGAGCTGGTGTGCGTCAACGCGGCGGTGGTCCTCGGCCACGCCACGGGCGGGGCGATCCAGCCGGACCGGGCGTTCAAGCAGCTCGGTTTCGACTCGCTCACCGCCGTCGAGCTGCGCAACCGGCTCAACATCGCCACCGGGCTGAGGCTGCCGGCGACCATGGTCTTCGACCACCCGACGCCGGACGCGCTGGCCGCCTTCCTCCAGGCCGAGCTGGCCCCGGTCGAACCCGCCGGCCGAGGGGTCTCGGACGCCGAGGTCAGCCGTCTCCTGGCGACCGTCCCGCCGGCCCGGCTGCGCGCCGCCGGTCTGCTCGACGCCCTGCTGGCGCTGGCCGGTGCCGGGCCGGAGGAGCCACCGGCCGAGCCGGACGGTGGCCTCGAAGACCCGGACGGGGACCTCGACGACCTCGAAGACATCGACGCCATGGACGCCGACGACCTGATCGGCCTGGCCTTCGGCACCACTGACCTCTGATCGCGCTCGGACTGCGGAGAACCCAACGATGGCTGCATCACAGGCTGGATCACAGGAAGCACGGGTGCTGGAAGCGCTCCGGCTCTCCCTCAAGGAGAACAAGCGGCTCCAGCAGCGGAACCACCGGCTCACCGAGGCCCGGCACGAGCCGATCGCGATCGTCGGCATGGCCTGCCGCTACCCCGGTGACGTCGACAGCCCCGAGGCGCTGTGGCGCCTGGTCTCCGAAGGCCGTGACGCCCTGTCCGGGTTCCCGGCGGAACGCGGCTGGGACGTCGAGGAGTTGTACGACCCGGACCCGGACCGGGCGGGCCGCAGCTACGTCCGGACGGGCTGCTTCGTCCAGGGCGCGGAACGCTTCGACGCCGCCTTCTTCGGGATCAGCCCGCGCGAGGCGCTCGCCATGGACCCGCAGCAGCGGCTCCTGCTGGAGACGTCCTGGGAGGTCTTCGAACGCGCCGGCATCGACCCGGAGTCCGTGCGCGGCAGCCGGACCGGTGTGTTCGTCGGCGCCTCCCCGCTCGGCTACGCCGCCGATCCTCGCGGCGCGGAGGGCTCCGAGGGCTACCTGCTGACCGGGACCACCGTCAGCGTCGCCTCCGGCCGGCTCTCCTACACCTTCGGCCTGGAGGGCCCGGCGGTGACGGTGGACACCGCGTGCTCCTCCTCCCTCGTGGCACTGCACCTGGCCGCCCGGGCGCTGCGCGACGGCGAGTGCTCGATGGCGCTGGTCGGCGGCGCCGCGGTGATGGCCGCACCGCACATGTTCATCGAGTTCAGCCGCCAGCGCGGCCTCGCCCCCGACGGGCGCTGCAAGGCCTTCGCCGGCGCGGCCGACGGCACCGCCTGGGGCGAGGGGGTCGGCGTCCTCCTGGTCGAGCGGCTCTCCGACGCCCGGCGCAACGGCCACCCCGTCCTCGCCGTGGTCCGCGGCTCGGCCGTCAACCAGGACGGCGCCTCCAACGGCCTGACCGCGCCGAGCGGACCGGCCCAGCAGCGGGTGATCCGGGCCGCGCTGGAGGACGCCCGGCTCACCACCGCGGACGTGGACGCGGTGGAGGCCCACGGCACCGGCACCCGGCTCGGCGACCCGATCGAGGCCCAGGCGCTGCTCGCCACCTACGGCCAGGACCGGCCGGCCGAACAGCCGCTCTGGCTGGGCTCGGTGAAGTCCAACATCGGCCACACCCAGCTCGCCGCGGGCGTCGCCGGCGTCATCAAGACGGTGATGGCGATGCACCACGGCGTCCTGCCGGCCACCCTGCACGTCGACGAACCGACCCCGCAGGTCGACTGGTCCCGCGGCGCGGTGGAGTTGCTGACCGAGCGGCGCGACTGGCCGGCCGTCGACCGCCCCCGGCGGGCCGCCGTCTCCTCCTTCGGCATCAGCGGCACCAACGCCCACGTGATCCTCGAACAGCACGTCGAGGAGCAGCCGGCAGGGGAGCAGCCGGCTGACGAGCAACCGGTCGAGAAGCAGCCCACCGCGACCCCGTGGCTGGTGTCGGCCCGGAGCCCGGAGGCCCTGCGCGCCCAGGCCGGCCGGCTGGCCGACGCCACGGCCACCGCCCCGGAGTGGGCGGCCGCGGACGTCGCGTGGACGCTGGCCACCGCCCGCGCCGGCCTCGACCAGCGCGCGGTGGTGCTCGGGACCGACCGCGAGGAGCTGCTCGCCGGCCTCGACGCGCTGCGCCGGGGCGACGACGCGCCCAACCTCCTCCGGGGCTCGGCCGCGCGCACCGGCCGGCTGGCGTTCCTGTTCACCGGCCAGGGCGCCCAGCGCGCCGGCGCCGGCCGCGAACTGTACGGGCGCTTCCCGGTGTTCGCGGCCGAGCTGGACCGGGTGTGCGAGCTGCTGACGGAGCGGAGCGGCCTGCCGGTCCGCGAGGTGCTGCTCGCCGAGGAAGGGGCACCGGGGGCGGACCGGCTGAACGAGACGGCCTTCACCCAGGCCGCCCTGTTCGCCTTGGAGGTGGCGCTGTTCCGGCTGGTCGAATCCTGGGGGCTGCGGCCGGACTTCGTGCTCGGGCACTCGATCGGGGAACTCGCGGCGGCCCACGTCGCCGGGGTGTTCTCCCTGGAGGACGCGGTCACGGCGGTGGCCACCCGCGGCCGCCTGATGCAGCAACTCCCCGCCGGCGGCGCGATGGTGGCGGTGGAGGCGACGGAGCAGGAGGTGGCCGCCCTGCTGACCGACCTCGCCGCCGAGGCCGGCATCGTCGGCGAGGCCGGCATCGCCGCCGTCAACGGACCGCGCTCCGTCGTGGTCTCCGGCGAGGAGGACGCGGTCGCGTGGGTCGCCGAGCGGCTGAGCGCGCAGGGCCGCCGGACGAAGCGGCTGACCGTCAGCCACGCCTTCCACTCCGCACGCATGGACGGCATGCTCGCCCCGTTCCGCGAGGTGCTCGACGGCCTCGTGCTGCAGGAGCCGACGATCCCGGTCGTCTCCAACCTCACCGGCCGCCCGGTCGCCGCCGACCTGATCCGCACGTCGGAGTACTGGGTCCGGCACGTGCGCGAGGCCGTGCGCTTCCACGACGGCGTCCGGCACCTGCTCGACCAGGGGGTGACGACCCTCCTGGAGCTCGGCCCCGACGGTGTGCTGTCCGCGATGGCCCGGCAGAGTGCCGAGGACGAGGCCGGGGACGTCGCCGCGGTGCCGCTGCTGCGGCGGGGCCGTCCGGAGCCGGACACGGTGCTCGCCGCGGTCGCCCAGGCGCACGTGCGCGGTACCCGGGTGGACTGGCCGGCCCTCCTCACCGAACGGGTCGGCCCGGCCGGCCGCCGCCTCGACCTGCCGACGTACGCGTTCCAGAGCGAGCGGTACTGGCTGGCCCCCTCCGACGGCGCGCCCGCCGAGGCGTCCGAGCTGGGCGTGGCGAGCGCCGGGCATCCGCTGCTCGGCGCCGCCGTCACCCCGGCCGAGGGCGGCGGGCTGATCCTCACCGGGCGGCTCTCGCCCCGCACGCACCACTGGCTCGCCGACCACGTGGTGCTGGGCAGCACGGTGGTGCCCGGCACCGCGTACCTGGAGCTGGCGCTGCACGCGGCACGGCTGACCGGCTGCACGACGGTCGAGGAGTTGGACCAGGAGGCGCCGCTGATCCTCGCCGAGAGCGGGACGGCCCAGGTGCAGGTGGCGGTCGGTACGGCCGACGAGTCGGGCCGACGGTCGATCGGCGTGTACGCGCGGCCGGACGACACCGCGGACTGGACCCGGCACGCGGGCGGCACGCTCTCCGCCGGGGACGCCGGGGACGGCGGGGACGGCGGAGCGGGCTGGCAGCCGACCGGCGTCTGGCCGCCCGAGGGCGCCGAGCCGGTGGACCTCGACGGCTTCTACGCCTCCGTCGCCCGGGACGGCTTCGATTACGGCCCGTCGTTCCGCGGCCTGCGGGCCATGTGGCGCGCGGGCGAGGACGTGTACGGCGAGGTCGCCCTGCCGGAGCCGGAGCGGGACCGGGCGGGCGGGTACGGCGTCCACCCCGCCCTGCTCGACGCCGCGCTGCACGCGGGCCTGGTCGGGAACACCGGCGAGCAGGTCCTGCTGCCCTTCGCCTGGAACAACGTCCGTCTGCACCGCCCCGGCGCGGTCGCGCTGCGCCTGCGGCTGGCCCCGGCCGGGCCGGACGCGATGTCCCTGGACGTGGCCGACGAGACCGGCCTGCCGGTCGCCTCGGTCGGTGCGCTGCGGGCGCGTCCGGTCTCGGTCGACCAGCTGCGCGCGGCGGCACGGGCCGGGCTGGGCGACGCGCTGTTCCGCGTCGAGTGGGCGCCCGTCCCGGCGGTCGAACGGGACCGCGGCCGATGGGCGGTGCTCGGGGACGGTCCCGGGTTCCCCGGTCTCGACCGCCACCCCGACCTCGCGGCGCTCGGCGAGGCCGTCACCGCGGGACTGCCGGTGCCCGAGGCGGTCGTCCTCCCGCTGCCGGACACCACGGGGGAGCTCCCCGCGGCGGTGCGCGCGGCGCTGCGCCGGACGTGGTCCGTGCTGACCGCCTGGGCGGCGGACGACCGTTTCACGGCCTCCCGGCTGGTCCTGGTGACGCGCGGCGCGGTGGCGGTCGGCCGGGCGGACGTGAGCGGCCCCGCCCCCGCCACGGACGTCCCGAACCTGGCCCACGCCCCGCTCTGGGGCCTCGTCCGGGCCGCCCAGGCCGAGCAGCCCGACCGCTTCGTCCTCCTCGACCTGGACCTGCCCGGCGACGCGGACACCATCGCGGACATCACCACGGACATCACCCCCGCACTGGACCAGGCAGCCGCCAGCGGCGAACCGCAGCTCGCCCTCCGCGCCGGCACCGTCCTGGCACCGCGCCTGGTGCCGAGCCCGGTACCGAGCCGCCCGGTGACGGACGGCGCGGCCGGCGCGGACGGCGCGACCCCCGCGCTCGACCCCCACGGCACCGTGCTGATCACCGGCGGCACCGGCGCGCTCGGCTCGCTGCTCGCCCGGCACCTGGTCACCGCGTACGGCGCGCGGCACCTGCTGCTGCTCGGCCGCCGCGGCCCGGCGGCCCCGGGCGCCGCCGAACTCACCGCCGAACTCACCGCCCTCGGCGCCCGGGTGACGGTCACCGCCTGCGACACCGCCGACCGCGAGGACCTCGCCCGCGCCCTCGCCGCCGTACCCGCCGAACACCCGCTGACCGCCGTCGTCCACACGGCCGGCGTGGTCGCGGACGGCGCCCTGGCCTCGCTCACCGACGAACGGTTCGAGGCCGCGCTCCGCCCGAAGGCGGACGCCGCCTGGCACCTGCACGAGCTCACCCGGGGCGCCGACCTCGCCGCGTTCGTGCTGTTCTCCTCCGCGACGGCCACCCTCGGCGGTGCCGGCCAGGGGGCCTACACGGCGGCGAACGCCTTCCTCGACGCCCTCGCCCAGCACCGCGCCGCGCGGGGCCTGCCCTCCCGGTCGCTGGCCTGGGGCCTGTGGCAGCAGGACCGGGGCATGGCGGGAGCGCTCGACGAGGCCACGCTCGGCCGGATGCGGCGCTCGGGCCTCCTCCCGCTCGGCCCGCAGGACGGCCTGGCCCTTTTCGACGCGGCGCTCGCCGGCGCCGACCCGACCTCGCTGCCGGTCCGGTTGAACCTCGCCGCTCTGCGCCAGGCCGGACCGGACCTCCCGCCGCTGCTGCGCGGGCTGGCCGGCCCGTCCGCCGGCCCCGCCGAGCGACCGGACGCCGCCGCGGCGGACGGTCTGAAGCAGCGGCTCGCCGGGCTCTCCGACGAGGAGCGCGAACGCGCCCTGCTGGACCTGGTACGCGCCCAGGTGGCCGTGGTGCTGGGCCACTCGGCCCCGACGGCGATCGGCGCGGACCGGGCGTTCGGCGACCTCGGCTTCGACTCCCTGACAGCGGTCGAACTGCGCAACCGCCTGACCAGCGCCTCCGGGCTGCGCCTGCCGGCCACGCTCGTCTTCGACTACCCGACGGCGGCGGAGCTCGCCCGCTACCTGGACGCCGAACTCCCGCGTGCGGACGCGCCGTCGGCCGCGCCGGCCCTGGCCGAGCTGGACCGCCTGGAGGCCGTGCTCGCCGGGGTCGGCGCCGACCACCCCGAGCGGGCGCGGATCGCCGACCGGCTCCGGGCCGTGGCCGACCGGTGGAGCCTGCGGCCCGGGCCGGAGGACGGCCAATCCACCGGCGCCGAACTGGAGTTGGAATCCGCCGACGACGACGAGGTCTTCGACTTCATCACCAACGAGCTCGGCATCTCCTGACTCCTCCCGCCGGCGCCACCGCCGACCAGCCGTCCTGTTCCTGTTCCATCCGAAGGGGTTGCGCCACTGTGGCCAGCGAGACCGAGGACAAGCTCCGTTACTTCCTCAAGCGGGTGACCGCCGATCTCCAGGAGACGCGCCGACGGCTCCAGGAGACGGAATCCGTCGCGGCCGAGCCGATCGCCGTCGTCGGCATGGCCTGCCGCTTCCCCGGCGGCGCCGACTCCGCCGAAGGGCTGTGGCAGCTGGTCGCGGACGGCCGGGACGCCGTCTCCCCGTTCCCCGCCGACCGCGGCTGGGACGTGGAGTCACTGTACGACCCGGACCCCGACCGGGCCGGCCACACGTACGCCCGCGAGGGCGGTTTCGTGGACGGTGCGGGCGGGTTCGACGCCGGGTTCTTCGGCATCGGTCCGCGCGAGGCGCTGGCGATGGACCCGCAGCAGCGGCTGCTGCTGGAGACCTCCTGGGAGGCGTTCGAGCGGGCCGGCATCGCCCCGGAGTCCCTGCGCGGCAGCCGGACCGGCGTCTTCATGGGCGCGGGGCAGGTCGACTACGCGGGACTCGCCCAGCGGGCCACGGAGAGTCTGGAGGGGTACCTGCTCACGGGTGGCGCGGCGAGCGTCCTGTCCGGTCGGCTGTCCTACGTGTTCGGCCTGGAGGGTCCGGCGATCACGGTGGACACGGCGTGCTCCTCCTCGCTGGTCGCGCTGCACCTGGCCTGCCAGTCGCTGCGCCGGGGCGAATGCTCGACCGCGCTCGCCGGTGGCGCGGCGGTCATGGCCGCACCCGGCATGTTCGTCGAGTTCAGCCGTCAACGCGGGCTCGCCCCCGACGGCCGTTGCAAGGCCTTCTCCGCCTCCGCCGACGGCACCGGTTGGGGCGAGGGCGTCGGCGTCCTGCTGCTGGAGCGGCTCTCCGACGCCCAGCGCCACGGGCACCCCGTCCTCGCCGTGGTGCGCGGCTCGGCCGTCAACCAGGACGGCGCCTCCAACGGCCTCACGGCGCCCAACGGCCCCTCCCAGCAGCGGGTCATCCGGCAGGCCCTCGACAACGCCCGGCTCACCGCGACCGACGTGGACGCGGTCGAGGCCCACGGCACCGGCACCACGCTCGGCGACCCGATCGAGGCCCAGGCCCTGATCGCCACCTACGGACGGGACCGGCCGGCCGAACGGCCCCTGTGGCTGGGCTCGGTGAAGTCCAACATCGGCCACACCCAGGCCGCGGCGGGCGTGGCGGGGGTCATCAAGATGGTGATGGCGATGCGGCACGGCGTGCTGCCGCGCACCCTGCACGTCGACGAGCCCACCCCGCACGTCGATTGGGCCTCGGGCGCGGTGTCGCTGCTCACCGAGCGGCGGGAGTGGCCGGAGGCGGACGGGCGTCCGCGCCGCGCGGGCGTGTCGGCGTTCGGAGCGAGCGGGACGAACGCGCACGTCATCCTGGAGGCGGCGCCGGCCGCTGCGCCGGAGGGTTCCGCGGCCGACTCGCCTTTCCCGGTGGTGCCGTGGGTGCTCTCCGCCCGGGACGACGAGGCGCTGCGCGCGCGGGCGGGACAGTTGGCCGCCTTCGTCCAGGACCACCCCGACACGGACCTGCGGGCTGTCGGCCACACCCTGCTCACCGGACGAGCCCGACTGGACCACCGGGCCGTCGCCCTGGGAAGCAACCACGAGGAACTGCATAACGCCCTCACTGCCATCGCCGACGGCACCGCCCCCACCGGCACCGGAACTCTCGACCGCCCCGTCTTCGTCTTCCCCGGCCAGGGCTCGCAGTGGATCGGCATGGGCGCCGAACTCCTCGACACCTCCGAGGTCTTCGCCACCTCCATCGCCAACTGCCAAGCCGCACTCGCCCCCTATGTCGACTGGTCACTGACCGACGCCCTGCGCGGCAACGCCGACCTCGGACGGGTCGACGTCGTCCAGCCCACGCTGTTCGCCGTCATGGTCTCGCTGGCTGAGGTGTGGCAGTCTCTGGGCGTCCAGCCCGCCGCCGTCATCGGCCACTCCCAGGGCGAGATCGCCGCCGCCACCGTCGCCGGAGCCCTCACCCTCCAAGACGGCGCCCGCATCGCCGCCCTCCGCAGCCAAGCCATCCTCGCCATCGCCGGCCAGGGCGGAATGGCCTCCATCCCGCTGCCCTCCGACGACACGGCCGAACTCCTCATCCCCTGGAACGGTCGACTCACCATCGCCGCCCACAACGGCCCCACCAGCACCGTCATCGCCGGCGACCGCGACGCGCTCGACCAACTCCTCGCCCACTGCGAG